>NZ_AP024545.1:2943585-3270651 GCF_018406605.1 Noviluteimonas caseinilytica | reverse complement strand
GACGCGATGAAGTTCCCCGACCTGGTGCATGCGGTGAAGCCCGAGCCGCACCACGGCATGCCGCAGGCGGCCTCGGCGCACGACACGTTCTGGGATTTCGTGTCGCTAATGCCCGAGTCGGCGCACATGCTGCAATGGGTGATGTCCGACCGCGCGATCCCGCGCAGCCTGCGCATGATGCAGGGCTTCGGCGTGCACACCTTCCGCTTCGTCAACGACGCCGGCGAGGCGACGCTGGTGAAGTTCCACTGGAACCCGAAGCTCGGCACGCATTCGCTGACGTGGGACGAGGCGGTGAAGATTTCCGGCGCGGACCCGGACTTCCATCGCCGCGACCTGTGGGACGCGATCGAAGCCGGCGAATACCCGGAGTGGGAACTGGGCGTGCAGCTGTTCACCGAGGAACAGGCGGCGAAGTTCAGCTTCGACATCCTGGATGCGACCAAGCTCGTGCCGGAGGAACTGGTGCCGGTGCAGCCGATCGGCCGCATGGTGCTCAACCGCAATCCCGACAACTTCTTCGCCGAGACGGAGCAAGTCGCCTTCTGCACCGCGCACATCGTGCCGGGCATCGATTTCACCAACGATCCGTTGCTGGCCGGCCGCATCCATTCCTACGTGGACACGCAGATCACGCGCCTGGGCGGGCCGAACTTCCACGAGATCCCGATCAACGCGCCGATCGCGCCGGTCGCGAACAACCAGCGCGACGGGTTGCATCGTCAGGCGATCCATCGCGGCCGCGTGGCGTACGAACCGAACAGCCTGGGCGGCGGGTGCCCGTTCCAGTCGGGGCAGATGGGACAGATGGCGTTCCCGGAACCGATCCGCGCCGATGAAGTGCGTGGCAGCCCGGAGAAGTTCGCCGAGCATTTCAACCAGGCGGCGTTGTTCTACGAGAGCCAGTCGCCGGTGGAGCAGGCGCACATCGCCGCGGCGTTCCGGTTCGAGCTGAGCAAGGTGACGGTGCCGGCGATCCGCGAGCGGATGTTGTCGCTGCTGCTCAACGTGTCGCGCGATCTTGCCAGGCAAGTGGCCGATGGCCTCGGGATCGCGATCGGCGACATCGCGCCGATGCCGCTGGCGATCGCCAAGCGCCCGAAGCCGGAAGTGCGGCAGTCGCCGACCTTGTCGTTGCTGGCGCGTCCGGGCGAACTCGGCGTGCGTTCGCGCAAGGTCGCGTTGCTCGTCGCGACGGGCATCGATGGCGAAGCGCTCGACGTCGTGCGGACCGCCTTGCGTGCCGCCGGTGCGGTGCCGCGCCTGGTCGGGTTGCGCGTCGGGCCGTTCAAGACGCGCCAGGGCGATGTGCTCGAAGCGGATGCGTCGCTCGAGAACGAACCGGGCTTCCTGTTCGATGCGGTCGTGTTGCCCGACGGCGACATGGGCGTTGCCGCGCTGTCGAAGGTCGGCCTGACCGCGGAGTTCGTGCAGAACCAGGTGCGGCATTGCAAGCCGTTGCTGGTGCTGGGCGCGGGTCGTGCGTTGCTCGAGGCGGGCGGTGGCAGTCCGACGTTGCCGGACGGCAAGCCCGATCCTGGCGTCGTCGTGTCGGCGGCGAAGGACGCCAAGCGTGGCGCGCAGGCCTTCATCGAAGCCATGGCGCAGCACCGCCACTGGGCGCGCGATTCCGATCCGCCGATGGTCTGAGCGCGGTGGCGACGACCGACGTTCGCATCGGATGCGCCGGTTGGTCGATCGCCTCGCGCCATGCGGCGTTGTTCGGCGAGGGCGACAGCGCGTTGGCACGCTATGCCACGCGCTTTTCGGTCGTGGAGATCAACTCGACGTTCTACCGGCCGCACAAGCCGGAGACGTTCGTGCGCTGGGCCGCGACGGTGCCGCGCGCGTTCCGGTTTTCGGTGAAGCTGCCGAAGGCGATCACGCACGAGGCGCGGCTGGTGCGCTGCGGGCCGTTGATCGCGCAGTTCGCCGACGAAGTGTCCGGCCTCGGCGCGAAGCTGGGCGGCGTGCTGGTGCAGCTGCCGCCGTCGCTCGCGTTCGATGCGCGCGTGGCCGGCGCGTTCTTCACGCAACTGCGGAAGGGGTTCGATGTGCCGATCGCGTGCGAGCCGCGGCATGCGAGCTGGTTCGCGCCCGGCGTGGATCGGGTGTGGGATCGGTTCGAGGTTGCGCGCGTGGCGGCAGATCCACCGCAGCCAGAGGGTGCGGGCGAACCAGGCGGGGCAGGGCGCTGGCATTACTGGCGCCTGCATGGGTCGCCGCGGATGTATTACAGCGCGTACGACGATGCGCGGTTGGCGGAGATCGCGACCCAACTGAAGATGCATGCGCGCCGCGGCCGGCCGGCGTGGTGCCTCTTCGACAACACCGCGCATTCGCATGCCCTGGTGGACGCCTTGCGTTTGCAGGCGCTCGTCATTCCCGCGTAGGCGGGAATCCAGCGCTCCGGCAAGGACTGGATTCCCGCCTTCGCGGGAATGACGATCTCATGCCTTCTTCGCAACCTTCTTGATCGATTTTTTCGTAGCCTTCTTCGCCGGCGTCGACATCGCCAGCTCCACCCACGTCGGCGCGTGGTCGCTGGCACTCGGCAGATCGCGCACCCAGCGATCCACGTCCGAGGCGCGCAGCTTCGGGGCGAGTTCCTCGCTCAGCAGCAAGTGGTCGATGCGCAGGCCGCGGTTGTTCGGCCAATGGTTCCGGAAGTAATCCCAGAACGTGTAGATGTTCTCTCCCGGATGCATCGTGCGCAGCGCATCCGTCCAGCCCTGCGCCAGCAGCTTGCGATAGCGTTCGCGGCTTTCCGGTTGCAGCAGCGCGTCCTTCTTCCAGGACTTCGGATCGTAGATGTCCAGGTCGTCCGTCGGCACCACGTTGTAATCGCCCGCCAGCACGACGGGCTGTTTGGCATCGAGCAGGTGTTGCGCGTGCTTGAGGAACCGGTCGAACCACGCGAGCTTGTAGTCGAACTTCGGCCCCGGTTGCGGATTGCCGTTGGGCAAATAGAGGCATCCCACCAGCACGCCATGCGCGGCGGCTTCGAGGTAACGACTTTGCGTATCGGCCTTGTCGCCAGGCAAACCGCGGCGGCTTTCGATCGGGTCCATCCCGCGCGCCAGGATCGCCACGCCGTTCCACGAACGTTGCCCCATCCACAGCGCGCCGTACCCCGCGTCGCGGATCTCCGCGATGGGGAAGGCGTCGTCGAGCGCCTTGAGTTCCTGCAGGCAGGCGATGTCGGGCTGCTCGCGCGCCAGCCACTGCAGCAGGTGCGGCAGGCGCGTCTTGATGCCGTTGACGTTGAACGTGGCGATGCGCAACGCGCTTGCATCCTTGCGCTTGGCCATCAGCGCCTCGTGCGCGCGTCGCGGTCGCCGAACGCGGGCACGCGCGGCGGCGGCGTGTCCGCGTCGCCGGTGAAGTCGGCCACTTCCAGGCCCGGCACGCCGTGCGGCGCGGAGATCGGCGCTTCGACCACGGGACGGCGCACGATCTTGTCGCGCCAGGCTTCGTGCGCGGCGGGCACCTGTTCGTCGGCGCGGCGACCGGACAGGCGTTCGAAGGCCTCGATGTCGTGCGTGCAGAAGATCTCGATCTGCGGATGCGTGCGATGCAGGTCGCGCAGCCGTTGCTGCGTGGCCAGGCGCGTCGCGTGGTCGGTGTCGAGCAGGCGCTCGTACATGCGCAGCGCCAGGCGCGCCTGCGGTTTCGCATCGAGTTCGCGCGGATCGAAGAACGCATCGCCCGCGTGCAGCAACCATTGCCCGTCGCACCGCAGCGCGACGCCCGCATGTCCGGGCGTGTGGCCGGGCAGGGGAACCAGCAGCAGTTCGGGCGGCAGGCACGGCAGGTCGCGCGCGCATTCGAAGCCCATCCAGCCGGCGCCGAAGCTGGGCTCGTGCGCCATCCAGCGGTTCTGCGTGGACCACTGCTGCGGGCGATAGCGCTGGCGATCCAGCCAGCTCTTCTGCGCGATCGCGTGGTCGCGTTCGGCCGCCAGCATGTGGACGCGCGCGCGCGGGAAGTCATCCAGGCCGCCGGCCTGGTCGCAATCCAGGTGCGTCAGCACGATGTCGCGCACGTCGGAGGCACGGAAGCCCATGCGTTCGATCTGGCGGATCGCGGTCATGTCCGGGTTCAAGCCGGGCTTGAGCGTGCTGAGGAAGGCATCGCTCAGGCGCTGCTGCGGATCGGCGACGTCGCCCAGTCCCAGGCCCGTATCGATGAGCAACAGCCCTTCGTGCGTCTCCACGAGGAGGCAGTGCAGGGCGAATGCGCCGATGCGGCCGCGCGAGGCGCCGCTGGCGATGCAGTTCAGATGGTGGATCCGCATGGGGGAAGTCTCGTGCGCGGTCCGTAGGGACAACGTGACACACCGCGTCACCCGGCCGCGCAAGCGACGGCATGCTTGTTGCGGCGCGTCATGCGTTCCGAAGACGTTTTCTGCATGCCGTTCGTCATGCAAAAAACGCCTGAATTCGGGGAAGAAGTTATTACTGCGTTAAATGCGCGCGTGAAATCGCGCTGCCGCTTTGACACGCATGAATCGCAGCCAACGTGAATGCGCCGATCGGATGAGGTCATGTCCGCTTTCAGTGATGAGGGGGTGAATTCCCGTCGCAACCGCGTACAGTCCGGTCCACGCCATCACGAGACGTCGACGTTGTTGAAGCGCTCGAAGTTTCAACGTCCACGGTCCAGCGTGATTGCAGCGTCCTTCGTGGGATCTCCTTGCGGATCCCGTTTGGTCCATTGATCGGCGGCGCAAATTTCGCGCCATCCAATTGCCGGTCTACAAACGAAAGGGGCTCAAGCCTTGAACACCAACACGCTCGTGCACGACGTGCACGGGGCAGGAATGCCTCGTCGCCAGTTTCTCCAGAACTCGCTGCTGCTCGCAGCGCCGCTCGTCCTCGGTGGCGTTTCGCTGCCGGCGCTCGCCGCGACGTATCCGACCCGCACGCGCGGCACGACTTCGCGCAGCGTCAAGACCTACGGCGCCATCGGCGACGGCAAGCATGACGATACGGCGGCCATCCAGGCAGCGATCAATTCGCTCCCGACCTCGGGCGGCACGGTCACCATCCCGGCCGGCACCTACCTGATCGACACCAGCAAGAAGATCAACCTGCGCAGCAACATGCTGCTCAAGCTCGATCCCAGCGCGATCCTCAAGGCGAAGACCTGCTCGCTGATCCGCCACTACCTGGTCTACGTCAACGGCAAGACGAACGTGGAGATCGCCGGCGGCCAGCTGGTCGGCGACCGCGACACGCACAACTACTCGGGCACCAGCACGCACGAGTGGGGCCACGGCATCCAGATCCTCAACAGCGACCACGTCACCGTGCGCGACCTGCGCGTGTCCAAGTGCACCGGCGATGGCGTGTGCGTGGGTGGCGGCGCGACGGACGTGGTGATCGGCAACATCATCTCCACCAACAACCGCCGCCAGGGCCTGTCGCTCACCGAGTGCAGCAACATCAAGGTGTACGACTCGGAATTCAGCTACTCCAAGGGCACCTCGCCGGAGTGCGGCATCGACCTGGAACCGGACGGCACCAGCCACTGCACGTCGATCCTGATCCAGAACTGCCGCCTCAACAACAACGCCAAGTACGGCATGAACATCTGGAAGCGCGTGTCGGGCGTGACGATCACCTCGTGCACGTTCGAGCGCAACGGCAGCCTGGGCATGGGCACCAACGGGTGCTCGGGCATCAAGTTCACGAACAACATCGTGCGCTACAACTCGGCGACGGGCGTGGTCTACAACACCGGCACCTCGTCGGTCACGCACAGCGGCAACCAGTCGTACGGCAACTACACGCGACTGAGCACGCAGGTTCGCACGCCGTTCACGCTGACCGGCTGGTCCAGCAAGATCGAGCGGGACGTCCTGTGGAAGAGCGCCTCCACGCGCACGATCGGCACCAACAACTACAAGTAAGTCGAATCCCGGCGCCAAGAACCGGGTTTCAGGAACGGCGTCCCCGGGGGCGCCGTTTTTTTGCCTCCGGAGGGGTTAACTGAACAGGGATGCGGGTTTGCCCGATCGGCCCGGTTTCCTGGCTCAGCCGTGTTAAGCTCCGCCCCGCTCGCGCACGGCCTAGCGTTTTCCCGGCCATTGATCGCCCCGGATCCCACGGATCCACCGGACCCGATCACCCCGTACCTCTTTCGTCGCGCGACACGCGCCGGCCTTCTCGCCGGGGCGCACAACAGACTCGACAGCGCGGTTCCAGGGAAAGCTTCGAGTGCTCGCCGGCCAATGTCCGGCGTGCGATCCATACTCGGAGCTCCACCAATGACGTTCGAAACCCTCGGGCTCGCGCCCGCGCTGCTGCGCGCGCTCGCCGACAACAACTACACCACGCCCACCGCGATCCAGTCCGAAGCGATCCCGCTCGTCCTGGCCGGCCATGACGTGCTCGGCGGCGCCCAGACCGGCACCGGCAAGACCGCCGCGTTCGGCCTGCCGCTGCTGCAGCGCCTCGCCGAAGGCGCGCCGGCCACCGTGGCGGGCAAGCTGGCCGGCCCGCGCAAGCCGCGCGCGTTGATCCTGGTCCCGACCCGCGAACTCGCGGTGCAGGTCAGCGAAAGCCTGCGCGCCTACGGCCGCCACCTGCGCCTCAACGTCACCACCATCTACGGTGGCGCCGGCATGCAGCCGCAGATCGAACAGCTGCGCCGCGGCGTCGACATCCTGGTCGCATGTCCGGGCCGCCTGATCGACCACCTCGAGCGCGGCACCGCCAAGCTCGACGCCGTCGAGATGCTGGTGCTCGACGAAGCCGACCGCATGCTCGACATGGGCTTCCTGCCCTCGATCAAGCGCATCCTCGGCCGCGTGCCGGCCACGCGCCAGACGTTGCTGTTCTCGGCCACGTTCGAAGCGCAGATCAAGCAGCTGGCGCTGGAATTCATGAAGTCGCCGCAGCAGGTGCAGATCGCCACGCAGAACACCATCGTCGACACGATCGTGCACCGCGTGCACCCGGTCGACGGCGCGCGCAAGCGCGAACTGCTGATCGACATCCTCGCCCGTCGCCACAGCGAACAGGTGCTGGTGTTCGGCAAGACCAAGCACGGTTGCAACCGCCTCGCCGAACAGCTGGAAGCGGCGGGCCTGAAGGCCGTCGCGATCCACGGCAACAAGAGCCAGGCCGCGCGCCAGCGTGCGTTGAACGAGTTCAAGTCGGGCAAGGCGCGCGTGCTGGTGGCCACCGACGTCGCCGCGCGCGGCCTCGACATCCCCAACCTCCCGCTTGTCATCAACCACGACCTGCCGATGGTCGCGGAAGACTACGTGCACCGCATCGGCCGCACGGGCCGCAACGGCGCGACGGGTGAAGCGCTGTCGCTGGTCTCGCCGGACGAAGCGGGCCTGCTGCGCCAGATCCAGCGCATGCTGAAGACCGACATCGCGATGGAAAACGTGAAGGGCTTCGAGCCCAGCCGTCCGATGCGCCTGGACAGCGCGCCGTTCGGTGCGCCGCGCAGCGCGCCGCGTCCGCAGCGCGGGCATCGCCCGCACGGCAAGCCGGCCGCGGCCCAGCCGCGCCACGCGCATGCCGGTCCGAAGCAGCATCGCGGTGGTGCCTCCGCCGGCAAGCCGGCGGGTGGGCGTCGGGATTCGCGCGCGTAAAGACGGGACCGGGGACCAGGGACAAGGGACTCGGGAATGCAAAAGAAAAAGCCGCGCAGAGATGCGCGGCTTTTTTTGTTGTTCCGGGTCCCCGGTCCCTGGTCCCCGGTCCCCGGTCCCGTCGATTCAGCGCGACTGCACGACGGGGGAGGGCTTCGCGAGGCCGGACTTCAACGCTTCGGCGATCAGCCGTTCGGTCTCCAGCATCGCCTTGCGCGACAACTGTTCCTGCTGCTTGCCCAGGACATTCATCTGGCGGCCCAGTGCGTCCATCGGCTTGCTGGCGTCCTGCATCTGGCGGCTCAGCGCTTCCATGGGTTCGGCGTTGCGGCGCAGTTGCGCGCTTTCGCTTTCGATGATGCGGCTCTGCGCTTCCATCTGTCCGCTGAGGGCGTCCATCTCCTTGCTCAGCGCGTCCATCTGCGCGTCGAGGTCGTCGGCGGCCTTGCCGTCGGCCTTGCGCTGCTTCTGCGCAAGCTTCATCTGCTTGCCGGCGAGTTCCTCCTGCTGCGCGGCGAGGTCCTCCAGGCGCTCGTTCGCGGCGTCGAGCTTCGGGGAAGGCTTGCCGTCGCCGGAGAGCTTTTCCATCTGCGCGCCGAGGCCTTCCATCTTCTTGCCGTGCACTTCCATCTGCTTGCCGAGCGCTTCCATCTTGTCGCCGAGCAGTTCGCTGTCCTTCCACGCGGCCTGCGCGTGCGAGACGGTGGCCGGATCGTCGATCACGTAGGCCTTGCCATCGCGGCGGAACCACAGGAAGTCGTTGCGCACCATGCGCTTGACCGCATCGATCTGCGGGATGTCGCGCGTGGAGCCGGACATCGTGTAGCCGTCCTGGCCGTGGCGCACGAGCGCGAAGGTGTGGCCGTCGTCGTGGTCGCGGATCTGGCGGATCGAAGTGGTTTCCTGCGCGACCTGCACGGCGGGCGTGGCCTGGACGCGCGGTGTCGTGGCAACGACAGGCGTTGCATCGACCGCGGGTGCGGCGATCGGTGCGGCATCGACGGCCGGCGTCGCGGAGACCGCGGGCGTGGCGGCGACGACGGGCGCTGCGTCGCGACCGATCTGCGCCTGTGCGACGAACGCGATGCACGCCGCGGCGATGCCGAGCAGCGGCAGGGCGATGCGGCCGGCGGGCACGCGGTGGTTGCTGGAACGCGCGGGATGGAGCAATTGCTGGATGCGGGACATCAGGTGGCCTCCGTGGGCGGCATGCGCGAGGTGGGGGACGCGTGTGGGAGCGGGGCGTTGCAGGTCGGACAGCGCGGCGAGCGCGACGGCAAGGCGTCGCGGTTCGCCGAGGGCATCGGCGGCGAGGCGGTCGGCGACGTGTTCGCGTTCGATGCGCACGCGCCGCGACAGCCACCAGGTGACGGGGTGGTAGAACAGCAGCGCTTCGACGACGCGCTGCAACAAGTTCACGAGGTAATCGTGGCGGCGCACGTGCGCCAGTTCGTGCGCGAGCAAGGCCTCGACGAGGTCGGCGGGCATGCGCAGCGCCACCGCGGTCGGCAGCAGGACGACGGGACGCCACCAGCCGGCAACGACGGGCGAATCGAGCGCATCGACCAGGCGCAGCGCAACATCGCGCACGCGCATCCGACGCGCGATCGCATCCAGTCGCGCCTGCCACGTCGCCTGCAGCGGCGGCTGCGGCACACGCCGCATGCGGCGCAACCACGCGGCGCCGAACAAGGTGCGCAGGCAGAAGACGCTCGCGCCCGCGGCCCACGCGGCGACGATGGCCGGCGTCATCGCGGACAACCAGGCATCGACGCGGGCCTGCACCGTCGGCATCGCGCTGTTGTCGGCGAAGTTGATTTCCTGCACGCGGTGGAAATCCGGCACGGCTTGCGTGGCGGGCGCGAGGTCGTTGAATTGCGAGACGACGCTGTACACCGGCGCGATCACGCAGGCTAGCAGCGCCAGGCACGCGACGAGGTAACGGGCCTGCGGCGACGCATCGCGCAACAGGCGCAACGCAATGGCCGCGAGCGCGCCGATCGCCGCGCCCTGCCAGAGGAACTGCACGAGCGCGTGCCCGAGCGCGGGCACCAGCGTGGCGACGAAGTCATTCATCGGTCGGCTCCTGCGAAGGCGTCGTGGCATCGAGCAGCTTGCGGATCTCGTCGCGTTCGGCGTCGGTCACGTGCGCGTCGAGCGCGGCGAGCACCAGGTGCTTGCCGGAGCCGGCGAACGCTTTCTCGATGAGGTCGTGGAGCAGGTTGGTCTGCAGCGTGTCCTGCGCTTGCGCGGCGGCATACACGTGCGAGCGCTGCGATTCGTCGCGGACCAGCAGGCCTTTGCCGTGCATCACCTGCATCAGGCGCAGCACGTTGGCGTAGGTGATCGCGGGGCGGTCCACCATCAGGGCGGCGTGCGCGTCCTTCACGGTCGACGGACCGAGTTGCCAGAGCGTGCGCAGCAGGTCGAGTTCGGCGGCGGTGGGCTTGCGGGTGGTGCTGTCGGGCGACATGGCGTTGAAGGCGTCCGCGGTGCGATGGGAACGCACGCTACGCCGTCTAGAACGACTTGTCTAGACCAAATTGTCTATGAAGGAAGTCATGGGGCCGGAAGGCCTAGGCGAGCGCGGAAACCGCTGTTTCCAAGGTGTTTCCGCAGTCCGCCTCGAGCTTGAGGGTGGCCAGGGCGTCCGCGCGGGTGGTGCCGTTCGTCAGGATGGCCAGGGGCAGGCCGGCCTCGCGGGCCAGCAGCGCGAAGCGGTAGCCGGAATAGACCATCAGCGAAGACCCGGCCACGAGCATCGCGTCGGCGGATTGCAATGCGGCCTGCGCGGCGAACACGCGTTCGCGCGGGACGTTCTCGCCGAAGAACACGACGTCGGGTTTCAGCAGGCCGTCGCACGCATCGCAGCGCGGCGCCTGGAAGTCGCGCGTGTCGATCGCATCGAGCTCCGCGTCGCCGTCGGGGGCG
Source organism: Noviluteimonas caseinilytica (assembly GCF_018406605.1). Classification (GTDB taxonomy): domain Bacteria; phylum Pseudomonadota; class Gammaproteobacteria; order Xanthomonadales; family Xanthomonadaceae; genus Noviluteimonas; species Noviluteimonas caseinilytica. The sequence continues at coordinate 3,260,108 of NZ_AP024545.1, read as the reverse complement.
ATCGCTGCGTCGTCGACCGCGTGCGACCAGTCGGGATTGCGTTCGACGAGTTGCGCCTGCACCGCGTCGCGCGAGGTGCGCGCGCCGCAGCCCAGGCAACGCACCGCATCGATGCGGCCATGCAGGTCGAGGACATCGCGCGTGCCGGCGCGCTGGTGCAGGCCGTCGACGTTCTGCGTGACCAGCATCGTCGTGCGCCCGCATGCTTCGAGGTCCGCGAGTGCGCGATGCGCCGCGTTGGGTTGCGCGCGCGCCACCATCGGCCAGCCCGCGTGGCTGCGCGCCCAGTACCGCGCGCGCGTCGCCGGGTCCTGCACGAACGCCTGGTATGTCACCGGCGGCTTGCGCTTCCAGCCGCCGTCGCGATCGCGGTAATCGGGGATGCCGGACGCAGTGCTGCAGCCCGCGCCCGTCAGCACGAAGACGCGCGGATGGGCGTGCAACCAGTCGGCGAGGGCACGGGCGTCAGGCATCGACGGATTTCATCCCGGCCGCGGGATAGCGCGTGCCTGCGACGGCGTGCGTCGCCAGGACGTCTTCGATGCGTTGCAACGCAGCGGCGTCGAGCATGACGCGCGCGGCGGCCGCGTTCTCGTCCAGGCGTGCCACTTTGCGCGTGCCGGGGATCGGGACGATGTCGTCGCCCTGGTGCAGCAGCCACGCGAGCGCGAGTTGCGCGGGCGTGAGGTTGCGCGCCCGCGCAAGCTCGGTCACGGCATCGACGAGGGCGCGGTTCTGCGCGGCGTTGTCGGTCTGGAAGCGCGGGTTCTGGCGACGCCAGTCGTTGTCGGCGAGCGTCGAGGCGTCCGGGATCGCGCCTGTGAGGAACCCGCGCCCCAGCGGGCTGTAGGCCACGAAGCCGATCCCGAGTTCGCGCAGCGTCGGCAGGATCTCCGCTTCCACATCGCGCGACCACAGCGAGTACTCGCTCTGCAACGCAGCGATCGGATGCACCGCGTGCGCGCGGCGGATCGTCGCGGCCGAGGCTTCCGACAAGCCGAGGTAACGCACCTTGCCGGCTTCGACGAGGCGCGCCATGGCACCGACGGTGTCTTCGATCGGCACCGTGCGATCGACGCGATGCTGGTAGTACAGGTCGATGTGCGAGACGCCCAGGCGCTTGAGGCTGGCATCGCAGGCCTGCATGACGTACTCCGGGCTGCCGTCGATGCGCAGCATCGCGCCGTCCTCGCCGCGCACGTTGCCGAACTTGGTGGCCAGCGTCACGTCGTCGCGGCGGTCCTTCAGCACCTTCGACAACAAGCGTTCGTTTTCGCCGACGCCGTACATGTCGGCCGTGTCGAGGAAATCCACGCCGATGTCGAGCGCGTGGTGCAGGGTGGCGAGGTTGGTCGCTTCCTCGCTCGGGCCGTAGAAATCCGACATGCCCATGCAGCCCAGCCCGAGGGCCGACACGGTGAGGCCCTGGCCGAGTGTGCGTCGGGGGAAATCGTGGTGCGCCATGTCGGTGGCTCCGGACGGGGGAGGGCGCGATTGTCGCGCGCGGCCGCGCAGCGTGCGTGAGCGAAACGTTGCAGCGCGCATGGGTATGATCGCCGCACGTCCCCGCAGGCCACGACCATGATCAAGCTCCTCGGGATTTCCGGCAGCCTGCGGCAGGGCTCGTTCAACACCGCGCTGCTGCGCGCGGCGCAGCGCCTGGCGATTCCCGGCGTCACGCTCGACCTGGCCACGCTGCACGGCATCCCGCTGTACGACGGGGACGTGGAAGCGCGCGAGGGCCTGCCCGCCGCGGTGGAAGCGCTGAAGGCGCGCGTGGTCGCGGCCGACGGCCTGCTGCTCGCCACGCCCGAATACAACAACGGCATCCCCGGCGTGTTCAAGAACGGGATCGACTGGCTCTCGCGTCCCGCGGACGATATCCCGCGCGTGTTCGGCGACCGGCCGGTCGCGGTGATGGGCGCATCCCCGGGCGGCTTCGGCACCATCCTGTCCCAGAACGCCTGGTTGCCGGTGCTGCGCACGATGCGCGCGCGGCAATGGATGGGCGGGCGGCTGATGGTGTCGCGCGCGACGTCGGTGATGGGCGCCGATGGCGAGATCGCGGACGAGAAGACGCTCGCGCAACTGGATGCGTTCGTGCGCGGGTTCGCGGCGTTCGTCGCGGCGCAGTCCGACCGGTCGGCGTCCGCATGAGTCCACGCGGTCGCACGTCGCTGCTGCGCACGCGCGGCGAACACGACAGCGGCAAGGTCGGCATGGTCGAGTTGTTCTTCGACCTGGTGTTCGTGTTCGCGGTCACCCAGTTGTCGCACACGTTGCTTGCGCACCTCACGCCGAAGGGCCTGGCGGAAGTGCTCCTGCTGCTGCTCGGCACGTGGTGGATCTGGATCAACACCTCGTGGGTGACCAACTGGCTCGATCCCGAACGCATTCCCGTGCGCATCGCGTTGCTGGCGCTGATGCTGGCGGGCGTGTGGGTGTCGGTGGCGATCCCGAAAGCGTTCGATTCGCGCGGGCTGCTGTTCGGCGCGGCCTACGCGGCGATGCAGCTCGGGCGCACGCTGTTCTTCCTGTGGGCGGTGCGGCGCGAAGCGGTGCACATGCGGCGCAATTTCCAGCGCATCCTCGTCTGGTTGGCGATGGCATCGGTGTGCTGGATCGCGGGCGGCGTGGCCACGCACGATGCGCGCTTCGCCTGGTGGGCGCTGGCGCTGTCGATCGAAACGATCGCGCCGATCGCGTTCTACTGGGTGCCGGGCCTGGGGCGGTCGACCATCGAGGACTGGAACGTGGAAGGCGCGCACATGGCCGAGCGCTGCGCGCTGTTCGTGATCATCGCGCTCGGCGAATCGTTGCTGGTGACGGGCGCGACGTTCGCCAACCTGGAATGGAACCCCGACGTGCTCGCGGCCTTCGCCTGCGCGTTGCTCAGCACCATCTTGCTGTGGTGGATCTATTTCGACACCGGCGCGCGGCGTGCGACGCAACGCATTGAACGCGCGCGCGATCCCGGGCGCGAAGCGCGCTCGGCCTACACCTATGCGCACTTCGTGCTGGTGGCCGGCATCCTGCTGTGCGCGGTGGGCGACGAGATCGTGCTCGCGCATCCGCGCCACGCCACGCCGATGGGCCTGGCGATCCTGCTCGGCGGTCCGCTGTGCTACCTGGTGGGCACGGCCACGTTCAAGTGGATCACCAACGACCGGCGCGGGCCGCCCTTGTCGCACCTCGTGGGCCTGGCTTTGCTGCTGGCGCTGGTCTGGCCGACGTGGCGCGGGATGCTGGCGCCGCTGTGGCTCGCGGTCGCCACCACCGGCGCGCTGGCGGTGGTCGCGGTGTGGGAGTCGCTGGCGATCCGGCACGGCGTGGTGCCGGAGGAAATCCTCACCGAAGGGTAGGGCGCTTCGCAGGCAGTTGAGTCCGGCGCGCAGGCTTGGCAGGATGCGCGCTGCCTTGAAGGGGAACGACCGATGCGCGTGCGTGGATGGCCGGTGCTGGCCTGCCTGGTGGTGCTCTCCGCGTGCGCGACGCACGATCGCGGCTGGACCGGCGACAAGGCGATGCCCTTCGATACCGCGCAGGCGCAGTGCGATGCGCAGACGCGCACGCTGCCCGCGGGCAAGGAACGCGAAGCCGCGTTCGACGCCTGCATGAAGGATCACGGCTGGCGCCGACCCTGAACACCCGTGCAGGTGCCTGAACCGCGCACGGGCAAAAACACCCCCGCAAGCGGCGAAACCACGCGTCCTTACAACCTTTGAACAAGACGGCAACCCTCCCGTCACGAACGATCCCGTATTCCTCCCGCACCCTTTCAACGCGGGCACCATGCCCGGACAGGAGTTCCACCATGCGTAACACCAAGACGACGATGGCGCTGATCACCGGCGCGCTGCTCACCCTGGGCCTGTCGGCGTGCCACAAGGCCGAAGACGCGAGCACCGCCGCTGCGACGGCGCCGGCTGCCACGGTCGCCGAGACGATGCCCGCCGAAACGATGCCGTCCGACACGATGGCGACGACCGCCACCGCCGCGACCGAAGCGGGCGTGACCGCCGAAGCCCCGGCCTCCGACATGAGCGGCACCGCGGGTTCGGAATCCGTGGGCGGCACCGTGACGGCGGAACCGCCGGCCGACACCAACCCGGCCGACAATTCGGCGCCGACGGGCAACAAGCCCGCCACGCAGTAATCCGCGCCAGCGTCATGCAATGAATCGAACGGCGGCCGCAAGGTCGCCGTTCTTTTTTTGCCTGGCATCCCCGAAAATATTTCGGACCCATGTCGATTCCGGCCCCGGTCGTTCGTCGCCTTCCATACCAATCACGAAGAAGGAGCACGACATGCGCGTCATGGTCATGGTCAAGGCCACCCCCAATTCCGAAGCCGGCACGCTGCCCAGCGAACAACTGCTGCGCGAGATGGGCCAGTTCAACGAAGACCTGGTGAAGGCCGGCGTGATGCTGGCCGGCGAAGGCCTGCAGCCTTCGTCGAAGGGCGTGCGCGTGCGGTTCTCCGGGCGCGATCGCACGGTCACGGACGGCCCGTTTGCGGAAACCAAGGAACTCGTCGCCGGTTTCTGGCTGTGGCAGGTGCGCTCGATGGAAGAGGCGGTGGAATGGGTGAAGCGTTGCCCGAACCCGATGCCGGGCGAAGACTCGGACATCGAGATCCGCCAGGTCTTCGAAGCGGAAGACTTCGGCGAAGCGCTGACGCCGGAACTGCGCGAACAGGAAGCCCTGCTGCGCGCGAAGCTCGGCTGATCCGCACCCCACGCCTTTCGAGGATTCCGCATGCAACTCGATTCCCGTCGCCGCTGGCTCGCCCTTGTCGTCCTGTGCCTGGGCGTGCTGATGATCGTGCTCGACACCACGGTCGTGAACGTGGCGCTGCCGTCCATCCGCGAAGACCTGCGCTTCGACGATGCGTCGCTGGTGTGGGTCGTCAACGCCTACCTGCTCACCTTCGGCGGCTTCCTGTTGCTCGGTGGCAGGCTCGGTGACCTCTACGGCCACCGGCGCTTGTTCCTCGCGGGCATCGTGGTGTTCACGCTGGCCTCGCTTGCGTGCGGCCTGTCGGGGTCGCAGACGATGCTGATCGCCGCGCGCGCGGTGCAGGGCATCGGCGGCGCGGTCGTCACCGCGGTCGCGCTGTCGCTGATCATGATGTTGTTCACCGAACCGGGCGAGCGCGCGAAGGCGATGGGCGTGTACGGCTTCGTGTGCGCGGGCGGCGGCAGCGTCGGCGTGTTGCTGGGCGGCGTGCTCACCAGTGCGCTCGACTGGCACTGGGTGTTCCTGGTGAACATCCCGATCGGCATCGCGGTGATCGCGTGGAGCCTGCGCCTGTTGCCGGGCGGGGCAGGGCATGCGGCCGGCGGGAAGCTCGATGTCGCCGGTGCGGTGACGGTGACGGTCGCGCTGATGCTGGCGGTGTACGCGATCGTCAATGGCAACGCTGCGGGCTGGACGTCCACGCAGACGCTCGGCCTGCTCGGTGCGGCCGTCGTGCTGCTGGTCCTGTTCCTCGCGATCGAAGCGCGCGTGCGCGAACCCCTGATGCCGCTGGGGATGTTCCGGCTGCGCAACGTGGCCACGGCGAATGTCGTCGGCGTGTTGTGGGCCGCCTCGATGTTCGCGTGGTTCTTCCTCTCGGCGCTCTACATGCAGGTGGTGCTGGGCTACGGGCCGATGCAGGTGGGCCTGGCGTTCCTGCCGGCCAACCTGATCATGGCGGCGTTCTCGCTGGGGCTGTCGGCGAAGATCGTCATGCGCTTCGGCATCCGCGCGCCGATGGGCATCGGGCTCGCGCTGGCCGCGGCGGGCCTGGCGTTGTTCGCGTTCGCGCCGGTGCAGGGCCAGTTCGTCGCGCACGTGCTGCCGGGGATGCTGCTGCTCGGCATCGGCGGGGGCCTGGCGTTCAACCCGGTGCTGCTCGCGGCGATGAGCGATGTGGAACCGTCGGATGCCGGGTTGGCGTCGGGGCTGGTCAACACGTCCTTCATGATGGGCGGCGCGCTCGGGCTGGCGGTGCTGGCCAGCGCGGCCGCGCATCGCACGAGCGCGGCGACGGCGAGCGGCATCGATCTGGTGACCGCCAGCCACCAGGGCTACCAACTGGCGTTCCTGCTGGGCGCGGTGGCGGCGCTGGCGGCGGGGGTGCTCGGGGCGACGGTGATCCGGTCGCGCGAGCACGGCACCGTTCGTCCCGACGCCCCCGACGGTTCCGCGGATCTCGCAGCCCCCTAGCGCGACGATTCGCCCAGTTCAGGACGAAAAGTCGTGCCGACCGTCGGGTTTTGTGATCTTCATCTTCCCTTAACGCCGCTCGTCGGGTAAATACAACCATCGGCCGGTCCTCGGGGGGAGGAGCGGCGATCGGTTCAGGGGGCAGACGGATGGGCAGGCAGGGAAGCGACAGGGCGGCCTACGGCCGGCTGTCGGGCCGCGCAGCACGCGGCTTCACGATGATCGAACTGATGGTTGCCGTCCTCGTGGCCGCGATCCTGATGGCCATGGCCGTGCCCAGCTTCCAGTCGACCATCAATTCCGGTCGCCTGGCCACCGCGGGCAACGAACTGCTGACGGGCCTGCAGGTCGCGCGCATGGAAGCCATCCGCTACAACGCGCGCACCGCCGTGTGCCTGAGCCTCAACGCGGACACGTCCACCCCGACGTGCGCCGCCGCCAACACCACGACCGCCACCGGTTGGATCGCATTCGTCGATGCCAACAAGAACGGCACGTACGAATCCGCGTCCGACCGCCTGCTGCGCCAGTCCACCGTCCCGCCGAAGGTGCTGCTGCTCGCCAGCCCGGCGGTGCCGGACAAAGTGCGCGTGACGTTCCGCGCCGATGGCTTTGCGCGCAACAAGGCCGAAACCACGTTGCTGATGGGCGCCATCGACATCTGCATGGTCACGCGCCGCCCGCTCGAAAACGTCCGCCGACTGAACATCCGCACCGGCTCGCGCATGGCGCTCGATCGCGTCAACGCCACCGGTGTCTGCAACGCGCCTTCGGATCCGACATGAACCATCATCCCGTCCCACGCTGCGTGCCTGTCCGCGCCCCCCGCGCGCAATCGGGCATGAGCCTCGTCGAAGTCCTCGTCGCCGTCGTCGTGCTGGCCTTCGGCCTGCTCGGGATCGCTGCGATGCAGATGACCTCGCTGCGGAGCAGCCAGAGCGCCCTCGAACGCAGCCAGGCCGTCGCCCAGAGCTACGCGATGTTCGATGCGATGCGCGCCAACCGCCAGGTGGCGCTGATCGGGCGGTACGACATCCCGATGACCTGCACCGCGCCGGACCCGGGCGACCTGGTGGCCAACGACCTGCGCCACTGGATCCAGTCGATGCAGCAGCCGCAGGTGCTCGGCCCGACCGCCTGCGGCTCGATCACCTGCAGCAGCACCACGTGCACGATCGTCGTGCAGTGGGACGACTCGCGCCGCAAGGGCGGCGATGCCGCGCAGAAAGTCACGACGAAGACGGTGCTCTGACCATGCGTACGCATTCCCGCCACGCCTTCAACGCCCGCCGTCGCTCGCAGGGCTTCACCCTCGTCGAACTGATGGTCGCGCTGGTCCTGGGCCTGATCGTCACGGGCGCGGCGCTGGCCATGTTCCTGACCAACCAGCGCGTCTACGCGACGACCGAAAGCCTGGGCCGCGTGCAGGAAAACGTGCGCACCGCGTACGAACTGATGGCGCGCGACATCCGCGAGACGGCCGGCAATCCCTGCGAATCCGACCTGCCCACCGTCAACGTGCTGAACAGCCCCGGCAGCAACTGGTGGAGCACGATGGACGGCGGCGTGCGCGGCTACGGCAGCACGACCGCGTTCGGCGACGAAGCCTTCGGCACCGCCGCCGGCGTTCGCCTCACCGGCACCGAAGCGATCGAACTGAAGTCCGCCGTCAACGACGGCGTGTCCGTGGTCTCGCACAACCCCTCGGCCGCCAGCTTCAAGCTCAGCACGATCGACCACGGCCTCAACGTCGGCGACATCGCGATCGTGTGCGACTTCGACCACGCCGCGATCCTGCAGCTCACCAACGCCTCCCCCGGCGTCAACGACACCGTGGTGCACAACACCGGCACCGGCACGCCCGGCAACTGCACCAAGGGCCTGGGCTTCAGCGCGCCGACGCTGTGCACCGCGCTGGGCACGCCGTACACGTACGGGCCGAACTCGATCATCGCGCGCATGAAGATGGAGCGCTGGTACATCGCGAACAACAACCGCGGTGGCCGCTCGCTGTTCCAGTCGCTGCTGGTGAACAACGCCGGCACGCTGTCGATCGCCAAGCAGGAAATCGCCGACAACGTCATCAACATGCAGGCGCAGTACCTGCTGGCGGGCGCCACGTCCTACGTCAGCCCCGCGTCGGTGACCACGGCGCAGTGGAACAGCGACAACGTCATCGCCGTGCGCATCATCCTCACGCTGCGCGAGCGCGCCACCGCCAGCCCCACGTCCGACGTCTTCGACCGCACCCTCGAACACACCGTGACCCTCCGGAACCGCGTGCCATGACCCGACGCCCGAATCCTGCCCCGAGCCTGCACGCCCAGCGCGGTGTCGCGCTGCTGGTGGTGCTGATCCTGCTGCTGGTGATGTCGCTGATGGCGGTGTTGTCGCTGCGCGGCACGCTGATGGAAGAACGCGCCAGCGCGAACATGATGGATCGCAGCCTCAGCTTCCAGGCCGCCGAGGCCGCGCTGCGCCAGGGCGAATCGCTCGCCGCCAGCAAGCCCGCGCTGCCCACCAGCGGTTGCAGCGCCGGCCTGTGCGCGATCCCCGCGCCGACCGACACGCCGCGCTGGAAGGATCCCACCGTGTGGGCGGGCGCGCGTTCGCTCAGCGTCTCGCTCGGCACGGTCACCGCGACGCCGCAGTACATCGTCGAGCTGATCGCCGACAACGTGCCGCCGCGCGGTTCGTGCACCACCGAAGAAAACGTTTCGCCGGAAGCCACGTGTTCCGGCAGCGAACGCCGTTACCGCATCACCGCGCGCAGCCAGGCCGCCGGCCGCGCCGTCGTGATGCTCCAGTCCAATTACGCAGTGCCCTGATCGGGAAAACGGACATGACCGCTCGCCTCCATCGCCTCCGCCGCACGCCGCGCCTGCTCGCGCCCGCGCTCGCGTTCCTCGCGACGCTCATCTCGCTGCCGGGCGCCGCGGTCAACGTGCCGGACGTGCCGTTGCAGTCGGGCGCGGCGTATCCGCCGGCCAACATCCGTTTCATCCTCGACGACTCGGGGTCGATGGAGTGGGACTTCATGCCGGGCGCGAGCAGCGCCAGCGAAGTGCCGGCAACGAGCCCGGTGAACATCGCGCTCAACGCCTATCCGCGCAACACGCTGTACTACAACCCGTCGATCACCTACCAGCCGTGGATCAAGGCGGACAACACGCGCTACACCACGGGCTTGTCCTACGGCAGCGCGTGGAGCCACGACAGCCTGCTGAGCGGTGCGATCGACCTGGGCAGCGGTGATCGCACGTTCTACGCGCCGAAGGATGGCGCGACGGACATGGCGGCCACTGCCTCGTACTACCGCTACCAGATCCAGGCGGGCGGCACGAGCATCATCCGCTCCGAGTACGACGCGATCGCGGCCAACTGGACCACGGCCCCGGGCTTGCCGGGCGCGCAGTCGGCGAGCAGCGGCAACATGTCGCAGGTGTTCAACTTCGTGCTGCCGGCCAACGTCACGCAGCTCGAAATCACGTTGTCCGGCAACAACCCCTCCGGCGCCGGCGCCGACCTGTACGTGCGCCGCGGCAACACGCCGTCCACCGGCAACAACGACTGCTCCAGCACCAGCGGCAGCAACAACGAAAACTGCACCATCAACAATCCGACCACGGGTACCTGGTACGTCGGCATCAACCGTGCGTCCGACTACGCCAACGTGACGTTGAACGTGCGCTGGAGCACCACCAACCGTTGCGGCGGCGGCGGCACCGCGGGCACGAACGACTGGGTGAACTGCACCACGGCCACGCCGCAGTACCGCGACCTGTCCAACGCCCTCGTCAGCCGCACGCTCGCCGCCGAACTGACCAACTACGCGACGTGGTACTCGTACCACCGCACGCGCATCAAGACCGCCAAGGCCGGCGCGAGCGAAGCCTTCAGCCGCCTGAGCAGCAACATCCGCGTCGGTTACGACTCCATCTGGAACCGCAACCCGTACGACATCCCGGTCGGCACCAACAACGGCACGTTCACCGGCACCAACCGCACCAACTGGTTCCAGCACCTGCACGATGCCAACGGCAATGACGGCACGCCGCTCAAGGGCGCGCTGCAGCGCGCGGGCCTGTACTTCAGCGATGCGTCGGCCACCGGCCCGTGGGGCCCGGAAACCGGCACCGCGCAGCTCAGCTGCCGCCAGAACTTCGCGATCCTCACCACCGACGGTTACTGGAACGACAACGCGGGCTACAGCAGCCCGGTGGGCGACACCGACGCCGCCTCGGGCCCGACGATCACCGATTCGGATTCGCCGCCGCACACGTTCACGTACAACCCGGTCAAGCCGTACATCGACAACTTCGCCGGCGGCACCAACACGCGCGGCAACACGCTGGCCGACGTGGCGATGCAGTACTGGAAGACCGACCTGCGCACGGGCCTGGACAACAACGTGCCGAAGACCGACGCGGACCCCGCGTTCTGGCAGCACATGGTCACGTTCGGCGTGTCGATCGGCCTGAAGGGCCGCCTGGATCCCGCAGCGGGCGACCTGGTGTCGATCACCAACGGCAGCAAGCGCTGGGGCGATCCGACCGACGCCGAGGACGCCGACCGCATCGACGACCTGTGGCACGCCTCGGTCAACGGACGTGGCAACTTCGTCACCGCCGGCGATCCGACGGAATTCGCGCAAGGCCTGGCCGATGCGCTGGCCACGGTCGCCTCGCGCCTGGGTTCGGCGTCCAACGTCGTGTCCAGCACCGCGCAGTTCACCGCGCAGACCAAGATCTTCCAGGCGACCTACACCTCGCAGCAGTGGACCGGCCAGCTGTCCGCCTACGACGCCACCGAAGCCGGCGTGTCCGCGAATCCCGCATGGCGCGCCGCCGGGCAGATCACCGCCGTGGGCCGAAAGGTGTTCACCTGGAACGGTTCCAGCGGCGTGAACTTCCCGACCGCCACGCAGACCGCCGCGCTCGCGCGCACCGGCGGCCTGGCCCCGGTGACGGGCGTGGACAACGCGAACTACATCAAGGGCACCACGTCGCTGGAACGTCGCTTCGGCGGCGAACTGCGCAACCGCAGCTCGCTGCTCGGCGATATCGTCAACTCCTCGCCCGCGTATTCGTCCGACACCAGCACGCTCTACGTCGGCGCCAACGACGGCATGCTGCACGCCTTCGACGCCACGACCGGCGCCGAACGCTTCGCCTACGTGCCGGGTGGCATCGACTTCACCAACCTGGCCACGCTGAGCGATCCGCAGTACGTGCATCGCTACTTCGTGGACGGCCCGGTGGTCGTGTCGTCCTTCGCCCAGACGCCGGGCAAGAACTACCTGGTCGGCGCGCTCGGCCGCGGCGGCAAGGGCCTGTTCGGCCTCGACGTGACCACGCCGGGTTCGTTCGCCGCGTCCAACGCGCTGTGGGAACTCAACGACGCCGGCGGCGACATGGGCATGGTGGTCGGCGAACCGCTGGTCGTCACGCTCAACGACGCCGCCAACACCAAGGCGGTGGTCGTCAGCAACGGCTTCAACAGCACCAACGGCCACTCGGTGCTGTTCCTGATCAACATCGCCACCGGCGCGGTCATCAAGAAGTTCGACACCGGCGTGGGCGGCGACAACGGCATGTCCGCGCCGCTGGGCCTGGACGTGGATCGCAGCGGCACGCTCGATTACATCTACGCCGGCGACCGCAAGGGCAACCTGTGGAAGTTCGACGTGACCGGCAACACGGCCTCGTCCTGGAACATCGCCTTCACCGGCCAGCCGCTCTACACCACGCGCACGGGCCAGGCGATCACCGGCGGACTCGCGTTCGGCCGCAACCCGGCCGACGGCCGCGGGTACATCTTCTTCGGCACCGGCAGCTTCGTGACCCAGGCCGACGTCAACGATGCGACCGTGCAGTCGATGTACGCAATCATCGACACCGGCGTACGCGTGCGCGAAAGCGACCTGCAGCAGCGCAACATCGCGGTGGTCGGCCAGGACGCGAACAGCAACCCGGTGCGCGGCTTCGACAACGCCGCGCTGCTGGATCCGGCCAAGCTGGGCTGGTACATGGACCTCAACACCCCGGCCACCGGCGAGCGCGTGATCACGCGGCCTTCGGTGCGCGGCGGCTCGTTGCAGTTCAGCAGCATCATCCCGCCCGCGGGCAGCACGTGCGAAGCCGGCGGCAGGGGCTACATCAATGCGCTGGATGCCTTCAATGGCACGAGCTTCGGCATCCCCTACCTCGACATCAACGGCGACGGGATGTTCGACAACTACGACAACCTCGGCGGCTCCTCGTCGACGCCGGGCCAGATCCTCGGCTCGTACGATCCGGGCGCGGGCATGCTGACCGGCGTGACCGTGGTGTCGGGCACCAACGGGTCCAGCACCGTGTTCGCCGGCGGCAACGGCGAGACCGTGGTGCACCTGGGCATGAAGAACATGGGTGGGTTCTCCCACCGCGTGATGTGGCACGAAATCCTGCAGGACTGATCCCGATGCAAGCACCCAAATACAATCCGCGTCGCCACACCCAGGCCGGCTTCACGCTGCTCGAGCTGATCATCGTGGTGCTGGTGGTGACCATCCTCGCGGCGCTCGCGATGTCCGGCTACGGCTACGCGATGATCAAGACGCGGCGCGCGGCGGCCGAAGGCTGCCTCGTGGAATCGGCGCAGATCATGGAGCGGTTCTACACCGTCAACATGACCTACACCGGCGCGGTGCTGCCGAACCCGCAGTGCTCGGCGGACGTCAGCGCGTACTACACGGTGGGCTACGCGGCCAGCGAGCCCACCGCCACGACGTACAAGTTCCAGGCGGTGCCCAAGGGCCCGCAGGCGAAGGACAGCTGCGGCACGCTCACGCTGGACCACCTGGCGAACAAGCAGCCGGTCCCGAACTGCTGGTGACGTAGACTCGCGCCCCATGGCGCACACCGATCCGGAAGGCCACGTCCGCCGCACCATCGAAGCGGTGTGGCGCATCGAATCCACCAGGCTCATCGCGGGCCTGGCCCGCATGGTGCGCGACGTGGGCCTGGCCGAGGAACTCGCGCAGGACGCCTTCCTCGCCGCGCTCGAACACTGGACGCGCGACGGCGTGCCCGACAAGCCCGGCGCGTGGCTGATGGCCACCGCCAAGCGCCGCGCCATCGACCGCATGCGGCAACACCAGTTGCATGCGCGCAAACAGGTCGACGTGGACCACGACGACGACTGGAAACCCGCGCTCGCCGGCGCCGATCCCGAGGAAGCCGCGGACGATCGCATCGGCGACGACGTGCTGCGCCTGGTGTTCACCGCGTGCCACCCGGTGTTGTCGGTGGATGCGCAGGTCGCGCTCACGCTGCGGCTGCTCGGCGGCCTGACGACGGAAGAAATCGCGCGCGCCTGCCTCGTGCCGGAACCGACGATCGCGCAACGCATCGTGCGCGCCAAGCGCACGCTGTCGGAAGCGCATGTTCCATTCGAAGTGCCGGGCCGCGATGCGCTGCCCGAGCGTTTGGCCGCCGTGCTCAACGTCGTCTACCTGATCTTCAACGAAGGCTATGCCGCCACCAGTGGCGAACACTGGACGCGTCCGGCGATGTGCGACGAAGCGCTGCGCCTCGGCCGCATCCTCGCCGCGCTCGCGCCGAACGAAGCCGAGGTGCACGGCCTGGTCGCGCTGATGGAGATCCAGGCCTCGCGCCTGGCCGCGCGCATCGCGCACGACGGCACGCCGATCCTGCTGCTCGACCAGGAACGCGGCCGCTGGGATCGCCTGTACATCGGGCGCGGGCTGGCCTCGTTGCAGCGCGCGGAACGCCTGGGCGGACAGGGCCCGTATGCGCTGCAGGCCGCGATCGCCGCGTGCCATGCGCGCGCGCCCACCGCCGAAGACACCGACTGGCGTCGCATCGCGGCGCTGTACGACGTGCACGCCCAGCGCTTTCCCTCGCCGGTGGTGGAACTCAATCGCGCGGTGGCGTTCGCGATGGCGTTCGGGCCGCAGGCGGGCCTCGATGTCGTCGATGCGCTGGTCGACGTGCCCGCGTTGCGCGACTACCACCTGTTGCCGAGCGTGCGCGGCGACCTGCTGGCGAAACTCGGGCGCACCGATGAAGCGCGCGGCGAATTCACGCGGGCCGCCGCACTGGCGCGCAACGCCCGCGAAGCCGCGCTGTTGCGACGCCGCGCAGACGCCCTGTCCTGAGGCGTCCACCGCGCCATCGCATCCGGTGCGCGATGCTGCGCCCATGCCCATCGATCGCAACGACCCCGCCGCGCGCGGCACCCGGAGCCGCGGCCCCTGCCATCTCTACGTGCTGCCGTGCGCGGGCGAAGACCTGCTGAAGGTCGGGTTCTCGCGCGATCCGCTGTCGCGCATGCAGCAGCTCCATTCGCGCTGGTTCGAATTCTTCGACCTCGATCGCGCGTTGTCCGTCGAGACCGAATCCGTGCCCGACGCACGCAAGCTCGAACTCCAGCAACGCCGCCTGCTGGAAGCGCACAACGCGCCCGCGCCGCTCACCGTGCGCGAGGACGCGGGCGGCAAGCGCGAGTGGTTTCGCGGCGCGTACGAGTCGCTGGCCGGGACGGCGCTCGCCCTGCGCGACGCCGGCCACGTGGTGCATGCGCCGCTGCGCGGCTGGTTGCGCCATGCGCTGGAACAACGCGCGGACCTGCTGTTCTCGTGGACGACCGCGATGCTCGACCTCGATGCGCTGGCCGAGGCGGACCGCTGGGTCGCGCCTCCCACGCATCGCACCGTGCGCGATGGGCTCGATGCGTACGACGCACTGGGGATCGACCTGGCCCCGTGGCTGCCGCCCCCGGTGCTCGCCTGGTATGTCCGCCTGCGTTGACGCGCACCCAACGCGCCATGGCGCGCCGTTTTCGGACATGATCGCGCCATGCCCGACGCGCCCTTCGACCTGATGCCGTTCGCCGTGCCGCCCGCGCAGCAGGCGGCCATCGCGACGGCCTATGCCACGCCGCCGCGCGCGTACCACTGCCTCGCGCACGTGGGCGAAGTCCTGAAGCATTTCGTCGACGTGTCGACCGGGCCGGGATGGACGCAGCCGGAAGAAGTCGCGGCGGCGATCCTCTACCACGACGCGATCTACATCGCGGGTGCGAAGGACAACGAAGCGCGATCGGCCGACCTGGCGCGCGCGCAGTTCGCGCAATGGCCGCGCGACGGCCTGGACCTGGATCGCGTCGCGGCCCTGATCGACATGACCGCGCGGCACGGCACCTGGTCGCCCGCGGATTTCCCGGGAGCGGGGCGCGATGCGGACACGCGCCTGTTCCTCGACTGCGACATGGCGATCCTCGGTGCGCCGCCCGAGGTGTTCGATGCGTACGACCGCGGCATCGCGGCGGAGTATCGCGGCGTGGTGCCGGGATGGCTGTTCACCATCAACCGCAAGCGGTTCCTGAAAGGCTTGCTCGCGCGCGAGCGCATCTACGTCAGCGAATACTTCCACGAGCGCCTGGATGCGCAGGCACGCAGCAACCTGCGCCGGGCGATCACGACGAAGCGGTGATCACTCCGCGTCGTCCACCGGCGCCGTGGCCTCCGCCAGATCACCCAGCGCCACCGCGCGATTGTGGTCGCCCTTCGCATCGAACTGCGCGGGAAGGTAGAACGCAGCGGCGGCGTGCACCCAGGCGAGGAGGCGTTGCGCGGAGGCGGCGACGCGCGGGTCCGCATCGGCCGCGCGTTTGCGCAGCGTTGCGATCTGCAACTGGCGCAGGGA
Organism: Noviluteimonas caseinilytica; assembly: GCF_018406605.1. GTDB lineage: Bacteria > Pseudomonadota > Gammaproteobacteria > Xanthomonadales > Xanthomonadaceae > Noviluteimonas > Noviluteimonas caseinilytica. Next base: position 3,244,186 of record NZ_AP024545.1, on the reverse strand, counting down.
TTCGTTGAGGGGCAACGGCGGTTGTTCGAGGCCTTCCACGAAACGCCGGCCGAAACGTTCGCGCCAGGCGTCGAAGCGGCGCGCGTAGCGGCGTTCGTCGGCGGCGAGTTTGTCGTCCTGGCTGCGCAGGCGCGCGACGTCGGAGGACTTCTCCAAGGCATCGACGTTGGTCCGCAGCGCAGCCACATCGCGCAATCCCTCGAAGTCGCGCACGCATTGCGCCTGCAGCCGCCAACGTTCGAGCGCATCGAAGCCCGCATCCGCCGCCGTCGTGCACGCCGAGAACCGCTGTTCGATGAAGGCCGCATCGCGCGGCATCCGCCCACTGCGCATCGCCTGCAGGTCGAACCACGCCAGCGCATCGGCGAACGCTTCGACCGGCGGCCAGCCATGCCCGCCGGGAGACACGTCGAGGCGATGGGGCGTGCCGACGCCGGCGAGCGCTGCATCGAGCGCGAACATCTCGCGATGGTTGAAATCCGACATCCCGGTGAAGCCCTGGAACGCGGGCGCATTGCGCGTGAGCGGTGGCAGTTCCGGCGGACGCCCGCCCGCGCTGCCCAGCAATCCCGCGACGTGCAGCTTCGGCGCCACCACCCACAAGGTCTTCGCCGTCCCCGACATGCCCGCGAGATACACGCGCCGCGCATCGTGCGGATAGCGCGCCGATTCCTTCCACAGCGCGTCCAGCGCACGCAGCGTCACCGCTTCGTCCGTGTCGCTGCGGCTCTGCCACGAGCTCATCACGATCCAGCCGCGCGCACGCGCTGCTTCGATGACGAAATCGCGCGTGGCCACCGCGCGGCCACGCGGATCCAGCACGATCAGCAGCGGCGCATTCGCGCCCGCATCCTTCGGCACGAACAGCGCGTACTGCTGGGCCGGATCCGCCGCCGTGGCGATCCGCGCCTCCACGCGTTCCGGTCCGGCCGCATGGGCCGTCAGCGCGAAGGCGAGCGAAAAGAAGGCGAGGGCAGGCCGGTTCCACATGCGCTGCAGCCTGCCGCCCTGGCCGCGCCCGGCGCCAGTGCGGAAGGTTCACGCGGCGCCCACGGCCGCTCCCCGACGCTGGCGCCACCACAGGGGATTGCATCGCATGAACAGGAAGCTCCGCCGTCGCCTCCGCGTCATCGCCGCCCGCGCCACGCTGTGCGCCGCGATGATGGCCGCCCTCGGATTCACGGGCTATCGCAACGCCGCGCCCGCCGCCGATACGCAGGTCGCCGGCCTCTCGCCCTGAAAAATGAAAAGGCCCCTTTCGGGGCCTAGTGCAGGTTCGCGAGTCCTGCCGCGTGCCGGGCACGCTGGCGGCATGGTCAAAAAACGCCCCGGGAGGGATTCGAACCCCCGACCTTTAAGATGCGACTCGAAATGCTCTGTCCGCTGAGCTACCGAGGCAAACACCGCGACGGGAAATTAGCAGAACACCACGCCGGGGGTTGCACTCGGGAAAGAACCGTGGAAACTACGCCCGCGACTCGAAATGCAGCGCCGAAAGGCGTTGAGCTACACGAAAAGGCCAGTCTTCGGACTGGCCTTTTTTTCTGCGCGAAATCTCTGGTGCCGGCGGCTGGTCGACCGGCCCGACCGGTGGCGATGACTTGCGGCAGGGATGACCCGGGCGCGCCCCGTGTGGCATCGTCGCGCGCTCAGCCGAGGATCCCCGAATGCCGCACCGCGCTTCCCGTTCCGCGCTCGCCGCGCTTGCCCTGGTCGCCGCGTCCGCCGCGGTCGCCGCCCCGGCCGACACCAAGCAGCCACCGCTGACCCCCACCACGCTCCAGACCGGCCTGCCGCGCGCGCCGGAACAGGAAGCCGTGGTGTTCGAGAAAGCCGACCTCGCGTTCAAGGTGGAACCGGCGAAGAAGCGCATCACGGGCGATGCGACGCTGACGTTCCGCGCGCTGCATCCGGTCAATGCGCTCGTCGTGGATTTCGATCGCAACTTCCATGTCGCGTCCGTCGAAGTCGACGGCAAGGCCGTGCCCGCGGGGCAGTGGAAGAACCCCGAAGGCCGCATGACGATCCCGCTCGCCGCACCCCTGGCCGAAGGCGGCCGCGCGACGCTGCGCATCCGCTACGACGGCCAGCCGCACATCGCCGAACGCGCGCCGTGGGACGGCGGCTTCGTGTGGGCGAAGGCGCCGACGGGCGAACCGTGGATCGCCAGCGCCGTGCAGGGCAACGGCTGCGACCTGTTCTGGCCGTGCATCGACCACCCGATGGCCGAACCGGAGGAAGTCACGCAGCACGTCACCGTGCCCGCGCCGCTGGTGTCGGCCGGCAACGGCGTGCTGCTGGGCATGGACGAGAAGGACGGCTGGCGCACGTACCACTGGAAGACGCGCAACCCGGACACCTACGCGATCTCGCTCAACATCGGCCCGTACCAGGTGCTGCAGGCCGACTACAAGTCGCGCTTCGGCAACACGATCCCGCTGCGGTTCTATTACCTCAGGGATCGCGAGGCGAAGGCGAAGGGCCTGTTCGCGGAATTCGCGCCGATGCTCGACTTCTTCGAAGAGATGATCGGCCCGTATCCCTTCGGCGACGAGAAGATGGGCGTGGTGGAAACGCCGCACCTGGGCATGGAACACCAGACCATCAACGCGTACGGCAACGAGTACAAGAAGAGCGAGTACGGCTACGACTGGCTGCTGGAGCACGAGTTCGCGCACGAGTGGTTCGGCAACCAGGTCACCAACAAGGACTGGGACGACATGTGGCTGCACGAGGGCTTCGGCACCTACATGCAACCGCTGTACATGCAGTGGCTGCGCGGCGACATGGCGTACTACGCCAACCTGATGAAGCAGCGCGCCACGCTGGCCAACCAGCATCCGATCGTCGCCGGCCGCCCCATGCTGGAAGAGGACGTGTACAGCGACGACAAGGGCCCGGGCCACGACATCTATTACAAGGCGTCGTTCCTGCTGCATTCGCTGCGCGCGCTGATCGGCGACAAGGCGTTCTTCGACGCCACGCGCCTGCTCGTGTACGGCCGCACCGATCCCAAACCGGGCAACTTCCAGCCGCGCTACGCGGACACGAAGGACTTCATCGCCGCGGTGAAGCAGGTGACGGGCCGCGACTACCAGTGGTTCTTCGACGTGTACCTGTACCAGCCGAAGTTGCCGGACCTGCAGGCCACGCGCGAAGGCGACACGCTGGAGCTGCGCTGGCAGGTGCCGGGCGACAAGCCGTTCCCGATGCCGGTGGACGTGCGTGTCGGCGACCGCGTGCATCGCCTGGAAATGCGCGACGGCACGGGCAGCGTGCACATCGGCGAGCACGAGTCGTACACGCTGGATCCGCAGTCCAAGCTCCTCCGCCAGCTGGATTTCATCGACGAGTTCCAGCGCGACAAGACGGATCGCGAGAAGGCCGAAGCGAAGAGCAAGGCCGCCGCTGGCTGACGCCGCGTCGTCCCCGCGAAGGCGGGGACACCCAGTGAGGGCGCTCCGCCACGTCCCATCGCATGTCTCTTTTCCGCTGCCACAGCGAAAAAGAGACACGCGACGTGCCGCGTCGGACCTCGTCGCGGTCTGGTTTTCGCCAACACGTCGTAGTAGTTCCAGCACCGCATCTGATGGCCGCTGGCGAACACACCTTCTCCGGAGGGAGGCGCTCGCCCACCTCGAGCCCTCGCATCTGAAATGCCTCACTGCTCTCTGGCAAGCGATGCGCCAGTCCAAGTCTGTGCCTCGCACACATTAGGCAGGAGAGCTGGTGCTTCGGGCTCTTGTCTCGAAAGCAGTGATTGGGTTGCGCGTGCGTCACACGCACGCCAGCGACTCAAATTGAGGTCGGCCCTTTGATCGAAAAGGCGCGCAAGGTTATGCCCCAGCCCGTGGTGGGGTGAGAATTTTCGCCGCCACGTCGGCGAGAAATTCTTACCCCGCCGCGGGTTCGGGCGACGCGGTCTTCACCCCAGGCGGGCTTCTGCAGCGCCCCATGGATTCCTGTTTTCGCAGGATCGGCGAGCCATCAGTGCAGCGCGTCCAACCGCGCAAGCAACAACGCCGGATCCACCGGCTTCACCAGGTGCGCATCGAAGCCGCACTGCGCGCTGCGCTGGCGGTCCGCATCCTGGCCCCAGCCCGTCGTCGCCATGATCGCGATGTGGTCGCCGCCCGGCATCGAGCGGATGCGCTGGCAGGTTTCGAAGCCATCCAGGACCGGCATGCCCAAGTCCAATAGCACCACGTCCGGACGACGTTCCGCGATCGCTTCCAGGCACGCGCGTCCGTCGTAGACCGTGCGCACGTCGTGCCCGCGCATCTGCAGGAACAGCGCCATCGAATCGGCGCTCTCGTGGTTGTCGTCCGCGATCACGATCGACATCGCCTCCGGCGCGCGCACGATCGGCCAATCGCCTGCGCTTGTCTCCTGCACCTTCGAGGCGACCAGCGGCAGGCGCACGACGAAATCGCTGCCCTGGCCCACGCCGTCGCTGCGCGCTTCCACCGTCCCGCCGTGCTGTTCCACCAGGCTGCGCACGAGCGTCAGGCCGATGCCGAGGCCGCCCTGCGAATGCGCGCGCCCATGCTCGCTCTGCGTGAACATGTCGAAGACCTGCGTCAGCATGTCCTGCGGCAGGCCGATGCCGTTGTCGCGCACCAGCACTTCGGCCACGCCGCCGTCGCGCGTGGCGCGCAGCGTGATCTCGCCGCCGGACGGCGTGTACTTCGCCGCGTTGTTGAGCAGGTTGGTGAACACCTGCGCCAGGCGCATCGGGTCGGCGTCCAGCGGCAGCGGTTCTGCCGTGAGGTCGAAATGGAAATGGTGGCCGGCCTGTTCGATCAGCGGGCGGCTGGTTTCCACCGCGCCTTCGAGCACTTCGCGCAGCGTGACGCGCTGGCGGCGCAGTTCGATCTCGCCGCGCGTGATGCGCGAGACCTCCATCAGGTCATCGACCAGGCGCACCATGTTCGCGACCTGGCGTTCCATCATCCCGTGCAGCTTGCGCATCTGCGCGTCGTCGCCTTCGCGCGCGCGCAGGATGTGCAGGCAGTTGCGCAGCGGGGCGAGGGGATTGCGCAACTCGTGCGCGAGCGTGGCGAGGAATTCGTCCTTGCGCTGGTCGGCGGCGCGCAGGTCTTCGAGCGCCTGGCGGCGTTCGATCAGGTCCGCGGCCTGGCGGGCCAGGATGTCGAGCAGGCGCAGGTCGCGCTCGGCGGGCGCGTGCGGCGTCGACCAGTGCGTGGACAACATGCCGACCACCTGGCCATCGCGCGCGAACAGCGGCGTGCTCTGCACGGCGGCGATCCCGGTGTGCCGGTAGCGTTCGAGGTCGGCGGAGCCGTCCATCTCCGCGCAGGCGACCACGTCGGGCACGATGTTGCGATGGCCCAGGCGCAGCGACGCCGCGCTGCAACTCTGCGATTGCGGGCCCGCGTCGATCCAGTGCCAGGGGCGCGCGGCGTCTTCGTCGAAGCCGCGCGCGGACAGCAATTCGAGCTGGCCGCCGTCGCCGCGCTCGGGATGCAGGCGCTGCAGCACCGCGAACTGCGAATCCATGATCGCCATCGCCGCCGCCACGATGCGGTCGTACAGCTGCTGCTGGTCGTCTTCGTGCACGAGCTCGGCGCTGATGCTTTGCAACAACGTGGCATCGGCGAGTTGGTCTTCCAGGCGCGCTTCGCTCTGGCGCACGGCGGCTTCGGCGCGGGCGCGTTCGATCGCGGCCCACGTGCGCTCGGCGGTCTCCTCGATCAGCGCGATCTCGTCGCCCGTCCACAGGCGCGGCGTGGCCTGGTGCACGCTGAGCACGGCCGCCATGCGGCTGTCCTTCACCAGCGGCACGGTGACGTGCGCGCGCACCTGCACGCGCGCGTATTCGGCGAGTTCGTCGACGCCCAGCGTGCTCGCCACGTGCGCATCGTCCAGCACCACCGTGCGGCCGTCGCGCAGGCGATGGGCGAGGTCTTCGCCGAAATTGACGAGGCGATAGTCGCCGACGATGGACGGCATGCCCGCGCGCACGTGGTCGACGGTGACATGCACCGTGTCGCCGTCTTCCTGCACTTCACCGTACATCGCGCGATCGGCGCGCAGGTGCTCGCACAGGGTGGAGGCCGCCGCGCGCTGGATGGCTTCGGGATCGGCGAGCGTGCGCAAGGCGTCGCTCAGCACCACGCGATACGCCGCGCGCGCCGCCGAACGCCGCAACAACGCTTCGGCGCGCTTGCGCTCGGTGATGTCCAGCGCCATCGCCACGACGAAGCGGCGACCGTCGCGCAGCTTCCCGGGCGAGGACGCACTCAGGCTCCACGTGCGCGGCTGCCCGCCGCGGGTGACGATCTCCACGTCGGTCTGCAGCATCGCGTGTTCGGCTTCGAACAGTTGCGCGATGCGTTCGGCGAAGTCCCCGTCGCGCACGTCGTACGCGCGGCGCAGCCACGCCTGCAGGATCGGGGCGTCCTCGAGCGAATAGCCCGTCAGTTCCACCCAGCTGCGGCTGAGCTGCAGGATCTGGCCATCGTCGGCGTGCAGCGCGAGCGCGAGCGGCGCGTCTTCGATCGTGCGTTGCAGGAGCGCTTCGTTCTGCTGCAGGCGCTCGGTGGCGCCGCGGCGTTCGGTGTCGTCGAAGTTCACGCCGGTCATCGCCACCGCGCGCCCCCTGGCGTCGTGCGTGGCGCGGCCGCGCGAGACGATCCAGTGCACGCTGCCGTCGGGCCACACCACGCGGAACTCGGCGTCGTAGTCGGCATGCGCGGCATTGGTGTCGGCCAGCGCGCGGCGCATCGCGGCGCGATCCTCCGGATGCAGCAGGTGTTCGAAGACGCGACGGAAATCCATCGGTTCGTCGGGCCGCAATCCGAAGTTCGCCTTGCACTGGTCGGAGGCCTGCACCTCCAGCGTCTGCAGGTTGATGTGCCACGTGCCCAGGCGCCCGGTCGACAACGCGAGTTGCAGGCGGCTGGCCTGCTCGCGCAACGAATCCTCCAGGCGCTTGTGTCCGCCGATGTCGACGACGACCGCCACGCAGCCTTCGTAGCGGCCATCCGGTCCACGCAAGGCATTGATGCTCGCGCTGCCCCACAGGCTCTGGCCGTCCTTGCCGCGGTAGCGCTTCTCGAGCGTGAGGCTGGGTGCGCCGGCTTCGAGCTGGCGCAGGCCGTCGGCCGCGATTTCCACGCACGCCGGATCGACGATGTACGCGACGTAGCGCCCGATCAATTCTTCCTCGCGGTACCCCAGCGTGCGACACCACCACGGATTGACGTAGCTCATGCGGCCGTCGGCGTCGAGCACCATCACGCCCGCGACGGTCTGGTTGAGGATCGTCTGCAGGCGACGCTCGCTGTGTTCCAGGCGGCCCGCGGCGTGCGCGCGTTCGATCCAGTCGGCGGCCTGGCGCGAGAGCAGGTCGAGCAGCAACAGGTCGCGCTCGCCGGGCACCGCGTCGCGATGGTGCGTGCTGAGCACGCCGAGCACGCGCCCGTCGCGCGCGAGCAGCGGCGAGGCCTGCAACGCACCGACGCCCGCGCGGGCGAGGGCATCGTGCGCGCCGGGGCCGAAGAGTTCGGAGCCGCGCACCGATTCGACGAGCACGCGGCGTGCACCGCGCGCGGCTTCGGCCGCGGCGGCCGTGGCTTCGGTCGCATCGATGAAGCGATGGAAGTCGGACTCGAGGCCTTGGGTGACGATGAGGTCCAGGCTGCCGTCGTCGCGCACCAGGCGCAGTTCGCCGCTGTCGGCGCCGACGATCGCGATCGCTGCGGCCATCACGTCCTGCAGCAGGCCGTCTTCGTCCTCGTCGTCACGCACCAGGCGCGTGCTCAGGGCCTGCAGGCGGCGCAGGTGGTCGATCTCGGTTTCGTGCACCGCCAGCGCGCTGCGCAAGGTGGGCGGCCAGGCGGCGAGGGGCCCCAGGGGCGTGGCGGACCAGTCGAATTCGCGGACGCGCCGCAACCACTCGCCTTCCACCGGGCGAGGGTCGGACTCGTGCGCTTTCGCATCCATGGTCTTCCTCGACTTCCGACGGCGACCCTATCCGGAGGCAACGCACGGCGACGTGCACACCGGCCGCTGCCTCAGCCGTTGGCCGGGGCCCCGAGGATTGCACGGCGACCGCGCAGTTCCATGACAGCGAACCCGAGGGTCGCGAACGCCAGCGGCACGAGGTAGTAGCAGGCGCGGTAGGCGAGCAGGGCGGCGATCAGGCGCGGCGCCGGCACCGCGTGGCCGAGCATCGCGATGAATACGGCTTCCAGCACGCCGATGCCCGAGGGAATGTGGACCAGCGCGGTGGCGACCGACGCCAGCAGCAGCGCCGTCAGCACCGCCGCATACCCGGCCTGCGGCAGGAAGGTCGCGACCACCGCGCCCATCAGTGACCAGTTCGCGACCGACAGCGCGATCTGCAGTAGTGCCAGGCGCAGGCTCGGGAAGCGGAAATGGTGCCCGCGCGCATGGAAGATCCGCCCGTGCGTGGCGCGGCAGGCCAGCAGGTACGCCACGCCGAGCGCGAGCATCACGCCACCGAGCACGCGCAACACCGTGGCATCGCCCAGGCCATGCATGGCGAGCGCCGGCGGCAGCGACACCTGTCCGCTCGCGAGCAACGTCCCGGCCAGCACGAGGTAGCCGATCCAGTTGGTCGCCGCGGAAAACACGATCACGCGCGTGACCTTGCCGAGCGGTACGCCGTCCTTCGCGTACATCCGCAAGCGGAAACCGGCGCCGCCGAGCAGGGCGCCGATGTTCAGCGCGAACGCGTACGCCACCGCGGCGATCGCGAGCACGCGGCGCGCGGGCAGGTCGTGCTGCGCATAGGCGCGGCCGGCGAGGTCGTAGCCACCGTAGACGAGATAGCTCGCGGCGGTGAGCGCCAGCCCGATGGCGAGCGTCGACGGCTGCAGCGCGCGCAACGCCGCCCACACTTCGTGCCACGCGATGCCGCGCGCCGCGCGCACCAGCAGCACCGCGACCAGCACGAGGAACGCGGCGAACAGCACGTGCCGCAACCGCCGCCATGCGGGATGTCGCACGCGCTTCATGCCGTCTGTTCCGCGCTGAGGATCTGCTTGCGCGGCGTGTGCGCCGGCAGCAGGCCGGCCCAGCGCGGGAAGCGCCGCAGCACGTGGAAGAGCACCGGCCGCGCCATCGCGTGCCACCAGCGGCGCGGCCCGAGCTGCGTGCGCTCGATCGCGTGGCACTGGCGCTGGCGCAGCGCGTCGAGGCTGGCGCGCAACGCCTGCACGAAGGCGCGGTCGCGCACGAAGATGTTGGCCTCCAGGTTCAGCGACAGGCTCAAGGGATCCAGGTTGCTCGAACCGATCGTCGCCCAGTCGTCGTCGATGATCGCGACCTTGCCGTGGTAGGGACGCTCGCAGTATTCGACGATCTCCACCTGCGCCGACAACAGGTGCCGGTACAGCGTGCGCGTGGCGGGATGCGCGATGGGCGTGTCGGATTCGGCGGCGACGATCAGGCACACGCGCACGCCGCGCTTCGCCGCGCGCCGCAATTCGCGCAGGAACCCGAAGCCGGGGAAGAAGTACGCGTTGGCGATGATGATCTCGCGCTGCGCGTTGGCGATCGCGCGGCGGTATTCGCGCTCGATGCCGCGTCGCCGATGGCGGTTGTCGCGCAGCGCGAACAGCACCGACGCCGTGCCGGCGGTGTCGCGCGAGACCTCGGCCGGATGGCGCCACGCTTCGCCGGTGCCGTCGCCCGCCGCCGCGGCGCGCGCGAAGCTGAGCAGGTCGCCGACGATCGGACCTTCGAGTTCGACCGAGTAATCCTGTTTCGCCTCCGGCCCGGAACCGGCGAGGTGGTCCACCGAGAAATTGATGCCGCCGATGAAGGCGCGCATGCCATCCACGATCAGCAACTTGCGGTGCAGGCGGCGGAACACGTTGACGCGGATGCCGAGCCAGCCCGGGTGCGGATCGAACACGTGCACGCGCACGCCGGCGGCGACGAGCTCGGACAGGAATTCCGGCGTGAACGACGGCGAGCCGTAGCCATCGATCGTGAGGTCCACGCGCACGCCGCGGTTGGCGGCCTGGATCAGCGCGCGTTGCAGGTCGCGGCCCACCTGGTCTTCGAACAGGATGAAGGTTTCGAGCAGCACTTCGCGCTGCGCGCCGGCGATGGCGGCGAACGCGGCGGGGAAGAACTGTTCGCCGTTCTCCAGCAGCGTGATGCGATTGCCATCGCGCCACGGGCCCGGCGTGCGCGGATGGCGCCACGGCAGCGGCGGCACGTGCGGGCTCACCACTGCACCTCCACGGCGAGCGGGGCGTGGTCGGACAAGTGCGACCACGGGCGCGCCGACAACACGCGCGGCGCATGCGCTTCGACGTTGCGCACGTAGATGCGATCCACCGGCAGCAGCGGGAGGCGGGCGGGGAAGGTGCGCGCGACGCGGCCGTTCGCCGCTTCGAACACTTCGCGCAGGCCGCAGGCTTTCACCAGCGCATGGCCGCGCACGCGCCAGTCGTTGAAGTCGCCCGCGATCACCAACGGCGCGTCGGCGGGGATCTCGTCGTGCACCACGGCGGACAGCAGCCGCAACTGTTCGCGGCGATGCGATTCGCGCAGGCCCAGGTGCACGCAGATGGCGTGCAGCACGGGGCTGCCCGGAATCGCGATCTCCGCGTGCAGCAGGCCGCGCTCTTCGTGTCCCTGGATGGAGACGTCGCGGTTGCGATGCGCCGCGATCGGGTGCTTCGAAAGCAAGGCGTTGCCGTGGTGCCCGTGCGGATAGACCGCATTGCGCCCGTAGGCGGCGTGGGGCCAGAGCGTGTCGGCGAGGAAGTCGTACTGCGTGGCCGCGGGCCAGGCCGCGTGCCTCTTCGCATGCCGCGCGTTCTCGCCCATGACTTCCTGGAGGAAGACGAGGTCGGCCGACACGCTGCGCACGGCCTCGCGCAGCTCGTGCAGGACGAAGCGCCGGTTGAGCAGGTCGAAGCCCATGTGGGCGTTGAGGGTGAGGACCGTGAGGGTCGGCATGGGGCCATTGTCGGTGGCCGACCGTGAGGAGCGCATTCAGGCAGCCCTTTGGCGCGGGCGCGCCAAAGCGCTCCCAAAGTTTGCTGCGCAAACTTCGGGCCCCAGCCCTGTACACCCACATTCCCCCGCGCTGTCGCGCCGCCCCCTTTGACTCAAAGGGGGCTCTCTATCAATGAGCAGCGACGAAACTGGTCCTTTCGTAAATTCTGTTGCGCAAGCAAAGCGCCAGCGATTGACGCACCAGTAGCGATGCTCTGCTTCCCCAACCCGAAGCCGCGGCCAGCAACGTATCGGTGAGGCGCACCGCACGCCGAGCCAATCCCGCCCAGCCGCCCATGGATGGGCGGCGCCGTTGCTCGCAGCCAGGGATGGCGAGGTAGCGGAGCGGGATTGGCTGGGCGTGCAGTGCGCCGTCCGTCCGAGTGCAGCTGTTCGCCAGCAACACAGAGATTCGGTGCAAGGCGCTACTCCCACGCAGCGTCGCAACGTTCCGGTCGCGAAGCGCTTCGACGTGATGAGGGCAATAGGTCCTTGAAGTGCGCCATGGATGGCGCACGGCCGGTGCCTGGAGCAGGGATAGCGGAACGCGCCGGGCAAGGACCTATTGCCCTCATCGCGGCGGAGCGCCGGGCCGGAGGAGGTTGAACCCACTAGCCGAACAGATCGTGCTGGGCGGCCAGGCGGTCGGCGTCGACGAAACCCGAGAGGCCCACCCCCACCAGGCGATAGCGGGTGCGCGAGGGCAGGTCGACCCGCTCGCGCAACGCGCAGGCGATTTCGGCCACTTCGGTGACCGACGTCGGCGGCTCCGGCGGCGTCAGGCTGCGCGTCAGGGTCCGGAAGTCCCCGGTCTTGAGCTTGAGGACCACCGTGCGCGCGATGCGGCCCTGCGGCGTCGCGCGTTCCTTTTCGTAGCCGGCCCACGCTTTCTCCGCGAGGCGGCGGATGTGGGGTTCGAGTTCGCTCAACCGCAGGTCGCTTTCGAACGTGTCTTCCGCGCTGATCTGCATCGTCGGGCGTTCGGGTTGCACGGGGTGGTCGTCGATGCCGTGCGCGAGTTCGTGCAGACGGCGTCCCCAGCGACCGAAGCGTTGTTCGAGCGCGGCGCCGCCCAGTGCGCGCAGGTCCGCGACGGTGGCGACGCCGAGTTCCGCGAGCTTGCCTTCCATCACCTTGCCGACGCCGGGCAAGCGCCCGACGGGCAACGGCGCGAGGAACGCTTCCACCTGGTGCGGGCGGACGACGAACAGGCCATCGGGCTTGTTCCAGTCCGACGCGATCTTCGCGACGAACTTGTTGGGTGCCACGCCCGCCGAGGCGGTGAGGTGCGTCTCTTCGCGGATCGCGGCGCGGATGGCCTGCGCGGTGGCGGTGGCGCTGGGCAGGCCGGTGAAGGTGTGGGTGACGTCGAGGTAGGCCTCGTCGAGCGAGAGCGGTTCGATCAGGTCGGTGTGCCGGGCGAAGATTTCGCGCACCTGCTTCGAGACGGCCTTGTAGCGCACGAAGTCCGGCGGCACGAACACTGCCTGCGGGCAGAGGCGTTCGGCGCGCACCGCGGGCATCGCCGAGCGCACGCCGAAGGTGCGCGCTTCGTAACTCGCGGCGCACACCACCGACCGCGCGCCGCGCCAAGCGACGACCACGGGCCGGCCGCGCAGCGCCGGGTCGTCGCGCTGCTCCACCGACGCGTAGAACGCGTCCATGTCGACGTGCAGGATCTTGCGCGGGGTGTCGTTCACCGCCAGAACGGCAGGACTTCGTACGCGGCGTCCCGCTTCATCGGCTTGAGGGGATCCACGCGCTGCGAGTCTTCGTCGCGGATGCGCTGCGCGCGGGTGATGCGCAGTTCGTGCCGACCCGGCGCGAGCCCGCGGACGTCGATCATCGCCACGACCGCAGGACGGTCGGTGCGCGCGTCTTCGCCGAGTTCGAAGGCCACCGGCTGGCGCGTGCCATCGACGAACACGCCGCGCACGTGGCTGGCGTAGCACGCGAGCGGATCGGCGTTGGCGCCGCACGCGCGGCGCATCGCGGGGCCATCGCGATCGGGTTCCCACGGAATCACCAGCTCGACGTACGGCCCGGTGACCACCGCCGACTGGATGTACGGTGCGACGCGGCTGCGCATCGGATCGCGGCGGTCGTCGTAATGCGCTGCATCCAGCTGCCGCGTGTGCAGGGCATCGGCATCTGGATAGCCTTCGTAGCTGCCCAGCGCATCGGGCTCGCGCGCGAGGTAATAGCTGGTGCTCGCCGCGAATACGGCCAGCATGAAGACGCCGACGATCATCAGGATCGTGCGCCGCCGCCCGCGATGGCTCGACAGCAACGCGAGCGCGGGGTTGTTGGCCATGCCGATGCCGAAGCGCGTGTAGCCGCGCAGCACCGCGCGCAGCCCGCGTGCCGTGAGCCCGTTCGGTGCGAGCTGGTCGCCGAACCGGCGATCGAACAGCATCGCCACGCCGTACGGCACCATCACCACGGCGGCGCTCCAGGCGATCCAGTTGGTGTTGACCGAGTAGTGCAGGCGCGTCTCCAGGATCCACGCCGCCCCCAACATCACCGCCACCACCAGCGTGATCATGCACAGGATGGAGGCGAGCACCACGCCGAGCGCGAACACCATCGTGGCGCGGTTGTCGGCGCGGTCGATCGCATCCTCCATGCGCCCCAGGCGCTGCGCTTCGATTTCGCGCGCGTTGGGCCCGAGCTGGAAGTTGTTCCAGTCCACGCCCCTGGGATAGATCGACAGCATGCCGACCAGCGCGATCCAGCGCGCCCGCAGCAGCAGGTGGATGACGAACGTCGCTGCGAGGATCAGCGCCGCGCTCTTGGCATAGATGTAGACCAGCCACAGCAGCTTGGCCCAGCGATCGATGAAGCGGGGCGCGGACTCCAGGATCATGCGGTCGAGCAGATCCGGCAGTTGCAGCATCGCGAACACGGCGACGCCGGAAATCAGCAACTCGACTTCCCAGGTCGGCGTGGTGTGGCGCGGCAACTGGTCGCTTTCCTGCGTGCTCATTCCATCCCCCGGAAACGCTGCGCGCAGGCTGGCAAAACGCGCTGCCGCATGCAAGGTGCAAGCGGCATGCACCGGGCGTTCGCACGCAAGGGCAGGGCGGGTTTGCCCCCGGGCGCAATGGTGCGCGCCGCGCATGCATGGTTTCCTGCCCGCGCCTGCCCCTCCTCCGTGGATCCCCGGGCGCAGGCAGGGAGTCGAGGACGCAGCCTTGAGGGCAACAGCCCGGGTCCGTCGGCTGGCGCGGTGTTTCTACCTCTCCCCTGAGGCGCCAGCGGCTCCCTTCTTTCCACGGCTCGCCGTGGAAAGAAATCGGATGGTTGCTCGGTAGGGTGCAAAAAAGAGGGCCGCTCGCGCGGCCCTCCCTTTCCTTTGGTTTGCGACGACCGAACGTCAGTTCGGCGGCGGAAGCGCCGGTGCGAAGGAATACGGGCACGGCTTGGAACGGATCACCGTGGCGGCGTTGTTGAGGTTCACCAGCCAGGTGTTCAGTTGCGTCTGCACGGCCCGGTTCGGATCGCCGACCGGGGTGAGGCCATCGATGCCCAGTGCGTCGTTCGCATCGGTCTGCAACTGCGCGATCGTGGCGCCGGCGGGGGCATAGAAGTTGGTGTTGACCATGTAGCCCGCTTCGATGTTGAGCCGCAGGATCGCCAGGTTGCGCGACAGCGAGTACGCCATGTTGGTCGTGCTCGTGCTGTTCAACCACGTCGTCAGGTTGGTCCAGTTGTCGGCCTGCGGCAGCGCGGTGTTGAGCGTGAAGTCCGCCCCCGCGGCCGTCTTGAGGTTCAGCGCGTTGAGCACGTTGAACTCGGGGTTCATCGAACCACCGTCGTTGACCTTGGTCTGGCCGCTCGTGGTGACCCACCAGCTCTTCGCCTTGCCGCCGCTCTTGCACGTGCAGTAGTTGCCGAAGATGACTTCGGTCGTGTCGCCCACCACGAGGGTGAGGCCCGTGACCGGGTTTTCCGGCGAGCTTGCCGTCGGCACGCCATTGACCATCGACGTCGTCTGCGACCACGTGCCGCCCGCGGTGCCTTCGGTCACCATGTACGGGTTGTCGGCGGTGTCCAGGCCCAGGAAGTTGGTCAGGCCATCCGGCGATTCGGTGAGCTGCGTGGCATCGAAGCCGTTGCCGCTCTGCGCGCGCATCGCCCAGCCGAACAGCGGCTGCTCGTCCGAATCCCACACGCCGTTGCCGTTGAAGTCGTAGAACTTGTAGACGGTGAGGTCGGCCAGTTCCGGTTCGACGGCGGGCTGCTTGACGTGGAAGTTGTCCGTCTTCGTGTCGCTCGGGCGGAACGTGTTGCCGTTGGCGATGTAATCGGACTTGCGGGTGATCCAGGCCTTGTAGACGCCGCCGTTGTTGGGCGTGTCGTCGAAGGGCGCCATCTGCACGCGCACGCCGCCGCAATCGCCGGCGACGGTGACGTGGTCGGTGGCCGACGTGATGACGCCCGCCACCACGGTGAACTCGCGGTGGCTGATGTCGTCGCTGCTCAGGAGCACGGTGCCGGAAGGATTGGTGATCTGGTAGACGTACGTGCCGTCGTCCACCCCGGCGGCGGCACAATTGCTCTTCGGTCCACCATTGAGATAGACGTCGGCCTTGCTTTCGTACTGGTTGACGTTGACGTTGCCTGCTACATCGGAAGTGAAGATCGCACCGTGGATGGCGGCGGCGGAAACGACGCCGCCGGACAGGGCCGCGACGAGCGCGACGGCGAGGGTAGCCGCGCGCAGGCGCGTGGCGGGGGTGGGAGTCGAGTACATGCGTTGTATCCCCTGTGGGAAGGTCGGAGGGACGACTTCCGCTTCATCCGCGCCCTGATCGCGGACTACCGCATGGGATTGAAGTCGCCACTCAGCCAACGCCGACGCGTCCGCGTGCAGGACACGCGACATTCGTGAATGCGTGACACCGCATGAATGTTTCAGCCGGCCAACTCTGCAGTACGCACATGCATCGCACTGAGATGCCGCAGCAGGCGCGACAGCGACACCACGTCCTGGTGGTTGTGCGCGAGCACGCGCCGCAGGTTCTGCGCGCTGCCGCCGCGCAGGAACGCCAACCACGCCGCGGGCGCTTCGGAACCGGGCAGGTCGTCCTCGCGCACGATGCGCAGCACCTGGCGTTCGATGGTGGCCAGGCGGCAGTTTTCGTACACGCCGCGATACGCACGGCGCGTCGGATACAGCAGGTCGACGTGCGCCAGTCCCGCGAGCGGATTGGTCTGCCGCGCCAGGCGATAGCGCGTGGCGAGCAGCGGCGCGTCGTAGCACTTGCCGTTGTAGCTGACCAGCAGCGTGTCGGGTGCTACCCACGTGCGGAAGGCATCGAGCATGGCCTGCTCGGCGGCCATCGTGCGCATCGTGAGCTGGCGGATGCGCAGCGCGCCGCCGTGCCAGTCCGCCGCGCCGATCATGAAGGCGCGCGTGCCGGTGCCACCGGCCAGGCCCGTGGTTTCGGTGTCGAAGAACAGCATGCGCGAGGCATCGAGCGCGTCCTTGCGATCGAAGACGCCGCAGAACGTGGCAGGCACCGCGTCGTCGGCCACCTGCACTTCGCGCAGGTGCAGGCCCGGTGCGATTTCGATGCCGGGCAACGCGCGATCGGTCGAGGGTGGACACAGCGGCGGCGACGGCGCGCGGATGCGCAGCAGTTGCCGCAGTTGTTCGATCGACGCCTGCGCGGGCCGCGGCGCGAACGTGGGCCGCGCGGGCGGGGCGGGAAGTGGTGCCGGTTCGCGTGGTGCGATCTCGCCACCGGCCTGGCGCTTGAGTCGCTGGAGTTTCTCGAGGGTGATGCTCACGCGGCCTCCAGGGCCTGCAGCACGCGCAACGCGAGCGCGCGCGGCGAATCGACGAGGGATTCCTGCAGTTCGAGCACCGGGCCCACGCACGCGGGGCAACCCGCCTTGCAGTCGCAACCTTCGACGAGCGTGCGCGCGTGCTGCACGAGGTCGCGCTGGCGGCGCCACAAGGGTTCGCTCTGGCCCACGCCGCCGGGATAGTTGTCGTAGAGGAACACCGTGGGCACGAAGCGATCGTGCACCTCGGGATCGGATTCGCCGCCGTCGGCGCTGCGCAGTTGCCCGCGCCCGCGGCCGTCGGTGGTGGCGAACCACGCGCCATCGCCGCTGCCCACCGCCTTCTGCAGGTCGGCCGCGTCCGCCATCACGGCCACCTTGGCGACCACGTGCAACGCATGCGCCGCACCGAGGAACCCATCCAGCGCGTCCTGCCGCGACGCGAACCGCGCATCCAGCGTCTCCTGCGCCAGCTGCCACCACAGCGCACTCGTGTGCATCTCGTGGTCGGGCAGCGTGACCGGGCCGTAGCCGATGTTCTCGTGCGTGTAGTAGCGGATCTTCTTGTAGCCCGCCACGCGCCGCACGACGTGCACTTCGCCGTGGTGGCACGTGCCCGCGCCCGCGATGCCGCCATCGAAGCGTTCGAGCACCTTGAGCTTGGTGTAGTCGATGGCGTCGGTGTAGTAGTCGACGTGCGTGCGCGTGACGTAGGCCTTGCGGCCTTCCCAGTCCAGGCGTTCCACCTGGTAAGGCGTGGACTGCACCATGTGGATCGCGCCTTCGTAGAGCATCAGGGGCGCGGACGCGTAGTCGACTTCCGCGATGATCACCTGGCGCCCGTCGGTGCGATCCACCACCACGAAGTTGCCGTCGGCCACCGAGCGGAGGCTCACCGCGTTGGCCGGATAACTGTCGGCGATCCATTCCCAGCGGCCGCCTTCGGCGTGCACCACGCCGTCCTGCGCGAGAAGCTCCAGGTACACCTGCGGATCGACGGGGCCGAAGCGTTCGTTCTCGAGGAACGGCAGTTCGAACGCGGCGCAGCGGATGTGGTCGAGCAGGATCACCGGCTGGTCCGGCGCGATGCGCGCCTGTTCGGGCGACGCCGCCGAGAAGAATTCCGGATGGCGCACGACGTACTGGTCGAGCGGATCGGAGCTGGCGACCAGCACGCCGACCGACGCCTGCTGCCGGCGCCCGGCGCGGCCGAAGCGCTGCCACGTCGCGGCGACCGAGCCCGGATAGCCGTTGAGCACCACGACGTCCAGGCTGCCGATGTCGACGCCCAGTTCCAGCGCGGACGTCGACACGATGCCGTCGATGCGGCCTTCGCGCATCGCGCGTTCCGCTTCGCGCCGCTCGGTGGGCAGGTAGCCGCCGCGATACGCGCGGATGCGCGCGGGCTTGCGGGGATCGTGGTCGAAGACATCCTTCAGGTACTTGGTGAGCACCTCGACCATCGTGCGCGACTGCGCGAACACCAGCGTCTTCAATCCCGACCGGATCGCCGTGCGCGCGATCTTGTTGCTCTGCGAGCGCGCGGAGGCGCGCAGGCCGAGGTCCGGATTGACCACGGGCGGATTCCACAGCAGCACGTGCTTCTCGCCGGAGGGCGCGCCGGAATCGGTGATCGCGGTGACGTCGGCTTCGAGCAGCGCTTCGGCGTGGTCCTGCGGGTTGCCGATGGTCGCCGAGCACAGGATGAAGGTGGGCGAGGCGCCATAGAACGCGCACACGCGCTTCAACCGCCGCAGCACGTTGGCCAGGTGCGAGCCGAACACGCCGCGATAGCTGTGGATCTCGTCGATCACCACGTACTGCAGGCCTTCGAAGAACTGCGCCCACTTGGTGTGGTGCGGCAGGATCCCCTGGTGGAGCATGTCCGGGTTGCTGACCACGATGTCGCCGTTGAGGCGGATGGCCTGGCGCTGGTCGCCGGGCGTGTCGCCGTCGAAGGTGGCCGTGCGCAGGCCGAGGTCGCCGGCGCGATTGAGTTCGATCAGCTCCGCCACCTGGTCCTGCGCGAGCGCCTTGGTCGGGAACAGGTACAGCGCCTTGGCCTGCTGCGTCATCGCCGCCGCCACGACCGGCAGCGTGTAGCACAGGCTCTTGCCCGACGCGGTGGGCGTGGCGACGACGATGTGCTCGCCGCGTTGCGTGGCGTCCCATGCGGCGCGCTGGTGCGCGTAGAGCTGCGACAGGCCGCGGGCGCGCAGGGCGGTCGCGAGTTTTTCCGGCAGCGCGTCCGGGAAGTCCGCGTAACGTCCTTCGCGCGCCGGCATCACGAAGTGCCCGGTGATCAGTGCCGCGTGCTTGCCGGCCAGGCGCGTGGCGAGCAGGCCGCCGTCGCGGATGCGCGGTGCGGGCGGGGCGGGGGGATCGAACAGCGTGAGCGCGGACATCGGCGGTCTCCTTGCGACGGCCGCCATTGGGGGCCATGCAGGTCTCACGCGATGAGATCGCAACACGGGATGCCGTAAGCTCGGGCCATCATCGATTCGAGGTACGCGCGCATGAGTTGGGTCGGCATCCTGCTGGTGATCGTCTGCATCTGGCTCGCCTTCAAGGTGGTCGGCGTGCTGTTCAAGGTCGTGCTGTGGGGCCTGGTGCTGGTCGGGATCTACTGGCTGCTCGCGCCGTTCCTCGGCATGCCGCGGCCGTTCTGACCAAGGACCCTCGCGCCATGCGCGCGCTGCGTTTCGACAATCGTTTCCTCCGCGAACTGCCCGGCGACCCGGACCTGGGCCCGGGCATCCGCCAGGTCGCGGCCGCGTGGTCGCGCGTGCGGCCCACGCCGGTGGCGGCGCCGCGGCTGATCGCGCATTCGGCGGAAATGGCGGCGACGCTCGGCATCGGCGACGCCGAAATCGCGTCGCCGGAATTCGCGCAGGTCTTCGGCGGCAATGCGTTGTTGCCCGGGATGGATCCGTTCGCCGCGAACTATGGCGGCCACCAGTTCGGCCAGTGGGCCGGGCAACTGGGCGACGGGCGCGCGATTTCCCTAGGCGAAACCGTGGGCGCCGATGGGCGTCGCTGGGAACTGCAACTGAAAGGCGCCGGCCCCACGCCGTATTCGCGCAGCGCCGATGGCCGCGCGGTGCTGCGTTCGTCGATTCGCGAATTCCTCTGCAGCGAAGCGATGCACCACCTCGGCGTGCCCACCACGCGCGCGCTGAGTTTGGTGTCGACCGGCGACGCGGTCGTGCGCGACATGTTCTACGACGGACACCCGCAGGCCGAGCCCGGCGCGATCGTGTGCCGCGTCAGCCCGTCGTTCATCCGCTTCGGCAATTTCGAACTCCCGTACTCGCGCGGCGACATCGACGGCCTGCGCGCGCTCGCCGATTTCTGCATCGCCCGCGACTTCCCCGGACTCGCGGGGCAGGGCGAAGCGCTCTACGGCGACTGGTTCGCCACCGTGTGCGAGCGCACGGCGGTGCTGATGGCGCACTGGATGCGCGTGGGCTTCGTGCACGGCGTGATGAACACCGACAACCTGTCGATCCTGGGGCTGACGATCGATTACGGCCCGTACGGCTGGATCGATGATTTCGATCCCGACTGGACGCCCAACACCACCGACGCCGGCGGCAAGCGCTACCGCTTCGGCTGGCAACCGAAGATCGCCTACTGGAACCTCACGCGCCTGGCGCATGCGCTGTCGCCGCTGTTCGGCGACGTGGCGGCGTTGAATGCAGGCCTGCAGCGCTTCATGGATCGCTTCGTCGAAGCCGATCGCGCCAACGTGGCCGGGAAGCTCGGGCTGCGGGACGCGCGCGATGCGGACGTTGAATCCATGCAAACGCTGCTCGCGCTGCTGCAGCTCGGCGAAGTGGACATGACGTTGTGGTTCCGTGCGCTGTCGCGCTTCGATCCCGAGGCGGAGATCGCGGCGCAGGTCGAAGGTGCGTTGTTCGCCGAAGCCTTCTACGACCCGGACAAGCGCACGCAGACCGCGCCGGGTTTCGTCGAATGGCTGACCCTGCATGCCGCGCGCCTGCGTGAAGATGCGCGCCCGGCCGCCGAGCGTCGCGCCGCGATGGACGCCGTCAATCCGAAGTTCGTGATGCGCAATTACCTCGCGCAGCAGGTCATCGATCGGGCCGGGCAGGGCGACGAAGCCGGCATCGCGGAACTCCTCGACGTCATGCGCCGCCCCTACGACGAGCAGCCCGGCCGGGAAGAATTCGCGCGACGCCGCCCCGATTGGGCCCGCGACAAGGCCGGTTGCTCGATGCTCAGCTGCAGCAGCTGACAGATCTTCTCCCTCCCGTGCGACAGCAGGGGGAGGGCCGGGGAGGGGGTAACCCCGTAGAATGCCGGGATGCCTTTGATCACCCTCCAGGGCGTCGACTACTCCGTCGGCGGTCCCCTCCTGCTCGACGACGTCGCCCTGTCCATCGAACCCGGCGAACGCATCGCCCTCATCGGCCGCAACGGCGCGGGCAAGTCCACGCTGCTCAAGCTGCTGTCCGGCGACCTGCGGCCCGACGACGGCGAGGTGCGCCTGGAAAACGGCCGCCGCGTCGCGCGCCTGGAACAGGAAGTGCCCGCCAGTGCGCAGGGCACGGTGTTCGATGTGGTCGCCGCCGGGCTCGGCGAAGCCGGTGCGTTGCTCGCGGAATACCACCACATCGCGCACGCCGAGCACGTCGACATGGACGCGCTCTCGCGGATCCAGGCGAAGGTGGAAGCCGCGCATGCCTGGTCGCTCGATCGCAAGGTGGAGGAAATCCTCGACCGCCTGCAGCTCGACGGCGAGGTCGTGTTCGCGCGCCTGTCCGGCGGCATGAAGCGCCGCGTGCTGCTCGCGCGCGCGCTGGTGTCGGGCCCCGACCTGCTGCTGCTCGACGAACCCACCAACCACCTCGACATCGAATCGATCGACTGGCTCGAACAGTTCCTGCAGAACTGGAACGGCGCCCTGGTGTTCGTCACGCACGACCGGCGCTTCCTGCGCGCGCTGGCCACGCGCATCGTCGAGATCGACCGCGGCGGCCTCACCAGCTGGCCCGGCGACTACGACAACTACCAGCGCCGCCGCGAGGAACGCGCCAACGCCGAAGCGCAGGAGAACGCGCGCTTCGACAAGCTGCTGGCGCAGGAAGAAACGTGGATCCGCCAGGGCATCAAGGCGCGCCGCACGCGCGACGAAGGTCGCGTGCGCCGGCTGGAGGCCATGCGCAACGAACGCGCCGCGCGCCGCGACGCCACCGGCAAGGTCCGCATGGAAGCTTCGCAGGGCGAGGCGTCCGGCAAGAAGGTGATCGAAGCGAAGGACGTGACGTTCGCGTACGGCGAACGCACCCTCGTGCGTGATCTTTCCACCACGATCTTCCGCGGCGACCGCGTGGGCCTGATCGGCCCCAACGGCAGCGGCAAGACCACGCTGCTCAAACTCCTGCTCGGCGAACTCACCCCGCAGGCCGGTATCGTCAAGCCCGGCACCGGCTTGCAGATCGCGTACTTCGACCAGCAACGCGCCACCTTGCGCGAAGACTGGACCGCGATGGAAAACGTGTCGGAAGGCCAGGACTTCGTGGAAGTGGGCGGCAAGCGCAAGCACGTGCTCGGCTACCTGCAGGAATTCCTGTTCACGCCCGAACGCGCGCGCGCCCCGATCACGCGCCTGTCCGGCGGCGAACGCAACCGCCTGCTGCTCGCGCGCCTGTTTGCGCAGCCGTCCAACCTGCTGGTGATGGACGAACCCACCAACGACCTCGACGTCGAAACGCTCGAACTGCTGGAAGAACTGCTCGGCGATTACGCCGGCACGCTGCTGCTGGTGAGCCATGACCGCGACTTCCTCGACCGCGTGGTGACGTCCACGCTGGTGATGGAAGGCGACGGCAAGGTCGGCGAATACGTCGGCGGTTACACCGACTGGCTGCGCCAGCGGCCCGCGCCGGCGAGTGCCAACCTTGCGTCGCGGCTCGTGCGCGATACGCCGAACTCGGAACGCGTCGCCGCACCGCCGCCGACGCCCGCACCCGCCGCCAAACGCCGTCTGAGCTTCAAGGAACAGAAGGAACTCGAGCAGCTGCCGGCGCGGATCGAAACGCTGGAAGCCAAAGTGGCCGCGCTCACCGACGCGATGAACGCGCCAACGTTCTTCCAGCGCGACAGCACCGCGATCGTGGCGCACAACGCGGACCTGGCGAAGGCGCAGGCGGAACTCGACACCGCGTACGCGCGCTGGGCGGAGCTCGACGCCGGCTGATCAGTGGTCCTGCGAGGCCGCCGCGTCGATCTCGTCGAACACCGATTCGGGCAGCGCCAGGAACGACCAGAACGGCACGTCGCTCTTGCCCCAGTCCTGCGCGCATTCCTCCAGGATCTCCAGCAGCGTGTCGAAGTCTTCGCCTTCGTCCTGCTGCAGGTCGCCGGCGTTCTCGAACAGCAGCGTGTAGCCCGTGCCCGGCATCCACGACAGGTCGCGCAGCGCATCGGACAACGCATCCCAGTTGCGGCCGTAGGTGCGCGGGAAGTCCAGCGCGGTCGCGATGCGCATCAGGATCGCCTGCTTCTCGCCGCCGGACAGGTCGATGCGGCGCACGTGCAGGCCCGCATCGCGCGCGGCGACGCCGAGCGTGTCGAGGTCATCGGCGGTGACGAAATAGACGCCCGCGTTCTCGGCGTCCGACAGCCCCAGTTCCCAACCCGATTCGCTCATCGTGCGCGCGCTCCATCGAACGCGCGGAACGACGCGTAGTGATCGTCGGTGTAGTACCAGGCTTCGACCGGCTGTCCGCCGGTGATGATGCGCCGCGTGCCGCGGTTGCCGGCGCCCGGCGTTTCCACGGTGTACTCGTGGTAGTAGCCGCGCGGTTTCGGAGGCAGCAGGCGTTCGCGGTTGCCGAACACCTGGCCGTCCTGCCGGTGCGGGAACGGGCCGCCGCGCGCGATCAGTTGCAGGGTGTGCAGCGCTTCGGGCGGCAGGTCGAGCGCGGGGGCGGATCGGGGCGCGGTGTCGACTGCGGCGCTGTCCGCGACCGCCACGCCGCCGGTGGCGGGGGCCGATTGTGCGGGCGGGACTTCGTGCGGCGCCGGCGACTGCACGGTGCGCGGCCAGAACAGCCACGCCGCGAACAGGATCGCGGCCGCCACCCAGATCCAGGGATTGCGCAGGTGTCGGCGCATGTCGCCTTCCAGTGGGGACCGGGCGCACGATACTCCTTCCGAGGATCATCGGTCGTCACGATGCGCCACCTGTTCTTCGCCCTCGCACCGGATGCGGCGCTGCGCGACGCGATCGCCAACGACGCCGCGCGCCTCCACCTGGCGTGGGGCGGCCGCGCGACGAAGCCCGCGAAACTGCACATGACGTTGCGCTTCCTGCAGGGCTTCACGGATCCGCTGCCGGACGATGTCGTCGCGGCGGCGCGCGCGGCGGGCGATGCGATCGCAAGCGTGCCGTTTGCATTCGAACTCGATCGCGCGGACCGCTTCGGCCGTCGCATCGGCTGGCTCGGCTGTGCGGTGACGCCGCGGCCCTTGCAGGCGTTGCACGACGCGCTCACGGAATCGTGCCGCGCGCATGCCGTGCCGATGCGCGAGGAGGAGCGCTTCGTGCCGCACGTGACGATCCTGCGCGATCCGAAACGCGCGGTGCCGTCGGCCATTGCGCCGTTGCGCTGGCAGGTGGACGGATTCGTGCTGATGGCGAGTGCGGAAGGGGCGTACGAGGTGTTGGGGCGCTGGGCGTTGCGGGCGTGAGGCGATCCCCGCAGGATGTGCGCCGGAGGACCCCATGACCACCGACCCCCGCATCGACGCCTACATCGCCGCCCAGGCCGACTTCGCGCGGCCCATCCTCGAACGCGTGCGCGCCATCGTCCACGAGGCGTGCCCGGATGTGGAGGAAACGATGAAGTGGAGCATGCCGACGTTCGTGTACGGCGGCGGCATCCTGTGCGGGATGGCGGCGTTCAAGCAGCACGCGTCGTTCGGGTACTGGAAGCACGCGCTCGTGGTGGGCGAGGGCGCGCCGCGCGATGGCATGGGCAGTTACGGGAAAATGACGTCGCTCAAGGACCTGCCGCCGAAGAAGACATTGCTGGCGCACATCAAGCGTGCGATGCAACTCAACGTCGACAAGGTGAAGGCGCCGGCCGCGCGCAAGTCCGCGCCGAAGCCGCCGCCGCAGGCGCCGGAGGACCTGCTGGCCGCGCTCAAGAAGAACGCGAAGGCGCGCAAGACCTTCGAAAGCTTCCCGCCCGGCCAGCAACGGGAATACATCGGCTGGATCGAGGAAGCCAAGCGCGAAGAGACGCGGGCGAAGCGCTTGGCGCAGGCGGTCGCGTGGATGGCCGAAGGGAAAGTGCGGAACTGGAAGTACCTGGACTGCTGACGCGTCAGTCGAGGAAACGGCCGCACCCGCGGTACCGCTTCGCGCCGACTTCGAACGTCGCATCCACCGGGTAGCGCTCGTCGCTCATGCCGTCGCTGCACGCCTTGCGCTCCAGCACCAGGCGCATCGGTTGGCCTTGCGTCGAGGCGTACCCCAGCAAGCCCGACAACATCTGCACCTTCGCGTCGAACTTGTGTTCGCCGTAATCGAGTTCGGCATGCAGCATCGGCGTTTCGCCCTGGCCGACTTCGACGAGCCAGCCTGGTTCCGTCCCGATCGCGCGGAACGCGATGCCGCGCGCCTTCGCCTTGTCCCACACCGATCCGCTCGCGGGCTTCGCGTCGGCCTGCACGCAATCGGATTTCTTGCCGCCCGCGCGCGTCAGCGTGCCGCTGCTGCCCTTCGTCCAGAATTCGTTGCCGAGGTGGTCGTTGTAGCGCGCGCCGGACGCCGACACGGCTTGCGGCAACGACAACGCGCCATCCGGCAACGCGAGTTCCACGCGTCCGTTCGTCATGTCGAACACGGCTGCGAACGTCATGCCACCGCACGTCCACTGCGTGCGGTTGAGCTGCGCCGCCGGCTGCGGCGCATCGCCTGCGCTCGCCCGCACCATGCGGAACTCGACCACCTTCGTGTCGCCGATCGTCACCGGCACGCGCGTGCCGGTGACGAACAGCAAGCCGCCATCCGCACCGCGCAACGTCGCGCTCAAACCGTACTGCCCGTTCGGGCGGAGTTTTGCCGGATCGTATTGCAGCGCGAAATCGTACGGCGGGCCCGCGACATCCTCGAGCGTCGTCGTCGCGATCACGGCCTTCGGCGTGTCGGCGAGCTGGTTGTCGATCAGTTGCACGGTGAAATCCGCGCCCGGCGGGATCTTGATGCGTTCGAGGTAGGACGCGCGGCCGTGGATGAAATTCGATTCCGTGGGCATGGGCGTATCCGCAGGCGCCATCGGCGGCACTTCCTGCGGACAACCGGCGAGCGATGCGACGAGGACGGCAGCGAGGGCGGTGCGCACGGCGATCATGGCCAGGGTTTCCGTTCGACAGGCGGCGCCATCGTACGCCGCACGGCCGCCCGCGCGTTCTTCACGCAGGCCGCGTTGTCATGGACGGGCACCGCGACCCGGAGGCCCGCCATGATCCGCAAACTCGCCAACGGCCAGTACCGCCTGTACTCGCGCAAGGTCGATCCGAAGACCGGCAAGCGCCGCAACCTCGGCACGTTCGACAGCCGCGCCGCGGCGGAGAAGCACGAACGCGAGGTCCAGTACTTCAAGCGCCACTGAGCCTCAGGGCGCCGTGTCCAGGCGCAGCACCGGATACAGGTTGAAGCGCTCGTCCCACGACGAATGCCGCTTGGCGAAGAACGCCAGGCGCGCGTCGGGATCCTTCGCGAACGCGGGATCCTTCAATGCTTCGTCGAACGCCGCCTTGACCTTCGGGTCCTTCAGCATCTCGCGCGCCACGTCTTCGGCGACGTAGGACTCCATGTATTCCTTCTGCTCGAACGCTGTGTTGAATTCGCCCCATGCGGCGAGCGCGTCCGGTGCCTGCGGTTCCAGCAGCGCCATCACCAGGCGCGCCTTCGGCTGCGCGATCGGCACGAACAGCGCGCCGGCGGCGACGTCGCGCGTCTCGGGCTGCCACGCGCCTTCGACGGTGAGCATCTGGTGGCCTTCGTTGGAGCGCGGCGAGAACTGGGTCTTCGTCGCGCGGAACGCCTGCACGCCACGCTTCGGCAAGGCGTGGTCGACGACGGTGAACGCGATGCCGTGCACCTTCAGCTTCGCGCCCACCCACGCCGCGTGCGCCGCGGGCACGAGGTAACCGGCCTGCGGCGCGGTGGCCAGGTGCCCGGGCTGCACGTCGTCGCGCAGCGGGAGCTTCCAGATTTCCGGCCTGGTCTCGTCGTAGTGCGTCATCAGCGCGCCGGACACGTCCGACGGCGTGCGCGTGTACTTGTAGCCTCGATAGTCGATCGTGCGGACCTTGTCGGTGGCCGCGTAATCCAGCGGCACCGGCTGCCCGGCGAGCGAGCGCGCGTCCGCGGCGGCGGCGATGCGCAGCCAGTCCTGGCCGTGCGCGGCCACCTGGTCGACGACGGCGAGCACGGTGTCGTACGTGGTCTTCACGCGATGCTTGTAGTTCCGCCACGAATGCGTTTCGACCAGCATCCCGAAGCGGTTGCGCAACTGGAAGTAGCCGGTGGAGAACCGCGGCGGCGACACGCCGTCGACGAAGCCCGATGCGGGGTTGTCGCCTTCGACGAACGAGGGATAGAAGGGCAGGGGCAGGCCGCCGTGCTTTTCGACATCGGCGATCACGGCGTCGCGGAACGCGCGGCCCGCGGCTCGCAGGTCGGCATCGCCGGCATGCACGGGTTCGACCTGGATCGCGACGTCGTGTTCGAACTTCGCGCCGTCGGTGACGTGCAGGTCGATGTAGGCGATCGGATCCCACGCATCGACCAGCCGCAGCATCGCCTGCATCTCCGGCGCGTCGGCTTTCACGTAGTCGCGGTTGAGGTTGTAGTTCTGCGCGGTGGTGCGCCAGCCCATCTGCTCGGGGCCGCGCTGGTTGGGGCGGTTCCATGCGCCGAAGCGTTCGTGGCCGTCGACGTTGAACACCGGCACGAACACGAGCACCTGCTTGTCGAGCGCACCGGCCGAGGCCTTGCCCTGGAGCAGCGCGCGCAAGGCGCGGAAGCCTGCGTCCTTGCCGTCGATCTCGCCGGCGTGGATGCCGCCTTGCACCAGCAGCACGGGCAGGCCCTTTGCATGCGCGGCTTCGGGCGTGAGCGCGCCGGTGCGCGAGGCGATCAGCGCCTTCATCGGGCGGCCTTCGGGCGTGGTGCCGAAGTCGATGCAGCGGACCGCGTCCGGGTACGCCTGCGCGAAGGCGGCGCACAACTGGATTACTTCGTCGTAGCGGCCCGTGCGAACGTCGCCCGAGCGTTCGGCGACGGTCGTCAGGTCCGGCTTCGCGCCGAAGGCGGGCATGGCGCACGCGAGCGCGAGGCTGGCGGCGAGCAGGGCGAAGGTCGGTCGGGACATGAGGGCGCCATCGGCGAAAGGAGCCGCGATGGTAGCGGAGGGGTCGTGCATTCCCGCCGTGACCTTCGGCCTATTGCTGCCACCGGGGCGTCAGCAGGACGCGGATCGCATGCGATCATCGGCGCCCCCGACTGCGGAGTGCGTGGCGATGGAACCGGTCCTCTATTACAGCCCCGGCGCGGCCAGCCTGGTGGTGCATTGGCTCCTGCTGGAACTCGGCGCGCCGCACCGCCTGCACCTGGTCGACACCTCGACGGGCGCGCAGAAGGCGCCGGACTACCTCGCGCTCAATCCCAACGGCGTGGTGCCCACGCTGGTCCTCGACGGCGTGCCGCGCTTCGAAGCCGCCGCACTGCTGATGACGCTGGCCGACCGAGATCCGCAGCACCGCTTCGCGCCCGCCATCGATGATCCGCAACGCGCCGAATACCAGCAGTGGATGTTCCACCTGGCCAACGCGGTGCAGCCGCTGTTCCGCCAGTGGTGGTATCCGAATGAACCTGCCGGCGAAGCACTGGCCGAGACCGTGCGCGCCAACGTCGCACCGCGAATCGAAGCGTGCTGGGAGCGCCTGGACGCGCAACTGGCGAAGCAGGGCCCGTACCTGCTGGGCGATCGCTTGACCGCCGCGGATTTCTACCTCGCGATGCTGATGCGCTGGTCGCGGGGCATGCCGCGCCCGGCGACGCAGTGGCCGCACCTGGCGGCGTTCGCGCAAATGATGCGCGCGCGGCCGATGTTCGCCGAGCTGTACGCGCGCGAAGGGCTCACCGAATGGGCGAATGCGCCCGCTGCGCAGACGGCCTGACGCATGGGATCGATGCAGACGTGGATCCTGATCGCGCTGACGGTCGGCGTGTCGTGGGCGGCGTTCGAACGCCAGCGCCTGGCCGATCGCCTGGTGCTGTGGCCGCCGGCGGTGACGCGCAAGCACGAGTACGACCGCCTGGTGACGTACGGTTTCGTGCATGCCGACTGGCAGCACGTGCTGTTCAACATGTTCACGCTGTTCTTCTTCGGGCCGCTGGCCGAGCGCTACTACGCGCAGGCGATGGGGCCGCTGGGGTTCCCCATCTTCTACATCACGGCGCTGGTCGCCTCGGTGCTGCCCACGTACCTGCGGCATCGCAACGATGCGACCTATCGCACGCTGGGCGCATCGGGCGCGGTGGCGGCGGTGCTGTTCACCTACGTGCTGCTCAATCCGTGGGGGATCATCTACGTGTTCGTGATCCCGTGCCCGGCGGTGGTGTACGGCGTGCTGTTCCTGGGCTATTCGGCGTGGGCCGACCGCCAGGCGCACGGCAACATCAACCACAGCGCGCATTTCTGGGGCGCGGCGTACGGCATCGCGTTCGCGATCTTCGCCAACCCGGTCGTCGTGCAGGTCTTCCTCTCGCGCCTGGGCGCGCCGGGCGGGTGAGCGCTCACCCGCGCTGAATGTCCCGCGTGTTAATCGGACGGCTCACCTGGCCGAGTGTCGAGGAGTAGCGATGGCGACCGCGAAGAAGGCATCGAAGAAGACGGCGGCGAAGAAAGCCGCGAAAGCCGCGAAAAAGGCGACGAAGAAGACCTCCGCCAGGAAGGCGGTGAAGAAGGTCGCTGCGAAGCGCGGCGCCACCGCGAAGAAGGCCGCTTCGAAGAAGGTCGCGAAGAAGCGCGTCGCAAAGAAGGTCGCCACGAAGCAGGCCGGCGCCCGCAAGGCCGCCTCCAAGCGCACCGTCGCGAAGAAGGCTGCACCGAAGAAGCGCGCGCTGAAGAAAGTCGCCGCGAAGAAGTCCGCAGCGAAGAAGGTCGTCTCGAAGAAAGCCGTCGCGAAGAAAGCCGTCGCCAGGAAACCGGCAGCGAAGAAAGTCGCGAAGAAAGTCGTGACGCAACAAGCTGCGCCGAAGAAAGCCGCTGCGAAAACGATCGCTTCCGCGCCCGCCGTCGCGAAGAAACGCGCACCGCGCAAGTCCGCACCGAAGGGCCCGGCCTCCATCACGCCCGAACAGGCGCTCGAGAACACGCGCGCCTTGCTGGAAGCCAAGCAGGCGAAGGCGCGCGAAACCCCGCCGTGGCAGGACATCGGCCACGAACCGCACGTCCCGGCATCGGGCTTCCAGTCCGAGGAAGCGCGCGCGCAGGCCAACGCGCTGCATGAAGGCGAGGCGCGCCTGCAGGCCAACCACGGCAGCGTGAGCACCATCGATCGGCACGCGCAGGGCAAGCGGGACAGCCGTTCGTGAAGGACCTGGCGATCCGGCACGACGCGGGCGAAACGCAATTCACGGCCCGTGTCGATGGACAGGAGGCGGAGCTGGACTACCGCATCGAAGGCGGCGTCCTCACGATCCTCCACACCGGCGTGCCCCCGGCCATCGAAGGCCGGGGCATCGCCGCGGCGCTGGTGCAGGCCGCCTTCGACCACGCGCGGGCGCAGGGGCTGAAAGTCCGGACCGCCTGTGCGTATTCGCAGGCCTGGCTCGGGAAACACCCGGAGTACGAGGACCTGCGCGCGTAGAATGCGCGGCCCCCTGATCCCCACCGGCCCGGCATGCGCCTCAACAAGTACATCAGCGACACCGGCGCCTGCTCGCGCCGCGAAGCCGACCGCCTGATCGCCGAGGGCCGCGTGCAGGTCAACGGCATCCGCGCCCGCATCGGCGCGGAAGTGGGCGAGGGCGACACCGTGCTGCTGGACGACCAGCCGCTCAAGCCGCGCGTGGCAACGGCCCCCGGCAAGCGCCGCCACGTCTACATCGCGCTCAACAAGCCGGCCGGGATCACCTGCACCACCGAGGAAGGGGTGAAGGACAACATCATCGAGTTCATCGGGCACCAGGAGCGGATCTTCCCGATCGGCCGCCTGGACAAGGACTCGGAGGGGCTGATCCTGCTGACCAGCAACGGCGACATCGTCAACGAGATCCTGCGCGCCGAGAACAAGCTGGAGAAGGAATACCTGGTGGCCATCAACCACCCGGTCACCGACGAGTTCCTCCGGGGCATGGCCCGCGGCGTGCCGCTGCACGGGGAGACGACGCTGCCGTGCAAGACGCACAAGCTCGGCCGCGTGGGCTTCCGGATCATCCTGGTGCAGGGCCTCAACCGGCAGATCCGCCTGATGGCCGCGCACTTCGGGCACCGCGTGAAGACGCTGGTGCGCGTGAGGATCGGCACCGTTTCCCTCGGCCGCTTGAAGGTCGGGCAGTGGCGGAACCTGACCGACCTGGAGCTGCGGGGCCTGCTGCCGCACCGTTCGGAGTGGTGAGACCCCCTCGGCGACCCTCGCACGGGATGCCGCCGCGTATTCACACTTCCCGGGCAAAGTAGGGTAAGGTGCGCCCACTGTTCCAAGCGGGATCACGGTACATCGTGGCCCGATGCGGTAGATCAAGGCGTTGAGCCAGCGGTCCGCTACATCGTTCGCGTTACCCCTTGCTAGACAGTCGCGGATTTGCAGTGTCTGCATTCCGTGCATCAATCAATCTGTTTTCCAAGGAGTAATTCCATGTCCGATCGTCAGACGGGTACCGTCAAGTGGTTCAACGACGCCAAGGGCTTCGGCTTCATCACGCCGGAATCCGGCCCGGACCTCTTCGTGCACTTCCGCTCCATCCAGGGCACGGGCTTCAAGTCCCTGCAGGAAGGCCAGCGCGTGTCGTTCAAGGTCGTGCAGGGCCAGAAGGGCCTGCAGGCCGACGAAGTGCAGGCCATCTAAGGTCTGTCACCACGTTTCGACCGGCGCAGCAATGCGCCGGCCGACGAAAGAAACCCCGCCTCGGCGGGGTTTTTTTTTACCCGCATCGTTGCGATGGCGCGGATGTCTATTCAGGCCTCACAAGCCGGCGGATAATTTGCGCGCATCCCGAGCCAATGGATTGCCTCATGACGCGCCGTGTTTCCCTGCTTCTCCTGCCGGCCCTGCTGGCGGTGTCCGCGTGCCAGCGCCAGGCGCCCGCGCCGCAACCCGGCAAGCCCGCCGGCGCCGCCACGTCCGCGCAGCCTGCGTCCACCGCGAGCACGACGGGCCTGGCCGACGTCGTCGAGACGACGCCGCGCTATGTCATCGGCATCAGCTATCCGCCCGAAGCCGCGCAGTACCCGGGCCTGGCCGCCGCGCTGAAGCGATACGCCGAAGACTCGCGCAAGGACCTGATGGACGCAGTGGGCGGCCTCGGCAACGACACGCCCACCGCGCCGTACGAGTTGAGCGTGTCGTACACCACGCTGGCGAAGACGCCGGCGATCGTCGCCGTCGGCGCCGACGGGTACCTCTACACCGGCGGCGCGCATGCGATGCCGCTGATCGCGCGCTTCGTGTGGCTGCCGCAACGCAACGCGATGCTCACCGCCGACGCGCTGGTGCCGCAGGCCTCGGGCTGGCAGGCCATCTCCGACTTCGTGCGCGAACAACTGCACACCGCGTTGTCGCAGCGCATCGACGCCGACGACGTGCCCGCCGCCGAACGCGCGGACATGATCAAGAACGCGGGCCAGATGATCGACGAAGGCACCGCGCCCACCGCCGAATCGTTCTCGCAGTTCGAACCGGTCATGGGCAGCGACGGTCGCATCGCAGCATTGCGGTTCGTGTTCCCGCCCTACCAGGTGGGGCCGTACGCGGACGGCAAGCAGACGGTCGACGTGCCGGCCGACGCCCTGCTGCCGCACATCGCGCCGGCGTACCGGAGCCTGTTCCGCGGCGGCTGAGCCGCGGCCGTCCCAGGAGCCTTCGATGTCGGTGCATCCGTTCCGGCAACGCATCCTGCAATTGCTGCACGACGCCGACGTCCGCCCCGAAGGCGACCGCACCGGCGGCCGTGCGCCCTGGGATCCACGCGTCCACGACGAACATTTCTACAACCGCATCCTGGCGCAGGGTTCGCTGGGCCTGGGCGAGTCGTACATGGACGGGTGGTGGGACGTCGACGACCTCGATGGCATGCTGCTGCGCCTGCTCGGCCACGGCGCCGACCGCAAGGTGCACGGCCTCGGCGAGGTGTGGGACGCGTTGCGCGCACGCGTGTCGAACCTGCAGACCGAACACCGCGCGTTCGAAGTCGGCGAACGCCACTACGACCTCGGCAACGATCTTTACCGCGCGATGCTCGGGCAACGCCTGGTCTACAGCTGCGGCTACTGGCGCGAAGCCGACAACCTCGACGATGCGCAGGCGGCCAAGCTCGACCTGGTCTGCCGCAAGCTCGGCCTGCGCCCCGGCATGCGCGTGCTCGACATCGGCTGCGGGTGGGGCGAGGCGCTGAAGTTCGCCGCCGAGCGCTACGGCATCGCGGGCGTGGGCGTCACCGTCTCGCGCGAACAGGCCGAATACGCGCGCGACCTGTGCGCCGGCCTGCCGATCGACATCCGCCTGCAGGACTACCGCGAACTCGTGCGCGCCAACACCGGCGGCGGCTTCGATCGCATCTTCTCGCTGGGCATGTTCGAACACGTAGGCGTGCGCAACTACGCCACGTACTTCGACGTGGCGCGGCGGTGCTTCTCCGAGGACGCGCCCGACGGCGGGTTGTTCCTGCTGCACACGATCGGCGGCAACCTCTCCACCGCGATCACCGACCCGTGGATCGCGCGCTACATCTTCCCCAACTCGATGCTGCCTTCGCCGAAGCAGCTCACGACCGCGCTGGAAGGCCGCTTCGTGATCGAGGACTGGCACAACTTCGGCACCGACTACGACCGCACGCTGCAGGCCTGGCGCGCGAACGTGGAAGCCCACTGGCCCGACTTGCCCGAGCGCTACGACGAACGCTTCCGCCGGATGTGGCGCTTCTACCTGGCCGGCGCGATGGCGAGCTTCCGCGCGCGGCGGATCCAGTTGTGGCAGCTGGTGCTGTCGCCGAATGGCGTGGCCGGCGGTTACATCGCGCCGCGTTGAATCCAGCCATGGCCGACGACAATTTCCTGCAAGTCACACCCTTCATGCACGTGGCCGACCTCGAGGTCGCGGTGGCGTTCTTCGTCGACGTGCTCGGCTTCCACGTCCCGTTTCGCGTGTCGGACTACGCGTATGTCGAACGCGAGGGCTGCGGCGTGCGCATCTGGGAAGCGAGCGCCGGCAACGAATACGTGCCGGGCACGCGGCGCTTCCGCTACTACTTCGACGTGCGCGATGTCGATGCGCTCTACGCCGAGCTCAAGCCGGCGCTCGACACGTTGCCGCCGCGCGACGTGCACGGCCCGGCCGACAAGCCCTACGGCCAGCGCGAACTGCTGGTGCTCGGCCCCGATGGCGACCTGATCGCCTTCGGCCACGCGATCAAGCGGTCCTGAGCCCATGGACCTCGCCGCGCTCTCGCAACTGGCGCAGGTGCTCGGCGGCGTGGCGGTGGTCGTCGCGCTGGTGTTCGGGATCGTGCAGATCCGCCAGTTCCGCCGGCAGCGGCTGGATGCCGCGGCGCTGGAACTCATGCGCTCGTTGCAGGATCGCGAGTTCACGCATGCCTTCCGCCTGATCTACGCATTGCCCGACGACATCCCGGCCAACGAATTGCGCGCGCTCGGCGTCGACCACGAAGAAGCCGCGCTCGCGCTGGGCACGCGCTTCGAGACGATGGGCTTGCTGGTGTATCGCGACAGCGTGCCGCTCGAAGTGCTGGAGGAACTGATCGGCGGCGCGATCGTGATCCTGTGGCGCAAGTTGCGGCCGTGGGTGGAAGCCGGCCGCATCGAAGGCGGGCATCCGCTGTTGTTCGAATGGTTCCAGTGGCTGGCCGAACGCCTGGAAGCGCGCGGCCGGCCGACGCAGGCGCCGGCCTTCCTCAAGCATCGCGACTGGACGCCGAAGCGCTGACGCGCTCAGTGCAGCAACGCAGCGCCGCCCAGCAGCGCACCGGCCAGCAGCACCAGCACGACGATCTGCACCACCGCCGCGATGATCGAGATGGCCAACCCGCGCAGGTACGTGGTGCCGAGGATGCCGGCGAGGAAGAACGCGCCGATCAGCGCCGTGACCAGGCCGGACGCGATCTTGTCGTGGACGAACATGCTGACGCCCGCGCCCACCACCACCAGCAGCAGCACGGCCAGCACGCAGCGCCAGAAGCCCGTGTGCGTCGCGTGCACCAGGCGTGCGCCCACCATCACGGGCACGACCGTGACGCACGCGACGACCACCAGCCCGAGCAGGAATGCCAACATTCGCGGGTACTCCGAAGGGAATCGAATCAGTGCGCACCGCGCAGCGCGTACGCGAGGAACACGAGCACGGGCAACGCGAGCGAGAGGAACGCCGCGCCGATCAGCGCGCGCGTGGTGCCGCCGGGTTCGGGGTCGCCGCGCCTGGCCTGCTTGAACAGCAGCACCACCGCGCCGACCTGCAGCACCAGCGCGAGCGGATACAGCGCCATCGCCGCGACGAACATCGCGCCGGCGCCGCCCCAGCCCGCGCGCTGCGCCTCGTTGGCGACGAACAGGAACCACGTGCCGAAACTGGCGAGCGCCACCATCGGCAGGACGGAGGCACTGAGGAGGAAATCGGGCCAGAGGCGATCGCGCATGCGCGCAAGGTGCCCGCATCCGCGCCGCAGATCAAGGAAGGCGCGTCAGGTGCGCGGGTCGGCCTGCACGATCATGCGCGTGGCGGGTTGGCGGCCGAGGACCGGCTCGAGCCGCACGTCGATCCGGCTGCGCGCGTCCTGCCAGGTCCGGTGATCCTCGCCGCGGGCGTTCGCGAGTTCGAACCCGCGTGCGCGCATGGCCGCATCCAGTGCGCGTGCGGCGTCGGCGCGCGACATCGGGACGTAGTAGCTGTCGGCCAGGGGCGAACGCGTCAGGCGCAGCGAACCGCTCGGCGCCGGGAACGAATCGAGTACATCGAAGGCGGGTTGGGGCGCGAGCACGCGGACGCTGACCGTGAGGCTGCCGGTGCCGGCGTGCGCGCCACCAAGGGAGAACAGAAAGGCGGCGAGCGCCACCAGGATGGGCCTGTCCATGGCGTTGGATCGAGTCGGATGGTGCATGGGCGTCACCGTCAGGCAATCGCGTGCCGACAGGAATAGGCCGAAGGGCATGAAGCGAAAGTGCATGTCCGGAAGCGGGACGGAATCCGCGCTTGCAAGCTGAGCAGTTCAGGCTTGCACTTCGGGTTACGCTTGCGCGCAGGGGACGGGGAATGGCAACGACGTGACGCACGCAGGGCGGCTCATCCGCTATCGGCCGGAAATCGATGGACTGCGCGCGATCGCGGTGCTCGCGGTCGTGCTGTACCACGCGGGCCTGGGCGGCGCGGGGTTCGTGGGCGTCGATGTGTTCTTCGTGATCTCCGGCTACCTCATCACCGCGTTGCTGCTGCAGGAACACGCGAACACCGGCACGATCGACCTGCTCGCGTTCTACGCGCGGCGCGTGCGGCGCATCTTTCCCGCCGCGGCGGTGGTTGTCATCGCCACGTTGCTGGCGTCGGCCGTGCTGCTGTCGCCCGCGCAGGTGGCGGAGGTCGCGACGTCCGCGGGCGCCGCGCTGGTGTTCGTGTCGAACGTGTACTTCCACGTCAATTCCGGCGGTTACTTCGACGCGCCCGCCGAATCGCTGCCGCTGCTGCACCTGTGGTCGTTGTCGGTCGAGGAGCAGTTCTACCTGCTGTGGCCGACGCTGCTGTTGTTCACGCGCTCGCGCAAGGTGTTCGTCGTGCTGGCGCTGGCATCGCTGGCGCTCGCGGAAGGATGGATCGCGCAAGGGTCGGATGCGGCCTTTTACGAAACGCCGGCACGGTTCTGGGAACTGGCGGTGGGCGGGATCATCGCCGCGTCGCCCGCGCGCGCGTTGCCACGATGGAGTGCCACCGCCGGCGTGATCGTCACGCTGGCGGCGTGCGCATGGCCGATGCCGCATTTCCCCGGCGTGGGCGCCGTGCCCGCGGTGTTCGGTGCCGCATTGCTGATCGCTGCGCTGCATGGCGGCGCGACGCAGCGCGTCCTCGCAAGCCAGCCGATGGTGGGGGTCGGGCTCGTGTCGTACAGCCTGTACCTGTGGCACTGGCCGCTGCTCGCGTTGTATCGCGCCACGACGATCACGCAGACGATGCAGGTGAAGCTGCTGCTGTGCGGCGTCGCGTTGCTGCTCGCCATCGCCAGCTATCGCTACGTCGAACAGCCCGTCCGTCGGATGCGTTGGCCGAAGGGGCGCACGGTGGGCATCGGCGCCGCGGTGTCGTTCGCACTGGCGCTCACCGCGTGCGGTTACGCCTGGACCGTGCGGCCCGACCAGCGCTTCGTCGCACCCGACCGCCGCTGCCACGTACAGGGGTTGGAAGCGCCCGTGCCGAAATGCGCGCTGACGGAGGCCGTCGTGTGGGGCGATTCGATGGCGTATGCGTGGACGCCCGCGTTCCCCGAGGCTTCGTCCGCCACGCGCGACGCGTGCGCGCCGCTGCTCGACCATCCCGATGCGAAGTGCCGCGCGTTCAACGCACGCGTGCTGGCGGCGTTGCCGAAGGGCGCCACAGTGATCCTGGCCGCGCGCTGGCAGCCGGGCATGGCGCTCGCGCCCACGCTCGCGCGATTGCAAGGCCATCGCGTGCGCGTGCTCGGCCCGACTCCGCAGATGCGCAAGGACGTCCCCACGTGCATCGCGCAGCACATCGAAGCCGCGTGCGCGGTGCCGCGTGCGGAGTTCGATGCATTCGCGCAGCCGATCCTCGCGGCGATGCGGCAAGCGGCCGCGCCGTATCCGAACGTCGAGGTCGTCGATCTGACGGAGCGCTTCTGCACCGCGACGACGTGTCCGCCGGTGCGGGACGGGCAGCCGCTGTACTGGGACACGCACCATGTGAGCCGCGCGGCGGCGGAGGGGTTCTTGCGATGAGACTTCGCTGGCGCAACGCGCGTGTCGTGTCCTGCGGGCTGGTGGCGATCGCGCTGCTCGCGGTTGGTGCCTGGTGGCATCTACGCGAGAGGGCGACCGCCTTCGACCACGCCGCCTGGTCGACGGGCGACAGCGCCGGAGCAACGGTCCGCCTGCGCATGGCCGATGGTCTCGTCGCGTCGCACGCGTTGCAAGGGAAGTCGCGAAGCGAGGTGCGCGCGATGCTCGGCCCGCCGTCGACCGGCGGATATTTCCGGGGGCAGGGCGACGCGTACTGGCTGGGGCCGGAGCGCGGTTATGTTTCGATCGACAGCGAGTGGCTCGTCGTGCACTTCGACGCCAACGATCACGTCGACGCGGCCACGATCCGGCGCGACTGATCCGCTACAACGCCCGCCCGTCGTACGCATGCACCGGGATCGCGGACAGGTCGAGGCCCTCGATGCATCGCAAATTCACCGCGGCCACCTGGTTGCCTTGCGGATCCGCCGCTTCACCGAAGACGTGGATGCCGCAGGTGGGGCAGAAGCGGTGCTGGATGTGGTGCTTGTTGAACGTGTAGGTGGCGATCGCCGCTTCGGGCGTGCGCAGCACCAGCTTGTCGCGCGGCACGAACCACAGCAGGGACGCACGGCGCGCGCACATCGAGCAGTTGCAGGACAGCGCGCTTTCGATCTCGCCCTCCGCATCGAAGGCGACCTGGCCGCATTGGCAGCTTCCGGTGTACTGCATGGCGAAACTCCTTGGTGGTGCGTCAACGACTGATGCCGAACATCGACAGAGGAAAGAGGAGGACCGTGACCGGTTTGGGAAACGCGTATCCCGCGGCAGCAAAGCAAGCACTTGCGCCCAGGCCCCAGAGCAGCAATTCACGGATGCCCACGGGCCCTGCGCCGAGCATGCCCCGACCGAGCAGCCCGATCCAGAGCCCGCCAAAGCCTCCGACGAAGGCGCCAATCCATCGGTCCCGAAGCGTGACCGGTGCGCGCCACCACGTGCGGAACCGTTTGACGAACATGCGCGCCTCTCAATTCGGACAAAGGGTGCGGTAAATCGGAGGTGGGCGCAAACGCTGGATCTTCACGCGCGCGCGCCGGTCTTTCACGACTTCGTGCATCGAAGGAATCGGAGAATTCGGATAGCCTCCCGTCCAATCTCCCAGGGGAATTCGAACATGGGTGACGCGCCTTCCGTCCTGGCCCTGTCCCGCGCGCTGGCCGATTGCGCCAGCCTCGAAGAGGCCGCCGCCAAGGCGGCCGGCACCACGCGCACGTTGATCGGCGCCGACGGCGTGACCATCGTGATGCGGCGCGACAACCGCTGCTGCTACTTCGAGGAAGACGCGATCGGCGCGTTGTGGAAAGGCCAGGACTTCCCGCTGGGCGACTGCGTGTCCGGCTGGGCGATGACGCATCGGCAGCAGGTCGTCATCCCCGACATCCGCACCGATCCGCGCGTGCCGCTGCAGCTGTACATGGCAACCTTCGTGCGCAGCATGGCGATGACGCCGGTCGAGCGGAACGGCGAAGCCATCGGCGCGATCGGCGTGTACTGGTCGACGTACCACCACGCGACGGAAACGGAGTTGCTCGCCTTGCGCGCGATCGCCGAGAGCCTGGCGCCGTGTTTCCTCGCCGAACAGCCGTCGGTGTCGCTGGACTGAGTTACCTGCAGCAGCTGCGGTCCTGCTGCATCGGCGGGCATGGCACCGTGCCGTAGGAGCAATACACGCAGCAGTCGCCCGAGCGCGGTGCCAGGACCTTGCCGCACCCGGCGCAGTCGTAGAACCACTGGCACGCGTTGGTCGGCATCGTGTCCGTCTGCGAGTGGCCGCATTCGGGGCAGGTGATGCAGGATTGGAGGATGACGTCGGGCATTCGCGGAGCTTCGAGGTCGAGCCGTCCCGGAATACAGCACGCGGCCGCGCGTTTGCCAAGCGCGACGCCTTGGCCGACTTAACGACCGGCTGAGGTCCACCTCAGGGCGGATGAACACGGCGCGTCGCAACACTGGACACCTCCAACCGGGAGGTCGGCCATGCGCCCCTGCAGCCACGCTTGCTTTGCGCTCCTGCTGTTCGCGCCGGTCCCGGCGCTGGCCTTCTGCCCGTTCAAGCCCATCGACCATGTCGTGACCTACGACGACTCGGGGATCTGGAACCGCGACTACCAGAAGCAACTCGCGGCAGGCGTCGCGCTCACCGTGATCGGCGGCGCGCTGTTCACCGACAACGATTCGCGGATGGGTCATACGTTCGACCAGGCGTTCGATTCCATGATCCTGACGGCCGGCACGACCACGGCGATGAAGTACGTGTTCTCGCGCGAGCGCCCCAGCCAGAACGCCGATTCGTGCGATTTCTTCGACGGGGCGGGGCACCAGAGTTTTCCCAGCGGCGAAGTCGCCGAAATCACCTCGGTGGTCACGCCCTTCATGCTCGAGTACGGCCATGACCATCCCTGGGTATACGCACTCGCCGTGCTTCCGGTCTACGACGCCGTCGCGCGCGTCAAGGTCCACGGGCATTGGCAGAGCGACGTGCTCGTGGGCGCGGGCATCGGCGTGGCGTGGGGCATCTACGCGCACCACCGCAAGACGCCGCTCATCCTGGGCTACCTGCCGGGCGGCGGGATGATGGTCGGGTATCAGAAGGAGTTCTGACGCCGCGGGGATTCAATTTGCGCGATTGAAGACATCGCGCTCCGGCTTATAGACCGCGCTGCGCCCGCCGAAGGCGCCGACGACGCTGTGGAAAACGTTGTCGTCGCCGAACGGTGGCTTCGCGCGCAGGTCCCCGGCGGAAACGTGTCGCGATGCGCTGAAGCCCGGCGACATCCACACGAGGAACGGCACGACGCGCTGGACATCCGGTGCGATCGCATTGGGTGCGCCGTGGAGATAGAAACCATGCTCGCCCAGCGACTCTCCGTGGTCGGAGAGGTAGAGCATCGTGGAATCGCTCTGGGGCACCGCCTGCAGGACGTGGATCGTTTCGGCCAGCACATGGTCCGTGTAGAGGATCGTGTTGTCGTACGCGTTGACGAGTGCGGCCTGGCTGCACGCGCCCAGGTCCACGGATTCGCACGCCGGCTGGAAACGCGCGAAGGCGGGCGGCACGCGCTTGGTATAGGTCGGGCCGTGGCTGCCTGCCAGGTGCAGCACGACTAAGATGCGCCGGGACGCGGAGCGCGCCAGCATGTCCCGCAGTTGATACAGCAGTACGTCGTCGTGGCCGAGTGCATCGCACCCGATGCCCGTGCAGGTCTTGCGGATGTCGTCGGCGCGCTGGAACAACTGGACATGCAAGGGCGGCTCGCCCCAGTTGTTGGTCCGCCAGATCACCTGCACGCCGTGGCGCTGCAGGTAGTTCGGCAAGGTTTCCTGGCTGACGCGCGCCGGCGCATCGCTGCCGATGGACGACAACATGCAGCGGATCGCCGCGGTCGTGTACGTGGCGCAGGCGTGCGCATCGGGAAGCGCGATCACGCCTGCCTTGGCAAGTTCGGGATTGGTGTTTCGCTTGTATCCGTAGAGCGAGAAGTTGCTTGCGCGCGCCGATTCACCGATCACCAGCACGACGATGGTCTTGCGGTCCGGATGCGCGTCGGCCAGGAAATGCAGGGCCGGCAGCGGCGCCTGCGCACGCTGGGACGCAGCTCGGTCGTCGAACAGGCGGACGGTGTTCGCGAGATAGCTCCACGGCAGCATCAACCCGCCCAGGGACCTGGCGTGTTTGTCGAACCACAACCAAGTGGACGATCCCGCATACACCACGACGCATCCGAGCACGCCCGCGATCACCAGCACGCGCAGGCGCGCGCGCCGGCGTGCGTCGAGGATGACGGTCTTCGCCACGATCCACGCGGGCAGCACGCCCAGCAGGAGCACGTACACGAGGAGTTTCGGATGGAAGAGTTCGAACGTCTGCGCGCGGTCGGTCGCGAAGACATTGCCCATCATCGATTTGTCGAGGAGCACGTGGTACGTGTCGATGAAGTACAGCGCGAGGCTGTTGCCGACGAGCAGCACGATGCACAGCGCTTTCATCGTCCGCAGCGACAACAGCGATACCGCCGCGAGCGTCATCACCATCAGCACGGCTTGCACGACGGTCAGCACCAGCAGGCACGCCAGGCCGGACGCGCTGCGGGGATCGAGGGTGGACAGGGCGAAGGTATACAGCGGCCAGCCGAAGAGGACCAGGTTCGCCGCGGTGAAGGCTGCGACGAACGTCGGATGCGAGCAATGGAAGCTGAAGTTCCGGGGCGTCATGCAGAGGCCCTGGTGGTGCCGGAAGTGGGACTCGAACCCACACGCTTTTAAGGGCGGCGGATTTTGAGTCCGCTGCGTCTACCGATTCCGCCATTCCGGCGCGGGCGCGCAGTATAGCCGGGCTCTGCGCGCTTCAGAACCCGCGCGCTTTCAGAATCCGCCGTACCGCGCCATCGCGGCGGCCAGCACGAAGATCACGGCCAGGCCCGCCAGTTCGATCCGCAGGATCGTCCGCGTGCCGGCCAGCGCGGCCGCATCGGGGACGAACCCGGGCTGCGTCTTCTGCGCCTTCCGCCAGCGCGCGTAGCGCACGGTCGGCAGGATCGACAACAACCCGACCAGCACGAAGGTGCCGACCTTGGCATGGAACCAGGGGTTGTGCAGGTAGAAGTCCGGGCCCTTGAGGCCGAAGAACACGCGGCACACGCCGACGGCGAGCAGCAGGCCTGCGACGAGGCCGTAGCCGGCGTCGAGTTTCGCAAGGCGGCCCACGGTGTCGGCGCGCAGTTCGCCGCGCAACAGCACGGCCTGCGACACGAGCATCGCGGTGAGGGCGAAAACGAGGAGGTGGTGGAGGGCGGCCAGCGCGAGGTCGGTCGCCATGCGGTCAGGCCGCTTCGTCGGTGGCGAGCGTCGCGTTTTCGCGCACGAACCATTCGCCCTTGGCAGGTACGAACTTCGAGCAGCACTCCATCGGCGCCTTGTAGATGTGCAGCGAGATGGCGACCTGGTCCGGGCTGGTGTTGCGGATGGTGTGGTACTCGTGCGGCGGGATCAGGCTGCCGGCGCTGCCGGGGCCCGCGTGCATGCCGCCGGCGGCGCGGAAGTGGAAGCGTTCGCCGTCGCGTTCGAGCAATTCGAACTGCGTGATTTCCAGTTCGCCGTCCCACACGCCTTCCACGCACCACAAGCCGGAATGGTCGTGCACCGGCGTGCCCTGTC
This sequence comes from Noviluteimonas caseinilytica, assembly GCF_018406605.1. Classification (GTDB taxonomy): domain Bacteria; phylum Pseudomonadota; class Gammaproteobacteria; order Xanthomonadales; family Xanthomonadaceae; genus Noviluteimonas; species Noviluteimonas caseinilytica. Next base: position 3,200,954 of record NZ_AP024545.1, on the reverse strand, counting down.
CCGGGCCCCACGTCATCGCCACGACGCTGTAGCCGTGCTGCGGGCTGCGGTAGAGCTCGCGGCGCGCATAGTGGTCGACGATGGGCTCGTGGACGCAGTCGGGCAGCTGCACGTCGCGGTCCTTGATCATCCGGCACAGCGCGTTGCGCAGCGCGGAGGTGACGGCGTGTTCGTCCCCGGCCACGACGGCCTCGTCGATCGCGGCGACCAGCTTGTCGCGGCCACGGAAATCGACGTTGTGGAACTCGAGCTCGGAACACGCGTTCATGGGTCAGGCCCGGCGGGTGGACGCGGCGGATTGTACCGACAGGCCCGAGAGGAAATCGCGAACCGCCGGTCCGAAACGGGCAATGTCCACGAGAAACGCGTCGTGGCCCTGCGGGGACGGCAGCGGCAGGAACTCAGCGGCAGCACCGCCCGCGCGCAGGCCCTGCGCCACCTGTTCCTGCTGCTGGAGCGGGAACAGGATGTCCGTGGCCACGCCGATCGCCAGCGCCCGCTCCACGCGGATCCGGCCGAGGCCGGTCTCCACGGAGCCGTCGCCGTATTCGGCCAGGTCGAACCAGTCCATCGAACGGCTGAGGTAGAGGTAGCAGTTGGGATCGAAGCGGCGCACGAAGCGGCGGGCGTGGGCTTCGAGGTAACTCTCCACTTCGAATTCCAGGCCGAAGGGATCCTCGTCGTCGCGGCGGTCCGAATCCAGGCGCACGCGCCCGAAGCGGCCATCCCATTCCAGCGCCGAGCGATACGTGATCACGCCCAGCTTGCGCGCCATGCGCATGCCGGCTTCGGGATACGTCGTCTCGTCGTAATTCCCGTGGTTCCAGTTCGGATCCAGGCGGATCGCTTCGCGTTGCAGCGAGCGGATCGCGATGGAGAACGGCAACGCGCGTGGTGCGCCGGAGATGTTGATGTGCGATGCGGCCGATCCCGGATGCAGTAACAGGTACGCCAGCGCCACCATGCCGCCCATCGAATTGCCGATCACGCACGCCAGGCGCTGGATGCCGAGCGCCGTGACCACCGAATGCGCGGCGTTCGCGCCGTCTTCGATCGACAGTTCGGGGAAGTCGAGGTCGTAGCGCGCGCCGGTGGCCGGATCGATCGACGCGGGACCCGTCGATCCCTTGCAGCTGCCGAGCGAATTCACGCACACCACGAACCAGCGATTCGTGTCGATCGGCTTGTCGGGCCCGACCATCGCGTCCCACCAGCCTTCCTCCGGGTTGCCCGCGTTCGACGCGGCATGCGCATCGGGCGAGAGGCCGGTGAGGATCAGCACCGCGTTGTCCGCGGACGGCGACAACGTGCCCCAGGTTTCGTAGGCCACGCGCGCCCCGTGCAACGCGCCGCCGCGCTTCATCGCGAAGGGCGAGGGCAGGGCGTGGAATTGCGTGCCGGGGGGGATGAATTCGGTCATGGGCTGGCGCGTCCCAGGGTCAGGTCCACGGGCGATTTTGCCGGCAAGGTGACGCGCACGGGCGTCGAAGCGATATCGCCTTCCTGCGGCAGCGCGTCGCCCGACGTCGAGATGCGCGCGAGCACTTCCACTTCGCGCAACGCGGAGAGTTTCTGCGTCGGCATCGGGCTGTCGCCGTCGTCGAGCACGATGTCGAGCGGGAGGTCCTGCAGCGTGTGGCGTTCCACCGCGACCGGCATCGGCGGGCCGCCGGCGGCGCGCGCGATCACGAACACGGTGGCATCGCCACGCAGGCGCACGCGCGAGGCGAATTCGGGGTCCAGCGCGACACGAACGCGCAGGCCTTGGGACGGCGGTGCGGAGGCGACCGGCGTGGCTTCGGGCAGCGGCGCTTCACCGGCGGCAACGCGCGCGGCATTGATCTGCGTGCGCAACGACGCGGTCGTCGAGGCATCCACCACGGCGAGCAGCGGCTCCCACGTGCGCGCGGCTTCCGCGTCCTTGCCCGCCTGGCGTTGCGCGATGCCGAGGAACCAGCGCGCGCGCTGGTGTTGCGGCTGCACCTGCAACGCGGTTTCGAGCAGCGTGACCGCTTGCGCGTCGAACGTGCGGTTCGGTGCGGTCATGGCGCGCGCCTGTGCGGCTTCCACGAGCACGTCGGGTTCCTGCGGCGCCAGCTTCGCCGCGTGCGCGAACGCATCGCGCGCTTCGGTGAGGCGCTGCGAATTCGACAGGGCCTGGCCGAGCAGGCGCCAGCCTTCGGGCTGGTTGGGGTTCTTCGCCAGTTCCGCCTGCATCTGCTTGATCGCGTCGTCCAGCGTTTCGGGCATCGCGACGGTAGCCTGCGGTTCGAGCGCCGCCGGCGTGCCGACCACGCGATACAGCGCGAACGCCGCCACGGCGATGCCGACCGCGAACGCGGCCGCGATCCCGCGCGATTCGCGCAACAGGGGCCGCAGCAACAACGCGAGCACGACGAGAACCAGCACGCACGCGCACACCCAGAACATCGCCATCGGCGCCATCACCACTCCTGCGAAGCGTCGTCGGCGACGGGACTGGACGAGCGCCGGCGCACGATGCGCGCGACGACGAAGCCGCCGCCGAGCAGCAGCAGGCCGGGCCCGAGCCAGAGCAGCCACGTGCGTGTTTCCACGCGCGGGCGGTAGAGCACGAACTCGCCGTAGCGCGCGACGAGGAAATCCTTGATCTGCGCGTCGGTGCGGCCTTCGCGCATCAGGTCGAGCACTTCGTGGCGCAGGTCGAAGGCGATCTGCGCGTTGGAATCGGCCAGTGACTGGTTCTGGCACATCACGCAGCGCAGTTCGGACACGAGCGCGTGGAAGCGGGCTTCTTCGCGCGCGTCGCGGAATTCGAGCGGAGCGACGTCGGTGCCGACCTGGGCTTTCGCTTCGCCCGAACCCAGCGCAAGCGCGAGCAACAGGGCCGCGGTCACGGCGAACGCGGTGAACCCGATCAGCGCGTACCACAGCTTCCTCATCGCGCCGCCCCCGGTTGCGGATCGATCGCATCCAGCGCCGGCACCAGTTCGCCCTGGATCAGCGCATCGGTGAGCGGGCCCACGTGCTTCCAGCGGATCACGCCGTTCGCATCGACGAGGAAGGTTTCCGGTGCGCCGTAGATGCCCCAGTCGATCGCCGCCTTGCCTTCGACGTCGGCGACCACGAGCCAGTACGGATTGCCGAACTGCCCGAGCCAGCGCAGCGCGTCCTCGCGATCGTCCTTCCAGTTGAAGCCCACCATGCGCACGCGCTTGGTTTCGGCGAAGCGCGTGAGCACCGGATGTTCGTCGCGGCACGACGGGCACCAGCTGCCCCACACGTTGAGCACGAACGGTGCGCCGCGAAAATCGGCGAGCGTGACCGTGCGGCCGGGCTCGTGCAGCACGGGCAGCGCGAACGCCGGCGCAGGCTTGTCGATGAGCGGCGAGGGCAGCGCTTCGCGATCGGGATTGCGGCTCAGCCACACGCCGGCGGCGAGCAACAGCGCGAGCGCGGCGAAGATGGCGAGCGGGAGGAAGCGTGCGGCGTTGGGCTTGCTCATGCGCGCGATTCCGCGACTTGCGCACTCGTCTGCGGTGCAGGCTGCGTCGCGGCCTTGCGGAATCGCCGATCCGTCGCGGTCACGAATCCGCCCAGCCCCATCAGCGCCGCGCCGAACCAGATCCAGCGTACGAACGGCTTGTAATGCACGCGCACGGCCCACGCGTCGCCGCCCAGCGGCTCGCCGAGTGCGACGTAGAGATCACCGCGCCAGCCCGGCGCGATGCCGGCTTCCGTCATCACCTGGCCACCGCTGGCGTAAGCGCGCTTTTCCGGATGCAGCGTCGTCAGTTCGCGGTCGCCGTCGAACACGCGCACAGTGCCGTGGTCCGCTTCGTAGTTGGGGCCGCGGCGATGTTCGACGCCTTCGAATTCGAAGCGATGCGTGCCGAGCGCCACCGACTCACCCGGCGCGAGCGCGAGTTCGCGCTGCTGCGACAGGCCTTCGACCAGCAACGCACCGACGAGGAACACCGCCACGCCGGTATGCGCCAGCGTCATGCCGAGCATTTCGGCGGTGAACGCACGCCCGCGTTGTTCGAAGCGCGACCACAGGAAGCGCGCGGTGCCCGCCGCCACCCACGTCGCGCCCGCCAAACCGGCGGCGACTTTCCACGGCCCTTGCTTGGCGAGGAAGAACGTTGCGATGCCGACGCCGATCGCCAGTCCCGCCCACGGCACCAGCATCGCGAACGGGCGCGAGGCCTGTTCGCGCTGCCACTTCGTCAGCGGCCCGAACGGCAGCAGCAACACCAGCGGCGCCATCAGCACGGTGAACAGCAACGCGAAATAAGGCGGCCCGACACTGATCTTGCCGAGCGACAGCGCATCGGCGAGCAGCGGATACAGCGTGCCGATCAGCACCATCGCGCAGGCGGTGGACAGCAGCAGGTTGTTGGCGAGCAGCAGCGTTTCGCGCGAGCTGGCGGCGAACGGTGCGCCGTCGTTGTCGTCCGGCGCGCGCAGTGCGTACAGCAGCAACGAACCGCCGACGACCGTGCCGAGGAACAACAGGATGAACAGGCCGCGCGTGGGATCCGCCGCGAACGCATGCACGCTGGTCAGCACGCCCGAACGCACGAGGAAGGTGCCGAGCAGCGACAGCGAGAATGTGGCGATGGCCAGCAACAGCGTCCAGCCGCGGAAGCTGCCGCGCTTCTCGGTGACCGCCTGCGAATGCAGCAGCGCCGCGCCGGCGAGCCACGGCATGAAGCTCGCGTTCTCCACCGGATCCCAGAACCACCAGCCGCCCCAGCCCAGTTCGTAATACGCCCACCACGAACCCAGCGCGATGCCGCAAGTGAGGAAGCCCCACGCCACGTTCGTCCACGGCCGCGTCCAGCGCAGCCAGCGCGCATCGACCTTGCCGTCCAGCAGCGCCGCGATCGCGAAGGCGAAAGGCACCGAGAACCCGACGTAGCCCAGGTACAACATCGGCGGATGGATGATCATCCCCGGGTCCTGCAGCAGCGGGTTGAGATCGCGACCTTCGAGCACGGCCGGCAGCAGGCGTTCGAACGGATTGCTGGTGAACAGCAGGAACGCGAGGAAGCCCACCGCGACCAGGCCCATCACGCCCAGCACGCGCGCGATCACGACGTCGGGCAACGACTTGGAGAAGAACGCGACTGCGGCCGTCCACGTCGCCAGGATCAGCGCCCACAGCAGCAGCGAGCCTTCGTGCGCGCCCCACACGGCGGTGTAGCGATACACCAGCGGGAGCAGCGTGTTGCTGTTCACCGCGACGTACTTCAACGAGAAGTCCTGCACGACGAACGCATGCGCGAGCAGGCCGAACGCCAGTGCGACCAGCGCCCACTGCAGGTAGGCCGCGGGCCGCGCGACCGCCATCCACGCCACGCGACCGCGCTGCGCACCGGCGAGCGGCAACGCCGCCTGCATCGCCGCGACCAGCAGCGCCAGGACGAGCGCGATTTGTCCGAGTTCGGGCAGCACTTACTGCGTGGCCTGTGCGGCGGCGGCGTCCGCCGGCACGTCGTGCTTGCGGTGCGCGATGCCCATCTTGTCCGCCACTTCCTTCGGCATGTAGGTCTCGTCGTGCTTGGCCAGGACCTCTTCGGCGACGAAGGTGCCGCCGCGCATGCGGCCGGTGGCGATGACGGCCTGCTTCTCGCGGAAGAGGTCGGGGAGGATGCCGGTGTAGACGACGGGCATCTGCGCATCGCCGTCGTCCACGCTGAAGTGCGCTTCCATCGAGCCCGTCGCGCGCTTGAACGAACCGCCCTGCACCATACCGCCGAGGCGGAAGCGCGCCTGGCCCGACGACACCGCGTCGCCGGCCTTGCCCGTCAGCACTTCCGACGGTGTGTACAGATACGCGACGTTGCGCTGCAACGCATACGCGACGAGCGCGGTGGCGATGCCGGCGGCGACGACCAGCGCCAGCACGTACCAGAGGCGACGCTTGCGGGTGGGGTTCATTCGATGGAGTCGCTCTGCAAAGGTGTTCTGCTCAATTCGTTGATCTCGGGGCGCGCGGCGGCGCGCGCGGCGCGCAACTTCGCGGCGCGCAACTGCCGGCGCACGTCCAGCCGCGGCGCGATGAAATCCCACGCCAGCACGAGGCCGAACACCGCGTAGGCGGCGATGACGTAATCGCGGTAACTCATCGCGCACGCTCCGGGGCGCCGCCGGCCAGGCGCAGCACCCAGTCCTTGCCGGCTTCGCGGCGCAGGTTGTCGGCGCGCGCACGCATCAACAGCGAGCCGATGAACCACAACTTGGTGGCGATGATCATCGCGAACAACGGCGGCAGCATGCTCGGGTCCATGTGCGACTTGCCGAACAGGCTGATGGTCTGCCCCTGGTGCAGCGAGTTCCACCACACCACGGAATAGCGGATGACCGGCAGCAGCGCGACGCCGACGATGGCGAGCAAACCGGCCGCGCGCGCCGCGCTGCGGCGGTCTTCGATCGCGTTGTACAGGCCGATCACGCCGAGATACAGGAACAGCAGGATCAGCTCGGTGGTCAGGCGCGGATCCCAGTCCCACCACGTGCCCCACATCGGCTTGCCCCAGATGGCACCGGTGGCCAGCGTGATCACCGTGAACGCGGCGCCGATCGGCGCGCAGGCCATCGCCAGGATTTCGCACAGCTTGATGCGCCAGATCAGCGCGATCGCCGCGTAGAACGCCATCAGCCCGAACACGAACATGCTCATCCACGCGCTCGGCACGTGGATGTAGAGGATGCGGAAGCTGTCGCCCTGCTGGTAATCGGCGGGCACCTGGAACAGCGCGCCCCAGATCCCGTACGCGCCCACCAGCACGGCGAGCACGTACGCCACCGGCGCCCAGCGCGCGGCGAAGCGATCGAAGTAGGGCGGCGACCCGAGTTGGTGGAACCAGCGGACGAGCGGATGCATGGGCGGCTACGTGAGAGCGATTCGGATCGCCGCGGCTGCGGCGAGCGGGGCCAGTACCAGCGCCAGCACGAGGCCGGCGCCGAGGTAGAGCAGGGGCGCGAGGGCGTCCTGGCCCTGCGCCGCGAGCGCGACGCTGCCCGCGCCGAACACCAGCACGGGCACGTACAGCGGCAGCGCGAGCAGCGCGACAAGGATACCGGAGCGACGCATGCCCACGGTCAGCGCGGCGACCACCGCGCCCAGCAGGCTCAGGAGCGGCGTGCCGAGCAGCAGCGAGGCCATCAGCGCCGGGAGTTGTTCGCGCGGCAGGTGCAGCAGTTCGCCGAGCAGGGGCGTGGCGATGACCAGCGGCAGCGACGTGCTGGCCCAGTGGATCGCGGTGCGCACCAGCACCAGCCACGCCAGGGGCACCGGCGCGAGCATCCATTGTTCGAGCGATCCGTCCTCGGCATCGCCGCGGAACAGCGTGTCGAGCGCGAGCAGGCCCGCCAGCAGCACGGCGACCCACAGCACCGGCGCGGCCACGCGTTGCAGCGCCTGTGCCTCGCCGCCCAGCGCGAGCGCGAACAGCACGACCACCAGCAGCGCGAACAGGGCCGGTTGCAGCGCATCGCCGCGGCGGCGCCACAGCAGGCGCGAATCGCGGGCGAGCAGGGCGAAGGCGGCCTGGCGCATCACGTCGCACGCTCCAGTTGCAGCATGCGCGTGCGCACGGGCGGCGCTGCGTAGGCGCCGTGCGTGGTGAGCAGCGCCGCGCCGCCTTCGCGCAGGTGCGCCTGCACCATGCGGTTCACGAGGTTGATGCCTTCCAGGTCCAGGTTGGCGTAGGGCTCGTCGAGCAGCCACAGCGGCGCGGGCGACAGCCACAGGCGCGCGAGCGACAGGCGCTTCTTCTGGCCCGCGGACAACTGGCGCGCGAGGGTGTCTTCGTAACCGGCCAGGCCCACCAGCGCGAGCGCGTGCGCCGGCAGCTGGCCCTTGCGCCGGCCATGCAGGCCGCACAGGAAATGCAGGTTCTCGAGCGCGGAGAGGTCGGCCTTCAGCGCCGGGAGATGGCCGAGGTAGGCGATCGCGCGCGAGCGGCGGCTGGTGTCGGCCGCCTGGCCATCGATCTCGACGTCGCCGTGATCCGCCCGCAGCAATCCGGCCAGCACGCGCAGCAACGTGGTCTTGCCCGCGCCGTTGTCGCCTTGCACCAGCAAGGCTTCGCCCGCGTCGACTTCGAGCGCGAGGGGGCCGAACACCGGTTGTTCGTTGCGCGCGAAGCGCAGGCCGCGTGCGGCAAGCAGCGGCGGGGCGATGGACATCGGGTCGGTGCGAACGGCCGGGTTCGGCCGGGGGCGCCATTCTAGCGGCTGGGGACGCCCGATTTGCCCGGTTTGGGCTGGCCGGCGGGCGCGCGGGCATGGGCGAGCTGTCCGCACCACTCGACGAATTCGCGCGGCTTGGCCATCAGCGGCTGTTGCGCGTACATGCGCAGGCGGATCGCTTCGCCGCGGTTCCAGACCAGGGTGCCCAGCTGCCCGTAGCGCAGGGCCAGGCGGTCGAATTCTTCGTCCGGCATGTCCATCACCACCCAGCTCGGCTCGCGCCAGCTGCGGTTGGGGGCGGAGCAGAAGCCCGGGCGGAACGGCAGTTCGCTCGCGAGCAGGGCGGTGTGCAGGGCTTCGTCCGCGCGGCGATTCACGGCCTCGGGGCGCGGCACCGAATGCGGGTCCCACGCCGACAGCAGCCCGAAGTGCTGGCTCTGCGGGAAGAAGGCTTCGAGCTCGGGCGCGCGGTGGCCGATGCGCAAGGCACGCCATTCGCCGTCGAGTTCCCAGCGGTATTCCGCGGCGTGGTACGCATCGAGCAGGGTCGCGATGCGCAAATCGTTCTGGAGGGACATGGCGGGCAGGTTTAACGCATGGGCTGGGCTCCGTAAACTCCGGTGAACGCATCGGCGCCCTTTGCAAACGATTCCGGCACCGATCCTCACGAGTCCGCCACCACAAGCGCACGGAAGGCCCATGCACATCGACACCAAGCTGCCCCGGGTCGGGACGACCATTTTCACGGTGATGTCCCAATTGGCCATGGAGCACCAGGCGGTGAACCTGGGCCAGGGCTTCCCGGATTTCCCGGTGCCCGACCTGCTGGTCGAATCGCTGGATCGCGCGATGCGCGCCGGCCACAACCAGTACGCGCCGATGACGGGCATCCCCGCGCTGCGCAGCGCCATCGCGAACAAGACCGAGCGCGTGTACGGCTGGCGCCCGGATGCGGATCGCGAAGTCACGGTGACCTCCGGTGCGACCGAGGCGATCTTCGATGCCATCCACGCCGTCGTGCGCGCGGGCGAAGAAGTCATCGTGCTCGACCCGTGTTACGACTGCTACGAACCGGCGATCGACCTCGCCGGCGCGCGCGCGGTGCACGTGCCGCTGGATCCGCGCACGTTCGCGCCCGACTGGAACCTGGTGCGCGCCGCGATCACCCCGCGCACCCGCATGCTGATGATCAACAGCCCGCACAACCCGTCGGGCGCGATGCTGTCGCAGGCGGACATGGCGGAAGTCGCCAATATCCTGCGCGACACGGAGATCGTGCTGCTGTCCGACGAGGTGTACGAACACATCGTGTTCGACGGCGCGCGCCATGAATCGGTGCTGCGCTACCCGGAGCTGCGCGAGCGCGCGTTCGTCATCTCCAGCTTCGGCAAGACCTACCACTGCACGGGCTGGAAGATCGGCTACTGCATCGCGCCGCCCGCCTTGTCCGCCGAATTCCGCAAGGTGCACCAGTACAACACCTTCTGCAGCTTCGCCCCGGCGCAACATGCGTTCGCCGAAATGATCGAACGCGACCCGGCGCACTACGACACGCTGGGGGCGTTCTACGAAGCAAAGCGCGACCACTTCGCCGCGCAGTTGCGCGAGACGCGCCTCGTGCCGCTGCCGGTGCCGGGCGGGTATTTCCAGCTGGTCGATTATTCGGCGGTCAGCGATCTGGACGATCTCGCGTTCTGCCGCTGGCTCACCACCGAGCATGGCGTCGCGGCCATCCCGCTGTCGCCGTTCTACGAAACGCCGCCGCCGGGCCAGCGCCTGGCGCGCCTGTGCTTCGCGAAAAACCAGGCCACGCTCGACGCGGCCATCGACCGGCTGCGCAAGCTTTGACGCCGCCTTCGCAACCCATGGAGCACTCCAAGGCGATGCAGGACCTTCGAATTTCCCTCGTGCAGGGCGACACGCGCTGGCACGACCCGGCAGCGAACCGCGCGTACTACGGCCACCTGCTCGCGCCGCTGCATGGGCAGACCGACCTCGTGCTGTTGCCCGAAACCTTCACCAGCGGCTTCAGCAACGACGCGATCGACCAGGCCGAAACGATGGACGGCCCGACGATCGCGTGGCTGCGCGAACAGGCGTACGCGCTGGGGGCGGCGGTATGCGGCAGCGTGCAGATCCGTGACGGCGACGGCGTCTACAACCGCCTGTGCTTCGCCACGCCCGAAGGCGCGCTGCACACCTACGACAAGCGCCACCTGTTCCGTTACGCGAAGGAACACGAACGCTACGCCTCCGGCCGCGACCGCCTCACCATCGACTACATGGGGTGGCGCATCTGCCCGCTGGTCTGCTACGACCTGCGCTTCCCGGTGTATTCGCGCAACCGCTACGACGTCGAACGCGCGCAGGGGCTGGACTACGACCTGCTGCTGTACGTGGCCAACTGGCCCGCGGCGCGTTCGTATGCCTGGCGCACGTTGCTGCGCGCCCGCGCGATCGAAAACCTGTGTTTCGTCGCCGGCCTCAATCGCGTCGGCACCGACGGCAACGGGCTGAAGTACGACGGCGAGAGCGCGGTCATCGATTTCCTCGGCCGGCCGCTGAGCGAATGCACGGACGAGGAACTCGTCGTCACCACCACGCTGCCGGCACGGGAATTGCTGGCGCATCGCGAACGCTTCCCCGCGATGCTCGATGCGGATGCATTCACGCTGACCTGAGCGGCCGCTGCAACGATACGTTGCAGCCATGCGTGGCCGCACCACGGGCATTTGTGGCGTTCAATGCGGGAACTCCCCAAGGGAATCCCCCGCAATGAACGAGAAGCAATTGATCGCCGTCGTCGGTGCCACGGGTGCGCAGGGCGGCGGCCTGGTGCGCGCCATCCTCGATGATCCCAATGGCGGTTTCCGCGTCCGCGCCCTCACGCGCCACGTCGACGGCGAGAAGGCGCGTGCGCTTTCGGCCGCCGGCGCCGAAGTGGTCGCGGCCGACCTCGACGACGAAGCCAGCCTGGAAAACGCGCTGCGCGGCGCGGACGGCGCGTTCTTCGTCACCAACTTCTGGGAACACTTCTCGCCCGAGAAGGAATACGAACAGGCCCGCAACCTGGCGCGCGCGGCGAAGGCGGTGCGCGTCAAGCACGTCGTGTGGTCCACGCTGGAAGACACGCGCGAACGCGTGCCGCTGGGCGACGACCGCATGCCCACGCTGCAGGGCAAGTACAAGGTCCCGCACTTCGATGCGAAGGGCGAGGCCGACAAACTGTTCGCCGAAGCAGGCGTGCCCACGACCTACCTGCGCACGTCGTTCTACTGGGACAACCTCATCCATTTCGGCATGGGCCCGAAGCCCGGCCCCGACGGCACGCTGCAGTTCGTGCTGCCGATGGACGACGCGAAGATGCCGGCGATGGCGGCCGAGGACATCGGACGCAGTGCGTACGGGATCTTCAAGGCGGGCGATCGCTACATCGGCAAGCAGGTGTCGATTGCGGGCGAACATCTCAACGGCAAGGAGATGGCCGCGGCGCTGACCAAGGCGCTGGGACGCGAGGTGAAGCATGCGGCGGTGTCGCCGGCGGACTATCGCGGGTTCGGGTTCCCGGGCGCGGACGACCTGGGGAACATGTTCCAGTACTACCGCGATTTCGAAAGCGAGTTCCGCGCGCCGCGGGACGTGGAGGCGACGCGCAAGTTGAATCCGCAGCTGCAGTCGTTTTCGCAGTGGCTGGAGAAGAATGCTTCGAGGATTCCGTTGGAATAACCGAGGCGCTATCTTCGAACGCCGAAATAGACCTGCTCCGCCGCCCATCGCAGGGGCGGCGAATGCAGCAGCAGGTCGAAGGGCCAGTCGAACGGCATGCGGTCGAAGGCCCAGCGCAACGCACGCTTGGCGCGGAAACGCGGCGCGGCCTCGATCGCGATGGCTTCGGGGCGCGGCCCGTCGTTGCGCACGTGCGCGGCCACCGCGCGGCCCACGGTCCATGCGTGCTCCCATGCAGAATGGATGCCACCCGCGGTGACCGGCGACACGATGCCCGCTGCATCGCCGGTGAGCATCACGCCTTCGCTCGCGAGCGGCCACACCGGGCCGCTGCACGGAATCAATCCGGCGCGGGTCGGTCCCGGCGTGAGGCGCAACGGCAATCCACCGGCGCGACCCACGCGCAACAGGAACCCATCGAGATCCGGCACGCGTGCATTCGCCGGATCGTGGCGCAACGCGAGGCCCGCCTGCACGCCGCCGGGGTTCTGCGCGATCCAGCCGATGTAACCGGGCGCATAGCGCTTGCTGATGAAGCAGTGCAGCGCATCGGGTTCGGCGAGGCGTGCGTGCGGGAATTCGTATTCGATGCCGTAGAGGAACTGGCGCACGCGTCCGAGCCCGCAACGCTCGGCGACGCGCGAGCGCGCCCCATCGGCGCCGACGAGGAAGCGCGTGCGGCCGATGCCTTCGACGTCCCAGCCACCGTCGATGCGCTTCGCATCGCGGAACGACGTGGACAGTCGCAGGTCGACGCCATGGCTGCGCAATTGCGTGGCGAGCCAGCGCATCACGCCCGGCGTATCCGTCGTCAGGAAGTAACACCCCGGCGCGGCGAGCGCGATCTGCTTGAGGCTCGGTGCGTAGAGGCGCACTTGTTCGACGCGTCGCACGAGGTCGGTGGGCAACGCGCCGAGCAACGTGCGCTCGGCGGCCTCCTTCACGATGATGCCGGTGGTGCGGAGTTTTTCGCCGGGGTCGCGCTTGCGTTCGAGCACGCATACGCGCAGCCCGGATTGCGCGGCCGCGAGCGCGCACGCCGCGCCGGCGAAGCTTGCGCCGACGACGACCAGGTCGAAGGCGAATCGGTCATGGGTCATGTGGCGCGCAGCGTCGCCAACCGCGACGAAGCGACGATGGCGCGAACGTGAAGCGACGACGAAGTCTGCTTGCCACCGGAAACGAAGAAGGGCGCTTGCGCGCCCTTCGTTCGTCATTGCCGCCGTGGATCAGCCGCCCGAATGGCGACCGCCACCGGGACGCCCGCCACCGCGCGGACCGCCCGGACGCGGACCCGCGGGACGCGGACCACCGGGACGACCGCCCGGACGCTGGCCGCCAGGCGCACCGCCGGGACGTGCGCCACCCGGACGCGGACCGCCGGGGCGTGCGCCGCCAGGACGCGGACCGCCCGGACCCGCCGGACGCGGACCACGCGGCTTGTCGGCGTACGGATTGAAACCGCCGGGATTCGCGTGATCGGACGGGAAGCTCGGCGCGTTGCCGGGATGCCCGTACGGACGATGCCCGCCACCGCCGCCGCCCGGACCCCCGGGACCGCGCGGACCACGCGCATCACCGCGATTCGCTGCACCGCCGTTGCCGTACGGACGCGGACCACCGGCGCCGGCCGGACGCGGACCGCCGCCCCCCGGACGCGGACCACCACCCCCCGGACGCGGGCCACCCGCGCCGCCGCCCGGCTTGTTGCCGTAGGGCTTGCGCGGACCGCGCGCACCATCGGGATTGCGATGGCCGGTCGGACCCGTGGCGACGCCTTCCGGCACGTACCACGTGCGGAATTCGCTCGGCGCACCCGCATCGCGCGATTCACCCGGACGCATGCGCTGGCCGGCCTGGCGCGGACCCTTCGGCTTGAACGCCTTGTTGCCGGCATTCGCCGCGGCTTCGCCGCTGACCGTCAAACCGCCATGCGGCTTCTTGCCGCCGCGACCCGGGCGACGATCGTCGCGCACGTGGTCGAAGCGACGCAGTTCGCGGCCTTCGTCTGCCGTGTTGTGGCCGCCGACGTAACCGCCGCCCTTCGCGCCGCCGAAATGCAGCGTCGACTTGGCAGCCTTGCGCTGGCCGATCACCGGCATCAGCGTGAGCGAGGAGGGCGCGCCTTCTTCGAGGCCGACCTTCGCGCGCAGCGCGGCGACCTTGTCGGGCGCGAGTTCCTGCGACTGGCCGCGCAGCAGCGGCTGCGGCAGCGACACGTCGCCGTAGCGGATGCGCTTCAGGCGCGAGACCTGGCAGCCCTGCGATTCCCACAGGCGGCGCACTTCGCGGTTGCGGCCTTCCTTGAGGAGCACGCGGAACCAGTCGTGCGATCCGTCTTCGTTGCCCTTCAGGCGTTCGATTTCGTTGAACTGCGCCGGGCCGTCGTCGAGCAGCACGCCGCGCTGCAGGCGGTCGACCAGCTTGTCCGGCACGGTGTCTTCGCCTTCGGGCGCACGCACGCGGCACACGTACTCGCGTTCGACTTCGAAGGAGGGATGCATCATCGCGTTGGCGAGTTCGCCATCGGTGGTGAGCACCAGCAGGCCGGTGGTGTTGATGTCGAGGCGGCCGATCGCGATCCAGCGCGCACCCTTCAGGGCGGGCAGGGATTCGAAGATGGTCGGGCGGCCTTCGGGATCTTCGCGCGTGGTGACTTCGCCTTCGGGCTTGTTGTAGATCAGCACGCGCGCCGGTTCGGTCAGCGCGCTGGCGACGAACGTGCGGCCGTCGATTTCGATCTTGTCGCCGCCGGTGACGCTCATGCCGACCTGGGCGACGTTGCCGTTGACGCGGATCAGGCCGTCGGCGATGCGCTGCTCGAGCGCGCGGCGGGAGCCGAGGCCGGCCTGCGCGAGCACCTTGTGCAGGCGCTCCTCGAGGCGGGGCGCGTCGGCGGACGTTTCGGTTGCACCGCGCTTCAGCGAAAGCTTGCGCGGGCGGTCTTGCTCACTCATGGGTCTGCTCCGACGAGGCCGTTTCGGCGTCGTCATCTTCGTAATCGTTGGGGGCTTCGGGGGCGACGCCGTGCGCGTCGTTCAAAGGGAGGTCGTCGATGGCTTCGTCGTCCATCGCGGGTTCGTCCATGACGCTGTCGTCCATGGGCATGTCGCCGACGGGCAGGGACGCCGCGGCTTCGGGTTCGAACTGCAGTTGCGGTTCGAGCTCGCCGAGGTCCTTGAGTTCGGACAACGGCGGCAGTTCGTCCAGGCGCTTGAGGCCGAAGTAATCGAGGAAGCCCTTGGTGGTGCCGAACAGTGCGGGCTTGCCCGGCACGTCGCGGTGGCCCACCACGCGGATCCATTCGCGTTCCTCGAGCGCCTTGATGATGTTGCTGTTGACCGCCACGCCGCGCACCTGTTCGATCTCGCCGCGCGTGATCGGCTGGCGATAGGCGATGAGCGCGAGGGTTTCGAGCGTGGCGCGCGTGTACTTGGTCTGGCGTTCGGTCCACAGGCGCGCGACCCACGCATGCACGTCGGCCTTCACCTGGAAGCGGAAGCCGGACGCCAGTTCCACCAGTTCCACGCCGCGATCCGCGCACTGCTCGCGCAGCGTTTCGAGCGCCTGCTCCACCGAATCGTCCGGCGCCGGATCGTCCAGCGAGAACAACCCGTGCAGCTGCGCCAGGGTGAGCGGCTGGTTGGCCGCCATGAGGGCGGCTTCGACGATGCGCGTGATGAAGGTTTGGTCCATGGGGCTCAGGCGTTGGAATCGTTGGCGGCGGGTTCGTCGTCGAACTCGCTCGACAGTTCGAGGGCGTCGGGGGCGTCGTCGCCGACGGCGAGCGACTTGACGTAGATCGGGGCCAGCGTGCGCATGTCGCCATGCGCGTCGCTCGGCGGCTCCTGGAGGATTTCGACCAGCTGTTCCTTGGCGAGCGTGAGCAAGGCCAGGAACGTCACCACGACGCCCAGCTTGCCCTCGTGCACCACGAACAGCGACTCGAAGCGATGGAAGGCGCCATCGCCCATCCGTTCCAGCAGCTCGCCCATGCGCTGGCGCACGCTCAGTGCGTCGCGCTTGATGGCGTGCTGCGTGAAGAGCTCGGCGCGCTTGAGCACGTCGGCCAGCGCCAGCAGCATTTCGCGCAGGTCCACCGGCGGCGGCAACTTCACCGACGCGCGATCCGGCACGAAGGCCGACACCGGGGCCGTGTCGCGATCCTGGCGGGGTAGGGCGTCGAGGTCTTCGGCGGCCTGCTTGAAGCGTTCGTATTCCTGGAGGCGGCGCACGAGATCCGCGCGCGGGTCGTCTTCCAGGCCTTCCTCGCTCGGCGGCCGCGGCAGCAGCATCCGGGATTTGATCTCGGCCAGGATCGCGGCCATCACCAGGTATTCGGCGGCGAGCTCGAAGCGCATCTCGTGCATCGCCTGGATGTAGGTGACGTACTGGCGCGTGATCTCGGCGACCGGGATGTCCAGGATGTCCAGGTTCTGGCGGCGGATCAGGTACAGCAACAGGTCCAGCGGGCCTTCGAACGCATCGAGGATGACCTCGAGCGCGTCCGGCGGGATGTACAGGTCCTGCGGGATCTGCAGCACCGGCTGGCCGAGCACCATCGCCAGCGGCATTTCCTGCTGCTGCGGGTGGGGACCGGCCATGGATGTCGGGTGTGCGCCTGCGGCTGTCGCCTCGGGCACGGGCACGCTCGGTTCTTCGGACATGCGTTTCGCGGCCCCCTCCGGGCCACTGCTGGTGCAAGGCGGCGGCGAACGGGCGGGCCCGGGCGCGGTCGCGGATCGAAAAGTCGCTTGCAAGGGGATCCGGGCGGCGGTGCCATCGGATCGCGGTGGGCCGCGTGTGGCCGGCCTCGAACAATGGTCGCAAGGGTACGGGGGTCGACCGGCACTGTCCACACCTTAGAATCGCGGCCCCGATCCAGCAGGTGCATCGACGCCCATGTGGTACGCCATCGAAGGACACGACGGAGCCGACGTGCTCGCAAGCCGCATGGCCGCGCGCCCCGCCCACGTGGCCCGGCTCACCGACCTGCGCGACCAGGGCCGCCTGCTGCTCGCGGGCCCGTGCCCGGCGATCGATGCGGAAGACCCGGGCCCGGCGGGTTTCAGCGGCAGCATCGTGATCGCCGAGTTCGAATCGATCGAGGCCGCCCGCGCCTGGGCCGATGCCGATCCCTACGTGGAGGCCGGCGTCTACACCCGCGTGGACGTGCGTCCGTTCAAGCCGGTGCTGCCGTGAGCGATCGCGTCGAACGGATCCGCGCGGCGCTGGATTCGGCGCTTTCGCCCACGTTCCTCGAGGTCGTCGACGACAGCGCCCGCCATGCCGGCCACGCCGGCGCGCGGGACGGGCGGGGGCACTTCAACGTCGACATCGTCAGCGACGCCTTCCGCGGGCTGGCTTCGCTGGCGCGCCATCGCGCCGTCTACGCCGCGGTGGGCGAGATGATGACCACCGACATCCACGCGCTTTCCATCCGGGCCCGCACCCCGGACGAGGCCAGGGCCTGAAGTTCCCAACCCTGCGCTGATCTTTACGCCTTGTTTACACCCGGTTGTGAAAACGTTTACATTCGGGACGCAACGGGGATTCGAGGTCAGCACGGATGGGTGATGTCGTGACGATCCGGGATGTGGCGAGGCTGGCCCAGGTATCCGTGGCCACGGTCTCCCGCGCCCTCAATGGACGCGAAAACGTCGCCAGCGGCGTGCGCGCCCGGGTGATCGACGCCGCGAAGGAACTCCGCTACGTCCCCCACCACGCCGCCCGCAGCCTCAGCAGCCGGCGCACCCGCACCATCGGCGTCGTCCTGCCGGACCTCCACGGCGAGTTCTTTTCCGAACTCATGCGCGGCATCGACCAGGTGGCGCGCGAGCACGATCTGTATCTCCTCGTCTCCAGTTACCACGGCCACCCGGAAGAGCAGGGCGTGGCGCTGCGCGCGATGCGCGGCCGCGTCGACGGCCTGCTGGTGATGTCGCCCTTCGTCGAAAGCACGCCGCTGGCGGACGACTTCGACGACGCGCATCCGGTCGTGCTCATCAACACCGGCCTGACGGGCATCGGCCTGGGCACGCTGCGCGTCGATAACCACGGCGGTGCGCGCGGCATGGTGCAGCACCTGGCGGCGCGCGGGTTCCGCCGCATCGCGTTCGTCGCCGGCCCCGAAGGCAACTTCGACGCCGCCGAACGCCTGCGCGGCTATCGCGAAGCGCTCGCCGAATTCCTGCCCGACGCCGATCCCATCGTGCTGCCCGGCGCGTTCGACGAATCCTCCGGCCATCGCGCCGGCCAGGCCATCATCGCGATGGCGGAGCGGCCCGACGCCGTGTTCTGCGCCAACGACATGACCGCGCTCGGCTGCCTGTTCGCGTTCCACCAGGCCGGCCTGCGCGTGCCGGACGACATCGCGCTCGCCGGCTTCGACGACATCCCGCTCGCGCGCTACGTGCATCCCTCGCTGACGACGATCGCCGTCGACATCGCCGAACTCGGTGGTCTCGCATTGCGCGCGCTGATCGCGGGCACGCCGCTCGACAGCGCCCCCATCGCTCCGCACCTCGTGGTGCGCGAATCGACACAACGCGATACGCCGCCGGCTCCGCACGGCGAGCGCCGCGACAGTTCCTAGAGGCCGTGCGCGGCCCCTGCGTTCGATCCATCCAGATTTTTCTTGCAACAAGAATTTTGGGAGAGGGACACGCCATGAAGCCTCGCACCATTCACCGCCCCACGCCGCGCCTGCTCGCGGTCGCGCTCGCCAGCTGCGTCCTCGCACTGGGCGCACCGGCCTTCGCGCAAAGCACGTCCGCCACGTTGCGGGGTGCCGCCACGGCATCCACGCGCGTCACCGCCACCAACACCGCCACCGGCCTGTCGCGCAGCGTGCAGGCCGGCGCCGACGGCAACTACATCCTCGCCGGCCTGCCGCCGGGCGTGTACCGCGTGGATGTCGAAGGCGGGCAGTCGCGCACCGTGACGTTGTCGGTCGGTCAGAACGTCACGCTGAACGTCGCGGGCGGCCCGGCGCAGCTGCAATCGGTCGAAGTGGTCGGCGCCGTGCAGGAAACGCGCACGTCGGAAGTCGCGACCTACGTGACGCCGAAGAAGATCGAATCGCTGCCGCAGTCCAGCCGCAACTTCCTGTCGTTCGCCGACACCGTCCCGGGCGTGATCTTCGACACCGGCAACGACGACTCCACCAAGCTGCGCAGCGGCGCGCAGAACTCCAACGGCGTCAACGTCTTCATCGACGGCGTGGGCCAGAAGAACTACGTGCTCAAGGGCGGCATCAGCGGCCAGGATTCCAGCCGCGGCAACCCGTTCCCGCAGCTGGCGGTGGGCGAGTACAAGGTCATCACGTCCAACTACAAGGCCGAGTACGACCAGATCAGCAGCGCCGCGGTGACCGCGGTGACGAAGTCGGGCACCAACGACTTCGGCGGCTCGGTGTTCTGGGATCGCACGTCGGACTTCTGGCGCTCGATGACGCCCGCCGAGGAACGCGCGGGCGTGGAAGCCAACACGCACACCGAGCAGTACGGCATGTCCGTCGGCGGCCCGATCCTCAAGGACCGCCTGTTCTACTTCGTCACCTACGAAGGCAAGAGCATCGACAGCCCGCGCACGATCACGCCGGGCCAGATGTACGGCGGCTTCGCGCTGCCGGCCAACCTGCAGCAGTTCACCGGGCCGCTGTCCTCGCCGTTCGACGAAGACCTGTGGTTCGGCAAGCTGACGTGGCAACCCGACGGCGACAACCTCGTGGAGTTGTCGCTCAAGCAGCGCAACGAAACCGAGATCACCGGCATCGGCGGCCAGGACACGTTCGACTACGGCACGTCCAAGCAGAACGACAGCACGCGCGTCGACCTGCGCTGGCAGTACAACCAGGAGCAGTGGCTCAACGACGCGCACATCACGTTCGAGAACGAGCAGTGGAGCCCGCGCGCCACGACCATCGGTCCCGGCTTCCGCTTCACCGGCACCACCGGCGATCCCTTCCAGGGCGCCGTGCTCAACGTGGGCGGCGGCCGCGACTTCCAGGACAAGGGCCAGAAGGGCTGGTCGCTGCAGGACGACTTCTCGTACTTCGGCTTCGAAGGCCACACGATGAAGGCGGGCTTCAAGTACAAGACCATCGACATCAACGCGTTCGAGCAGCAGCCCTACAACCCGCAGTACTCGGTGGACCTGCCGGAGCAGATCTTCCTCGGCAACAACAGCTTCGGGACCTACGTGCCGTGGCGCGTGCAGTTCGGCGCGCAGGTGCCGGGCTCGCCGAGCCGCGACATCACCACCAAGGCCAAGCAGTTCGGCATCTACTTCCAGGACGACTGGCAGGTCACCGAGAAGCTGATGCTCAACCTCGGCCTGCGCTGGGACTACGAGCGCAGCCCCGGCTACGAAAACTACGTGACGCCGCCCAACCTCGTGGCTGCGTTGCGCGCGTGGCCCAACATCCATGGGCCCAACGTGGACTACAACATCGAGAACTACATCAGCGACGGCAACAACCGCGACGCCTTCACCGGCGCGTGGCAGCCGCGCCTGGGCTTCTCGTACGACCTGTTCGCCGACGAACGCCACGTGATCTTCGGCGGCGCGGGCCGCACCTACGATCGCAACCTGTGGGATTACCTCGCGCTCGAGCAATCCAAGAGCACGTTCCCGACCTACGAACTGCGCTTCAACACGCCAACGCATCCGTGCAACCCGGCCACCGACGCGCAGTGCTTCACGTTCAACAGCAGCTTCTACGATCCGAACACGCTGTACGGCATCGTCGCGGCCACGCCCAACCTGGGCGCGGAAGTGAACCTGATCAACAACGACCTCAAGACGCCGTACTCCGACCAGTTCAGCCTGGGCATGCGCAATTCGTTCGGCGTGTGGGGCCAGGAATGGCAGCTGTCGACGACGTACGTGCACATCGTCAGCAAGGACGGCATCGTCTTCTCGCTGGGCAACCGCTGGCCCGATGGCAGCTTCCGCAATCCCGCGGTACCAGGTGCGACGTGGGGCAACCAGCCCTTCGGCTTCCCGATCCCGGGCTTCGGCACGCTGATCAAGGCCGACAACGGCATCGAGACGAAGCTCAACCAGTTCCTCGTGTCGCTGGAGAAGACCTACACCACCGATTCGCCGTGGAGCATCACCTTCGCCTACACCTACAGCGATTCGAAGGAGAACCGCTTCAACGCCGCGAACTCGGACGAGCATTACCTGTTCGACTATCCCAGCCTCGACAACCAGCCGTTCCTGATGTCGGTGGGCGTGCCGAAGAACCGCCTGGTGGTCAGCGGCTTCATGGACACCATCTGGGACATGACGTTCTCCGGCAAGCTCACCGTGTCCAGCCCGTATCCGAAGGATTCGGTGAACTGCCACGACACCACCAGCTTCAACAACTGCTTCTTCGATGAGTTCGTGCCCGATGGCACGTACGGCTTCAAGCAGCTCGACCTCGCGCTGCGGAAGTCCTTCGACACGCAGACCAGCTTCACCCCGTGGGTGCGCGTGGACGTGCTGAACGTGTTCGACTGGCACAACTGGACGGACTACGACACCTGGCGCGGCGGTCCGGTCCCGGACTTCAACCCGACCTTCGGCGACCAGAACGGCTACAACATCCAGGGCCCGCCGCGCACGTTCAAGCTCTCG
The DNA here is from genome assembly GCF_018406605.1 of Noviluteimonas caseinilytica. Classification (GTDB taxonomy): domain Bacteria; phylum Pseudomonadota; class Gammaproteobacteria; order Xanthomonadales; family Xanthomonadaceae; genus Noviluteimonas; species Noviluteimonas caseinilytica. Next base: position 3,179,420 of record NZ_AP024545.1, on the reverse strand, counting down.
GTCGGCTTCGACTTCTGATGGCGATGCATCCCCCACGCATTGCCCTCGGAACGTTCCTCGCGGTCGCGATGCTGGCGGGGTGCAAGGCCCCGCCGGCGGAGCAGAAGCCACCTGCGCAGCCTCCCGCTGCGCCGGCGACGGTCGCGACGGCGCATGACATCAACACCGTGCCGCCGCTCGTCGACGACCTGCAACACCGCACGTTCAATTATTTCTGGGAGCGCACCAACGCGAAGAACGGCCTGGTGCCGGATCGCTGGCCGACGCCGTCGTTCTCCAGCATCGCGGCCGTCGGCTTCGGCCTCACCGCGTATGGGGTGGGCGTGGAGCGCGGGTGGATCACGCGCGACCAGGCGGTGGATCGCACGCTCGCCACGCTGCGGTTCTTCGACACCGCGCCGCAGGGCCCCGACGCGCGCGGCATGACCGGCTACAAGGGCTTCTACTACCACTTCATCGACATGGAGCACGGTGCGCGCTTCGAGACGACGGAGCTGTCCACCGTCGACACGACGCTGCTGATGGGCGGCGTGCTGTTCGCGCAGACGTACTACGACGGCAAGGACCCGCGCGAAACCGAAATCCGCGCGCTCGCCGACAAGCTGTATCGCAAGGTCGAATGGCCGTGGGCGCAGGCGCGCAAGCCGCGCATCTCGATGGGCTGGACGCCGGAGAAGGGCTTCATCGCCTACGACTGGAACGGCTACAACGAGGCGATCCTCGTCTACCTCCTCGCGCTGGGCTCGCCCACGCATCCGGTAGGCAAGGACGCGTACGACGCGTGGACGTCGACCTACGACAAGACGTGGGGCACCGTGCAGGGGCAGGAACACCTGTCGTTCCCGCCGCTGTTCGGCCACCAGTATTCGCACGTGTGGGTCGACTTCCGCGGCATCCAGGATGCCTACATGGCCAGGCGCGGCATCGATTACTTCGAGAACAGCCGTCGCGCGGCGTTGTCGCAGCAGGCCTACGCGGTCGCCAATCCCGCGGGCTGGGACGGCTACGGGAAAGACGTGTGGGGCCTGACGGCCTCCGATGGCCCGATCGACGCGACCATCTCCTTCAAGGGCAAGCCGCGCCTGTTCCAGACCTACACCGCGCGCGGCACCGGCACCGAGTACACGATCGACGACGGCACGATCGCGCCGACGGCGGCCGCGGCGTCGATGCCGTTCGTGCCCGAGCAATCGATCGCGGCGATCCAGGCGATGCACGATCGTTACGGCAAGGCGATCTACGCGCAGTACGGGTTCCTCGATTCCTTCAATCCGAGCTTCACGTTCACCGACGCGAAACTGCACCACGGCCAGCTCGTGCCCGGCACCGGGTGGGTCGATGGCGATTACCTCGGCATCGACCAGGGCCCGATCGTGCTGATGATCGAAAACCATCGCAGCGATTTCGTGTGGTCGGTGATGCGGCGCAATCCCTACATCCGCAAAGGCCTGGAACGCGCGGGCTTCACCGGCGGCTGGCTCGACGGAGCGCAGTGAACACCGGCTTGCGCGCGTGGGCGCTGGCGTGCGTCGCGGCGCTCGCGTGCGTCGCGGGTTGCGCGCGGCATTCGGAAGCGCAGGGCGGCACCGTCGTGCGCTTCTGGGCGATGGGCTACGAAGGCGAAGTCGTTGCGCAGCTGCTGCCCGAGTTCGAACGCACGCATCCCGGGATCAAGGTGCGGTTGCAGCAGCAACCCTGGACCGCCGCGCACGAGAAGCTGCTGACGGCGTTCGCGGGCAATGCGTTGCCGGACGTCGTACCGTTGGGCAACACGTGGATCCCGGAGTTCGCCGCGCTCGGCGCGCTCGAGCCGCTCGACGCGCGCCTCAAGGCGACGCCGGCCGTGGACGTCGCCGATTATTTCGAAGGCGCGTGGGATTCCGGCGTCATCGATGGCCGGACGTACGCGGTGCCGTGGTACGTCGAAACGCGCGTGCCGTATTACCGGCGCGATTTGCTCGCGAAGGCCGGCGTGACCGCGCCGCCGAAGGACTGGACGACCTGGCGCGCCTCGATGGTGGCGCTGAAGCGCGCCGCGGGCGCGGACAAGTACGCGGTGCTGCTGCCGCTCAACGAATTCGAACCGCTGCTCAACCTCGCCGTGCAGCAACCCGAACCGCTGCTGCGCGACGGCGGCCGCTTCGGCAATTTCCGCAGCGCCAGCTACAAGCGCACGCTGGCGTTCTACAAGAGCCTGTTCGACGAAGACCTGGCACCGCGCGTGGACAACACGCGCATCTCCAACGTGTGGGACGAATTCGGCAAGGGCTACTTCAGCTACTACATCAGCGGCCCCTGGAACATCGCCGAGTTCCGCAAGCGCCTGCCGCCGGCGCTGGCGGACGACTGGATGACGATGCCGTTGCCGGGCCCGGACGGGCCGGGCGCGTCGATCGCCGGCGGCACCAGCTTCGTGATCTTCAAGTCCGCGCGGAACAAGGACGCGGCGTGGCAACTGATCGCGTGGTTGTCCGAGCCCGCGCAGCAGGTGCGCATCCATGCGCTCACCGGCGATTTGCCGCCGCGCCGTTCGCCGTGGCAGACGCCGGCGCTCGCGAACGATCCGTATGCGCGCGCGTTCCGCGACCAGCTCGAACGCGCCGTGCCCGCGCCGAAAGTGCCGGAGTGGGAACGCATCGCCACCGAGATCCGCCTCGTCGGCGAACAAGTGGCCAACGACAAGATGAGCGTCGACGTCGCCGCCGCGGAAATGGATCGCCGCGCCGATGCCATCCTCGAGAAGCGCCGCTGGATGCTCGACCACCACACGCTGCCGGGCGCCGCGCCATGAAGCCATCGCTCGCCGGCTGGGCCTTCGCTGCACCCGCGTTGACGGTGATCGCGTTGTTCTTCGTGCTGCCGGTCATCGCCGCGCTGGGCCTGAGCGTCACCGACTTCGACATCTACGCGCTCGCCGACCAGCGCAACCTGCGCTTCGTCGGGCTCGACAACTACATCAAGCTGCTCGGCAACCCGCTGTTCTGGAAGGCGCTGGGCAACACGCTGTACTTCGTCGTCGCGGGCGTGCCGCTGTCGATCTTCGTGTCGCTGGCCGCGGCGTTGCTGCTGCACTCGAAGCTCGCGCGCTTCAAGCCCGTGTTCCGCACCGCGTTGTTCGCGCCGGTGGTGACGACGGTGGTGGCGGTCGCGGTGATCTGGCGGTATCTGTTCCACACGCGGTACGGCGCGGCGAACTGGGGCCTGTCGCTGGTCGGCATCGATCCGGTCGACTGGTTCGGCGATCCGCGATGGGCGATGCCGTCGATCATCCTGTTCGCCGTGTGGAAGAACTTCGGCTACAACATGATCATCTTCCTCGCGGGATTGCAGGCGATCCCCGAAGACCTGTACGAAGCCGCGCGCATCGACGGCGCGTCGTGGTGGCGGCAACTGGTGCACGTCACGCTGCCGATGCTCGGGCCGGTGTTGCTGCTGGTGGGCATCCTCACGATGGCGGGCTATTTCCAGTTGTTCGCCGAGCCTTACGTGATGACGCAGGGCGGCCCGCTGCAGAGCACCGTCAGCGTGCTGTACCTGATGTACGAAGAAGGCTTCAAGTGGTGGAACCTGGGCAACGCGTCGGCGGTGGCGTTCCTGCTGTTCCTGCTGATGACGGCGACCACGAGCGGGTTGTTGTGGTTCGCGCGCAGGCGGGGGGCGGAATGATCGACGTGCAGGGCAACGAACGTTCGAAGCGCATGCTCGCCGCGGCGACCGTCAACGGCCTGCTGTTCGCGCTCGCCGTGCTGGCCGTCGCGCCGCTGGCGTGGATGCTCGCGGTGTCCTTCATGCAACCGGGCGAGGCGAGCCACTTCCCGCCGCCGTGGTGGCCGTCGTCGCCCACGCTGCACAACTATCGCGAACTGTTCCTGCGCGCGGGCATGGGCCGTTACCTGGTCAACAGCGCGCTGATCGCCACGGGCGTCACGCTGGTGTCGGTGCTGCTCAACACGCTGGCGGGCTATGCCTTCGCGAAGCTGAAGTTCCGCGGGCGCGAACAGACGTTCCGCGCCTTGCTTGGCGCGCTGGTGATCCCGGGGCAGGTGGCGATGATGCCGCTGTTCCTGCTGCTCAAGCAGATGGGGCTGGTGAACACGTACGCCGGCGCGATGGTGCCGGGGCTCGCGGGGATCTTCGGCATCTTCCTCGTGCGCCAGTACGCGCGCTCGCTGCCGGATGAATTGCTGGAAGCGGCGCGCATCGACGGCGCGGGCGAGCTGCGCATCTTCTTCCAGGTGGTGTTGCCCGCGTTGCGACCGATCCTGGTGACGCTCGCTATCTTCGCCTTCCTCGGCGCATGGAACGATTTCATGTGGCCCCTGATCGTGCTCGGCGACCAGGACCTGCAGACGCTGCCTGTCGCGCTGGCGTCGCTCTCGCGCGAACACGTGCAGGACAACGAACTGATGATGGCGGGTTCCGTCGTGACCATCCTGCCGGTGCTCTTGTTGTTCCTCGTGCTCCAGCGGTATTACATGCAGGGTCTGCTGGTCGGGAGCGTCAAGGGATGAGACGGTGGTTCGTGGCGGGATGCGTGCTGGGGTTGGCGGCCTGCGGCGGCCCGAAGGGCGCGCGCGCACTGGACGATTTCTCCGACCTGCGCGCGTGGAAGGTGATCCAGTCCGACCAGGTGACCGGCACCCTGCGCAAGGTCGATGGGCCCGACGGTGCGGCGCTGTGCCTGGATTACGACTTCCACGGCGTGGCCGGGTACGTCGGCCTGCAGCGCGACCTGCCGCTGGACTATCCGGCCAACTACGCGTTCGACGTCAAGGTGCGCGGCACGGGCGCGCGCAACGATTTCCAGTTCAAGCTCGTCGATGCGAGCGGCGACAACGTGTGGTGGTCGGTGAAGCCGAAGTTCGAGCTGCCCGACGACTGGACGCCGCTGCAGTACCGCAAGCGCGACATCGCGAAGGCGTGGGGCCCGTCGCCGAAGACCGCGCTGGAGCACAGCGCGAAACTCGAGTTCACCCTGGCCAGCGGCGACGGCGGACGCGGCGCGGTGTGCTTCGACACGCTCACGTTCACGCCATTGCCGCCACCGCCGAGCGGCCCGCTGACGGGCACGCTGTCGCCCGGCGCGGAGGGATGGACGCTGGACCTGGGCACGCAGCGCGAACTCGGCGGCGCGATCCTGCGCTGGAACCGCGACGCGTTCGCGCGCGACTACACCGTGTCGGCCTCCGAAGACGGCAGCGCGTGGCGCGTGTTGCGCGAGGTGCATGGCGCCGACGGCGGCGAGGATTCCCTCGCGCTGCCGGAAACCGACGCACGCTACCTGCGCGTGAAGCCGGCGACCCCGGCCACGCTCGAAGCGATCGATGCGCAACCGCTGGCCTTCGGCGCGACGCCGAACGATTTCGTCAAGGCCGTCGCCGCGCGTGCGCCGCGCGGTGCGTATCCGCGCGGCTTCGTCAACGAACAACCGTACTGGACGATCGTGGGCGTAGACGGCGGCCACGACCAGGCGCTGCTCGGCGAAGACGGTGCGATCGAACTGGGCAAGGGTGCCTTCAGCCTCGAACCGATGGTGACGACGCGCGGCCGGCGCAGCACGTGGGCCGACGTGCACGCGACGCAATCGCTGCAGGATGGTTACCTGCCGATGCCGTCGGTGCAGTGGACGCATCCGGACTACACGCTCGACATCACCGCATTCGCCGAACCGCGCGCGGGCGGCGTGGCGGCGGGCGAAGTCGCCGATGCGCGCCTCATCGCGCGCTACCGCCTGGCCAACACGACGCGCGCGCCGATGGATTACACCTTCGCCTTGCGCGTGCGCCCGTTCCAGGTGAACCCGCCGAGCCAGTTCCTCAACACCACCGGCGGCGTGAGCCCGCTGAACAAGCTGATGCTGTATCCGCAATACGTGGCCGTGGACAACGTGCCGCGCGCGGCGGTGTTCCCGAAGGCCGATCGCGTTTCGGCGACGACGTTCGATGGGCAGGGGCTGCCGTCGAAGACTGCATTCGCGGACGATCCGACGGGGCTGGCGAGCGGCGTGTTCGAGTACGACGTGCACCTCGCGCCGGGCGCGTCGGTGGAGTTCGCGTGGTCCTCGTCGCTCGAAGGCCAGCCGCCGTCGATCCTCAAGCAGGGCGAAGCCGCGACTGCGCAGGCGGCCGTGGCCGCGCAGTGGCACGACAAGCTCGATCGCGTGCGCGTCCAGGTGCCGCCACAGGGCCAGCGCATCGTCGATACCTTGCGTACCGCGCTCGGGCACATGGCGATCAGCCGCGTGGGGCCGCGCCTGCAACCGGGCACGCGCTCGTATTCGCGCGCGTGGATCCGCGACGGCGCGATGATCGGCGAAGGCCTGCTGCGCCTGGGGCGCGAAGACATCGCGAGCGAATTCCTGCGCTGGTATGCGCCGCGCCAGTTCGAGAACGGCAAGGTGCCATGCTGCGTGGACGATCGCGGCGCCGATCCCGTGCCGGAGAACGACAGCCACGGTGAGTTCGTGTTCCTGGCCGCCGAGGTGTATCGCTATACGCACGACCGCGCATTGCTGGAAACAATGTGGCCGCACGTGCAGGGCGCTGTGAAGTACATGGACGCACTGCGTGCGAGCGAACGCACGGAAGCCAACCGCGCCACCAATCCCGCGTTCTACGGCCTGATGCCGGCCTCGATCAGCCACGAAGGCTATTCGGCCAAGCCGATGCATTCGTACTGGGACGATTTCTGGGCGCTGCGCGGTTACAAGGATGCGGTCCAGATCGCGCAGTGGCTCGGGCACGATGCCGACGCAAAGCGCTTCGCGGCCTCGCGCGACCAGTTCGCCGGCGACCTGCGCGATTCGCTGAAGCTGGCGATGGCGCGCAAGAACATCAACTTCCTCCCGGGTTCGGCCGAACTCGGCGACTTCGACGCCACCTCGACCACCATCGCGCTCGCCCCCGGCGGCGAACAGGCCAACCTCCCGCAGGACGCGTTGCTCGCCACGTTCGAGCGCTACTGGACCGAGTTCGAACAGCGCCGCACCAACACGCGCGCATGGAAGGACTACACCCCGTACGAACTCCGCACCATCGGCACCTTCGTCCGCCTGGGCTGGCGCGACCGCGCGCATTCCGCGCTGGACTTCTTCTTCAAGGACCAGCAACCGCGCGCCTGGAACCAATGGGCGGAAGTCGTCTCGCGCACCCCGCGCAAACCCTTCTTCCTCGGCGACCTCCCGCACGCCTGGGTCGCCTCCGACTACGTGCGCTCCGCCCTGGACCTGTTCGCGTATTCGCGCGAATCCGACGACGCCCTGGTCATCGCCGCAGGCATTCCCGCCGACTGGATGACAGGGCAGGGCATCGCCGTCGAAGGCCTCCGCACTCCGGGCGGCCCCCTCAAGTATTCGTTGCGTGCAGATGCAAACCGCCTGCATCTGGAAATTGGCAACGGCCTCACACCACCGAGTGGCGGCATGGTCTTCCCGTGGCCATTCAAAGGCACACCGGGCACGACCACGATCGACGGCAAACCCGCGCAATGGCACAGCCAGGAATTGCGGATCACCCACGTACCGGCCACGGTTGAAATCGTGCGATAGCGCAGCCTGCGAAAGCAGGGATCCATGGGCTTCTTTGCAAACGCCCGCTTGAGGTGCAGTTGCGCGTCGCCCGAACCCGCGGCGGTGTAAGAATTTCTCGCCGACGTGGCGGCGAAAATTCTCACACCACCACAGGTTGGGGCATCACCTTTCGCGCGATTTCGATCAAGGCGCCGACCTTTGCATGAGGTCGCAGGCGTGCGTGTAACGCACGCACACCCCAATCACTTCTTTCGCGGCAATCAAAAGCTGCGACCGCTTCGCGGCAAAAAAATTGAGGGTTTCCTGGCCGCCGCCCCCGCGTTCCTTCAAGGGCTCTTGCTCGTCGCGAAAGAATTGATTGGGTTGCGCGTGCGTTACCACGCACGCCAGCGAACCTGGGAAAAGGTCGGCCCCTTGATCGAAAAGGCTCGAATGGTGATGCCCCAGCCCGTGGTGGGGTGAGAATTTTCGCCGCCACGTCGGCGAGAAATTCTTACCACGCCGCGGGTTCGGGCGACGCGGTCTTCACCCCGAGCGGGCTTCTGCAGCGACCCATGGATCCCCGCGTTCGCGGGGATGACAGCAAAAGCAGGATCCCTGCTTCCGCAGCGACGAAAACCTCAAGGCAACGCGTCGCCCAGGCTCTCCCCATGCGTCGCAATCACGCGCGAGTAGTACTTCGCACTGTCCTTGGGCGTCCGCTCCTGCGTCCCGTAGTTCACATGCACGATCCCGAAGCGCTTCGAATACCCCAGCGACCACTCCAGGTTGTCGAGCAACGACCACACCATGTACCCCCGGATATCGCACCCCTGGTCGATCGCAGACCGGATCGCCTTCAGATGCTTCTGCAGGTAATCCATCCGCAACGGATCCCGGATGCGTCCACCCTCGGCGACCGGCGGATCGAAGAACGCCGCCCCGTTCTCCGTGATGTACGTCGGAACGTTGCCGTAGCGATCCTTCGACCACACCAGCAAATCGATCAGCCCCTGCGGAAACACCTCCCAGCCGGTCTCCGTATAAGTGCCCAACGGCTGCCGCACCGCGCCCGCCTTCAGCGGATAACTGTCGTTGGCCTGCGTCACGCTGCGCGTGTAGTAATTGATGCCGATGAAATCCAGCTTCTGCTTGATGAGCGCGTAATCCGCATCGGCCCACTCCGGCCACGCATCGCCGAAGATCTCGTTCTTCAGTTCCGGCGGATAGCGGCCCAGCAACGCCGCATCCAGGTACTGCTCGTTCATGTACGCATGCGCCCGCTTCACCGCCGCCGCGTCTTCCGGCGAATCGCTGGCCGGATACTTCGGCTCGATGTTCACCACCAGCCCGATCTCGTGCTTGCCGATCTCGCGGTACGCCTTCACCGCCGCGCCATGCGCGCGCATCAGGTTGTGCGTGGCGATCGGCGTCTCGTACTTGCTCTTGTGGCCCGGCGCGAGCGCGCCATGCAGGTAACCGCCGTCGGTGACGACCCACGGTTCGTTGAGGGTGACCCACTTCTTCACCCGCCCGTCGAGCGCGCGATACAGCACGCTGCCGTATTCGGCGAACCAGTCGGCGATGTCGCGGTTCAACCAGCCGCCGCGGTCGTCCAGCGCCGCCGGCAGGTCCCAGTGGTACAGCGTGAGCAGCGGCTCGATGTCGTTGGCCAGCAGTTCGTCGACCAGGCGCGAATAGAAATCCACGCCGGCCTGGTTCACGCGCCCCGTGCCCTCGGGCAGGATGCGCGACCACGACACGCTGAAGCGGTAGGCCTTCAGGCCCAGCGACTTCATCAGCGCCACGTCGGATTTCCAGCGGTGGTAGTGGTCGCAGGCCACGTCGCCGGTGTCGCCGTTGACGGTCATCCCCGGCGTGTGCGCGAAGCGCGTCCAGATGCTGGGACCGGCGCCGTCGGCGAGCGGGGAGCCCTCGATCTGGTGCGCGGCGGTGGCGGCGCCCCAGAGGAAGCCCTCGGGGAACACGAAAGGCGATTGCGACGTGGGCATCGTGGACGGCCTCCTGCCGGCATGGTCGTGTAAACGGTTACATGGCAGGATAGCCCCACGTCGCGTCCAATGCACAGCGACGCACACCAGAAGGACGCGGATGGCCCAGGTCTCGCTCGAGCAGGTCCGGAAGGTCTACCCCGCGGCGAAGGGCACCCAGCCCCACGTCGCGGTCGCGGGCGCCACCTTCGATGTCGCCGACGGCGAACTGCTGGTCCTCGTCGGACCCTCCGGCTGCGGCAAGTCCACGCTCCTGCGGATGATCGCGGGCCTGGAATCGATCACCTCCGGCACGCTGCGCATCGGCGACCGCGTGGTCAACGACGTGGCGCCGAAGGATCGCGACATCGCGATGGTCTTCCAGAACTACGCGCTGTACCCGCACATGGACGTCGCGGGGAACCTCGGGTTCGGGTTGAAGCTGCGCGGTGCGTCGAAGGACGAAATCGCGCGCCGCGTCGGCGAGGCCGCGAAGACGCTGGAACTCGACGCGCTGCTGGCGCGCAAGCCCGGCGCCCTGTCCGGCGGCCAGCGCCAGCGCGTCGCGCTCGGGCGGGCGCTGGTGCGCGATCCGCAGGTGTTCCTGCTCGACGAACCCCTGTCCAACCTCGACGCCAAGCTGCGCACCGGCATGCGCGTGGAGATCGCGCGGCTGCACCGGCAGCTGGGCGCGACGATGGTCTACGTCACCCACGACCAGGTCGAAGCCATGACGCTGGGCCAGCGCATCGTGGTGCTGAAGGATGGCCACGTGCAGCAGATCGATACACCGATGGCGCTCTACGAGCGGCCGGCGAACCTGTTCGTCGCGACGTTCCTCGGCAGCCCCGCGATGAACGTGCTGCGCGGGCGCGTGGTGCGGGCCGACGGCCTGTCGCTGGACATGGGCGAAGGCGTGCGCGTGCCGCTGGGCGAGGGCGCGGTGCCGGAGGCCTGGATCGACCGCGACATCGCGATCGGCGTGCGGCCGGAACACCTGGTGCCGGCGCCGGCGGGCGGGGTCTCGCCCGTGGTCGAGATGGTCGAGGCGCTGGGCAACGAGACGCTGGTGAACCTGCGGCTCGGCGCGCAGGCGCTGGTGGCGCGCGTGGCGCCGCATGCCGCGCCGAGCGTGGGAAGCGCGATGCCGCTGGCCCTGGCGGCGGGGCAGTGGCATGCGTTCGATGCGGGGTCGGGGGGAGCGGTTGCCGGCCTAGGTGGGTTCGCAGCGATCGGGGCGTCCCCACCCTTGCCCTCCCCGCGGGGCGGGGAGGGAAATTCGTGACTTCGCCTATGGCGAAGACGAGTTGTCTATACTCGCGTGCGGTGGCTTTCACCTTGCCGACCGTCGCTTGTCGAATCAACGACTTGTCGGCGATTTCAAAGCCAATTTCTCATACACGCGTTGCGAGCCCCGGCCGCATCGCAGGGGCCGAACGACCGTCGCATGCGCCTGTCCACGATCAAGCTCTCCGGTTTCAAATCCTTCGTCGATCCGACCACGCTCCACCTGCCGACCAACATGACCGGCGTGGTGGGCCCGAACGGGTGCGGCAAGTCGAACATCATCGACGCCGTGCGCTGGGTCATGGGCGAAAGCTCCGCGAGCCGCTTGCGCGGTGATTCGCTCACCGACGTGATCTTCTCCGGCAGCAGCGCGCGCAAGCCCGTGTCGCAGGCCACGGTGGAGCTGATCTTCGACAACAGCGACCACACGATCACCGGCGAGTACGCCGCGTTCAACGAAATCTCGGTCAAGCGCACCGTCAGCCGCGACGGCGTGAGCACCTATTCGCTCAACGGGACCAAGTGCCGCCGCCGCGACATTACGGACCTCTTCCTCGGCACCGGCCTCGGCCCGCGCAGCTACTCGATCATCGAGCAGGGGATGATCAGCCAGATCATCGAAGCGCGTCCCGAAGACCTGCGCGTGTACCTGGAGGAAGCCGCCGGCATCTCCAAGTACAAGGAACGCCGCAAGGAAACCGAAACGCGCATCCGCCACACGCGCGAAAACCTCGACCGCCTCAACGACCTGCGCGAAGAAGTCGGCAAGCAGCTCGAACACCTGCGCCGCCAGGCGCGCCAGGCCGAGCAGTACCAGTCGATCCAGGCCGAGCGCCGCATCAAGGACGCCGAGTGGAAGGCGCTGGAATACCGCGGCCTCGACGCGCGCGTGCAGTCGCTGAAGGAAAAGCTGGACCACGAGGAAACCCGCCTGCAGCAGCTGATCGCCGAGCAGCGTGAGGCCGAGAAGAACATCGAGACCGACCGCGTCCGCCGCGAAGAAGCGAGCGAAGCGCTGAACAAGGCGCAGGCGCAGGTCTACCAGGTGGGCGGCACGCTGGCCCGCATCGAACAGCAGATCGCGCACCAGCGCGAAATGGCGCAGCGCCTGCACAAGGCGCGCGACGAAGCACAGACCGCGCTGGCCGAACTGGGCTCGCACATCAGCGGCGACGAAGCGCGCCTGGCCTCGCTGCGCGACGCCATCGCCACCGCCGAACCCGAACTCGAGCGCCTGCGCACCGACGACACCACGCGCCAGGACGCCCTGCGCGATGCCGAAGCCGCGCTGGCCGACTGGCAGCAGCGCTGGGACGCGCACACCAAGGCGTCGTCCGAAGCCGCGCGCGCCGGCGACGTCGAACGCACGCGCATCGAACACCTCGACCGCCAGACGCTCGACGCCGATCGCCGCCGCGAACAGCTCACGGCCGAGCGCACGGGCCTGGACCTGTCCGCGTTGTCCGAAGCCTTCGCCGGCGTGCAGTCGCAGCACGACGCGCAGAAGGCCTCGCTCGAAGGCCTCACCGCGCAGGTCGAAGAACGCAAGGCCGGCGTCACCGCGTTGCAGGACCAGCAGCGCGCGGCGCAGACCGAAATCGCCGACGTGCGCAAGAACGCACAGGCTTCGCGCGGTCGCCTGTCCTCGCTCGAAGCGCTGCAGCACGCCGCGCTCGGCCAGGAACAGGGCGCCGCCACCGCGTGGCTGAAAGCGCGCGGCCTCGACAGCGCCGCCCGCGTGGGCGAAACGCTGCAAGTCGAATCGGGCTGGGAAAACGCCGTTGAAGGCGCGCTCGGCCAGTTGATCGAAGGCGTGCTGGTCGAAGCGCCGGAAGCGCTGGTCGATGCGCTCGGCGATCTCGGCGAAGGCCGATTGACCCTGGTCGACCCGACCAACGAAGACTTCACCGTCGCACCGACGTCGCTCGCCGCGAAGGTCCGTGGCCCCGCCGCGATCCGCCGCATCCTCGCCAAGTTGCACGGTGCCGATACGCTCGCCGAAGCGCGCGCTTTGCTGCCGGGCCTGGGCGATGGCGAATCGGTGATCACGCGCGCGGGCGAACGCCTCGGCGCCGGCTGGGTGCGCGTGGTGCGTTCCGGCGCGGCCAAGCAGGGCGCGTTGCTGCGCGAGAAGGAAATCCAGGCGCTGCGCGCGGAGATCGAATCGCTGCAGCAGCGCGAGCAGGTCCTCAACGACACGCTCACGCGCCTGCGCGACCAGGCCCTCGCCGCCGAACAGCAGCGCGAAGACGCACAGCGCGCGTTGTACCTCGCGCACCGCGGCGTGTCCGAACTCGCCGGCCAGTTGCAGAGCCAGCAGGGCAAGCTGGAATCGGCGAAGGCCCGCATCGCGCGCATCGACGCCGACCTCGAACAACTCGTCGCCACGCTCGACGCCAGCCGCGAACAGGCCCGCGAAGCGCGCGGCAAGCAGGAAGATGCCGTCGGCCGCATGGCCGAACTCGAACAGGCCCGCCAGGCGCTCGACGCCGACCGCCGCCGGTTCGTCGAAGCCCGCGACGCCGCCCGCAACGCCGCCCGCGAATCGCGCGACACCGCGCATGCGCTCGCGCTCACGGTGGAATCGCAACGTGCGCAGATCGTCGCGCTCGCGCAATCGCTGGAACGCATGGGCGGCCAGCGCGGCCAGCTCGAATCGCGCCTCGGCGAAGTCGCCTCGCAGCTCACCGACGGCGACGCCCCGGTCAGCGCGCTGGAAGCCGAACGCCAGTCCGCGCTCGAAGAACGCGTGCGCACCGAAAAGGCCTTGTCCGAAGCGCGCTCGACGCTGGAAGGCATCGACGGCGAACTGCGCGGCTACGAACAGACGCGCCACCAGCGCGACGAACAGGCCATCTCGCAGCGCGAGAAGATCTCGCAGCGCAAGCTCGACCAGCAGGCGCTGGTGATCAAGGCCGACCAGTTGTCGGCGGCCGTGATCGAAGCCGGCTTCGTGCTCGACGAGGTGATCGCCACGCTCACCCCCGACGCCGACGTGGCGCTGTGGGAAAAGGCCGTCACCGATTTCGACGCCAAGCTGCGCCGCCTGGAACCGGTCAACCTCGCCGCGATCCAGGAACACGCCGAAGCCGCGCAGCGCAAGGAATACCTCGACGCGCAGGACGCCGACCTCACCACCGCGCTCGACACGCTGGAAGACGCGATCCGCAAGATCGACCGCGAAACGCGCGGCCGTTTCAAGGACACGTTCGACCGCGTGAATTCCGGCGTGCAGGAGCTGTATCCGCGCCTGTTCGGCGGCGGGCATGCGTACCTGGAACTCACCGGCGAAGACCTGCTCGACACCGGCGTGGCGATCATGGCGCGCCCGCCCGGCAAGCGCGTGTCGAACATCTCGCTGCTCTCCGGCGGCGAGAAGGCGATGACCGCGGTGGCGCTGGTGTTCGCGATCTTCCGCCTCAACCCGGCCCCGTTCTGCCTGCTGGACGAGGTGGACGCGCCGCTCGACGAAGCCAACGTCGGGCGCTTCACCGCGATGGTCAGCGAGATGAGCGAGCAGGTACAGTTCCTGTTCGTGACCCACAACAAGGCGACGATGGAAGCCGCGCAGCAGCTGTCGGGCGTGACGATGCGCGAACCGGGCGTGAGCCGCCTGGTCTCCGTCGACCTCGCCGAAGCCGCGCGCCTGGCGGGCGCCGCTTAAGAACGAAGGAGCGAAGCGATGGATTCGACCGTGCTGCGCGTTGGCATTGCGATTGCGGGCGTGCTGCTGCTCGCCGCGATCTATTTCTTCGGCCGCCCGCGCAAGCCGGGGCAGGGCCGTCGCGTCGCCGATCCGGTCGCGCGCGCCGAACCCGGCGAACGCATCGAGCCCACGCTCGGCGCGCAGCTGGAACAGGAGCTCGCGGGCGAGGGCACCACGCAATCCGAGTTCGACCTGGCCAGCGATGCGCCGTCCAACGACCTCGGCCGCCGCGACGACGCCTCGTTCGAAAAGATCGTCACGCTGTACGTCGCCGCGCGCGCGGGCAACGTGCTGCGCGGCAGCGACATCGTGGTCGCCGCCGAGAAGGCCGGCCTCACCTACGGCCACATGCAGATCTTCCATCGCCTGGTCGAAGGCCACCCGGAACGCGGCCCCGTGTTCTCGGTCGCCAGCATCAAGAAGCCGGGCAGCTTCGACATGGCCACCATCCAGGAACTGGAAACGCCCGCCATCGCGTTCTTCCTCACGCTGCCCGCGCCGATGACCGCGCTGGATGCCTGGGAAAAGATGCTGCCCACCGCGCAGCGCATGGCCGAGCTGCTCGACGGCGTGGTGCTCGACGAATCGCGCAACGCGCTCGGCCGCCAGCGCGTCGCGCACATCCGCGACGAACTGCGCGCGTACGACCGCCAGCACGAAGCGCCCCCGCTGACCAAACCCGCGCGCTGGTAAATCCGTGGCGACCAAAGCCCCCGGTCCCGTCGCCACCCGCGTCGACGAACTGCGCCGCCTGCTCGACGACGCCAACTACCGCTACTACGTCCTCGACGATCCGCAGCTGACGGACGCCGACTACGACAAGCTGCTGCGCGAACTCGAAGCGCTGGAGCAGGACCACCCGGAACTCGCCGATGCCAGTTCGCCCACCGCGCGCGTGGGCAATGCGCCGTCGGGCAAGTTCGCCGAGGTGAAGCACGCGGTGCCGATGCTGTCGCTCGCCAATGCGTTCGAAGACGGCGAGGTCGAAGAATTCGTCGCGCGCATCGTCAAGGAAACCGGCGACGCCGATCCCGCGTTCTCCGTCGAACCCAAGCTCGATGGCCTGGCGATCAGCCTGCGCTACGAACACGGTGTGTTCGTGCGCGGCGCCACGCGCGGCGACGGTGCCACGGGCGAAGACGTCACCGCCAACCTGCGCACCGTGCGCAGCGTGCCGCTCAAGCTGCGCGGCAAGGCGCCGCCGGTGCTGGAAGTGCGCGGCGAAGTCTTCATGCCCAAGGCCGCCTTCGAAAAGTACAACGCCTGGGCGCTGGAACACGGCGAGAAGACGCTGGCCAATCCGCGCAACGGCGCAGCCGGTTCGCTGCGCCAGCTCGATCCGCGCATCACCGCGCAGCGACCGCTGGCGTTCTACGCCTACGCGCTCGGCGAAGTGGACGGTGCGACGCTGCCGCCCGCGCATTCGCAGACGCTCGCGTGGTTGCGCGAACTCGGATTGCCCGTCAGCGCCGAAGTCGACACCGCACGCGGCGCCGCGGGCCTGCTGGCGTATTACCGCCGCATCGGCGACAAGCGCAACGCGCTGCCGTACGACATCGACGGCGTGGTCTACAAGCTCGATCGCTACGACCAGCAACGCGCGATGGGCTTCGTCTCGCGCGCGCCGCGCTGGGCCATCGCGCACAAGTACCCGGCGCAGGAACAGGCGACGACGGTCGAGTCGATCGAAGTCAACGTGGGCCGCACGGGCGCGGTGACGCCGTGGGTGCTGATGGCGCCGGTGCAGGTGGGCGGCGTGACCGTCACGCGCGCGACGCTGCACAACGCCGACCAGATCGCGCGCCTCGACGTGCGCGTGGGCGACACCGTGATCATCCGCCGCGCGGGCGACGTGATCCCGGAGGTGGTGCGCGTGATCGAGGACAAGCGCCCGGTCGATGCGAAGGGACATCCGAAACACGCCGCCTACGAACTGCCCACCGCGTGCCCCGTGTGCGGCTCGGCGGTCGAGCGCGAAGAGGGCGAGGTCGTCGCACGCTGCACCGGCGGCCTGTTCTGCCCGGCGCAGCGCGTGCAGGCGCTGTTCCATTTCGCCTCGCGTCGCGCGATGGACATCGACGGGCTGGGTGAACGCTTCATCACGGCACTGGTCGAGTTCGACATGGTGCGGACGGTGGCGGACCTGTACACGCTGGACGTCGATGCGTTCGTGCAGATGAAGCAGCAGGCCGACGCCCTCGCCGACGCCGTCCCCGAAACGGTGAAGGCCGGCAAGGTCGCCACCAAGTGGGCGGAGAACCTCGTCGCTGCGATCGACGCCAGCCGCACCACCACGCTCGAACGCGTGTTGTTCGCGCTCGGCATCCGCGACGTGGGCGAAAGCACGGCGCGCACGCTGGCGCGGCACTTCGGCGCGCTCGATCCGCTGATGGCCGCCGACGAAGAGACCTTGCGCCAGGTGCCGGACATCGGCCCGGTCGTCGCCGCGCGCATCGCGCATTTCTTCGCGCAGCCGCACAACCGCGAAGTCATCGCGGCCTTGCAGAAGAACGGCGTGCACTGGCCGGAAGGCGCACCGCAACGCAGCGCCGATGGTCCGCTCGCGGGCAAGACGGTGGTGCTGACCGGTGGCCTGGAAGCGATGTCGCGCGACGAAGCGGGCGCGAAACTCGAAGCGCTGGGCGCCAAGGTGTCCGGCAGCGTGTCGAAGAAGACCAGCTTCGTCGTTGCCGGCGAAGCGGCCGGCAGCAAGCTGGCGAAGGCGCAAGAACTCGGCGTGGACGTCTGGGACGAAGCGCGCCTGCTGGCGTATCTCGCGGACCCGAAATGATCGCCTCTGCCGCGCGGCATCCCGATGCGCTGCGCCTGCGGGCGCAACTCAACGCCGCGGTGCGTGCGTTCTTCGCGAAGCGCAACGTGCTGGAAGTCGAAACGCCCGTGCTGTCGCGCGCGGGCAATACCGATCCGAACATCGCCTCGTTCTCGCTCGACTTCTCCGGCCGCACCGACGGCGCGCCGCGCACGCGCTGGCTGCGCACGTCGCCGGAATATCCGCTCAAGCGCCTGCTCGCCGAAGGCGTGGGCGATTGCTACGAACTGGGTCGCGTGTTCCGCGACGGCGAAGCGGGCGGGCGCCACAACCCCGAATTCACGATGCTGGAGTGGTACCGCGTCGGTCGCGACCATCGCTGGCTCGCGCGCGAAACGGCGGACCTGGTGCAACACGCGCTCGCGTTGGTCGGGCGCCACGCGCGCGTCGTCGAAACCGCGTATCGCGACCTGTACATCGAACACCTGCGCGTCGATCCGTTCACCGCCAGCGATGACGCATTGCGCAACGCGCTCGGCGACATCGCGATCGATCCCGCGGGCCTGGTGCGCGACGACTGGCTCGACCTGCTCGCCACGCATCGCCTGCAACCCGCGTTCCCGGACGACCAGTTGCTGATCGTCCACGACTATCCGGCGTCGCAATGCGCGCTGGCGCGCATCCGGCCCGGCGATCCGCCGGTCGCCGAACGCTTCGAGGTGTACCTGGGCCCGCTTGAGGTGGCCAACGGCTACCACGAGCTGCGCGACCCCGTGGAGCAACGCGAACGCTTCGAACGCGATCGCGCCGTGCGCGCCGGGCGCGGCCAGCCCGCGCCCCCGCCGGACGAAGCGCTCCTCGCCGCGCTGGCGGGCCTGCCCGCGTGCGCGGGCGTGGCGCTGGGCATCGACCGCCTGCTCATGGCCATGCTGGGCACCGGGCGGATCGCGGACGTGCTGGCGTTCGATTTCGCGCGGGCGTGACGCGGCATGGCCCAACGTCGCACTTGACCGCGCATTCAGCGATCCCGGAAAGTGCGCTCACGAACCGCAGGAACAGACCGATGCGTCCGCTCGCCACAGGTTTCCTGCTTGCTTGCACCACGGGCATCGCGCCCGTCGATGCAATGCCGACGGATCCCCCGGCCGCCGAAGAACAGCAGTACCGCGCCGCCGAGCCGTATCCCGGCAACGACAGCGGCACGATCCGCTGCGAATCGCCGCGCGGGCGCGAACGCACCTGCGAAGCCGATACGCGCGGTGGCGCGCGCCTGACGAAACAGCTGTCGCGCAGCCCGTGCGTCGAAGGCAAGTCCTGGGGCGTCCGTCCGAACGGGATCTGGGTCAACGCCGGATGCCGCGCCGATTTCGCGCTGGGCGAGGGCGGCCCCGCGCCGACCGGTCCAATCATGGTGCGGTGCGAATCCAACGGCGGCGGTCGTCGCCACTGCCCCGCGTCCACGATGGCGGGCGTGCAGCTGGTGCGGCAGTTGTCGCGGTCGCCGTGCATCCGGCACAGCACGTGGAGCTTCGATCGCAACAGCATCTGGGTGGCGCAGGGCTGTCGCGCGGACTTCCAGGTCGGCGTCGGCGCCCCCACCGAAGCGCTGGGCCCGCAGAAGCTGCGGTGCGAATCCGACCGCGGCCGCGAACGCCGCTGCGATGTCGGCGTGTGGAAGGGCGCGCAACTCACGCGCCAACTGTCGAAGACCCCGTGCGTGCAGGGCCAGAGCTGGGGCTGGGACGTGCGCGGCGTGTGGGTGAGCCGCGGTTGCCGCGCGGAGTTCACCGTCTGGTGACGGCGTAAACTTCGTGCCATGGACGACATCGATTACGCCCGCTACGACCGCATCCGCCCGATCCGCTGGACCGGCGATACGCTCGAGCTCCTCGACCAGCGCAAGCTGCCCTTCGCCACCGAATACCTCACCTGCACGACGAGCGACGAAGTCGCGTCCGCCATCCACGCACTCGCCGTGCGCGGCGCGCCGGCCATCGGCATCGCCGCCGCATGGGGCGTCGTGTTGGCCGAACGCGCGATCGATGCCACGGATGCCATCGACGCCGCCGCGAAACTCGAACCCGCCCTGCAACGCCTCAACGCCGCGCGTCCCACCGCGGTCAACCTCGCCTGGGCGCTCGGGCGCATGCGCGCCGCGCTCGCACGCGCGGGCCACGACTGGCGCGACGCGCTCGAACGCGAAGCCGCGGCCATCGACACCGAAGACCTCGCCGCCAACCGCCGCATGGGCGCGCTCGGCGCATCGCTGATCGAACCGGGCAGCGGCGTGCTCACGCATTGCAACACCGGCTCGCTCGCAACGGCGGGTTTCGGCACCGCGCTCGGCGTGATCCGCGCGGGCGTAGCGCAAGGCCGCATCGACAAGGTGTTCGCGGGCGAGACGCGCCCGTGGCTGCAGGGCGCGCGCCTGACGGTGTGGGAACTGCAGCAGGACGGCATCGACGCCACGCTGATCGCCGACTCCGCCGCCTCGCACCTGATGAAGGGCGGCAAGGTGCAGTGGGTGGTCGTGGGCGCGGATCGCATCTGCGCCAACGGCGACACCGCGAACAAGATCGGCACGTATCAACTGGCGATCGCCGCGCGCCACCACGGCGTCGGGTTCATGGTGGTCGCGCCGTCCTCGACGGTCGACATGGCCACCGCGAGCGGCGACCTCATCGAGATCGAGGAACGCGACGCGGCCGAACTCCACAGCGTCGGCGGCAGCCGCACCGTGGCCGAAGGCATCGATGCCTGGAATCCCGTTTTCGACGTCACGCCGCACGACCTGATCGACGCGATCGTGACCGAGCGGGGCGTGATCCGCCGGCCCGATGCGGCCTCGATGCGGGCCGCGTTCGGGGGCTGATCCACGGGGCTTTCCCGCGGCATTGCGCGGGGCCGCATGAAGCACCCGTAAGCTATTGTTTCTGGCCGGGAAAAACAGGGTTTCACGACCCTGTTCCATGGTAGAATCCCGCGCGTTGCAACCCACCCTTCGAGCGCTTCGCGGAAGTCCCTTCCGCAGCCGGCGCTCGGCCACCAGCACGGAACCCGAATGGCAGAACTCGCCAAGGAAATCATCCCGGTCAACCTCGAAGACGAGATGCGCCGCAGCTACCTCGATTACGCCATGAGCGTGATCGTGGGGCGCGCGCTCCCGGACGTCCGGGATGGCCTGAAGCCGGTCCACCGCCGCGTGCTGTTCGCGATGCACGAGCTCGGCGCGCACAGCAACAAGCCGTACTACAAGTCGGCGCGCATCGTCGGCGACGTCATCGGTAAATACCACCCGCACGGCGACACCGCGGTGTACGACACGCTGGTGCGCATGGCGCAGCCGTTCTCGCTGCGCTACATGCTGGTGGACGGGCAGGGCAACTTCGGTTCGATCGACGGCGACTCCGCCGCGGCCATGCGTTACACCGAGGCGCGCATGTCGCGCCTGGCGCACGAGCTGATGGCGGACATCGACAAGGAAACCGTCGACTTCCAGCCCAACTACGACGAGAAGGAACTCGAACCCACGGTCATGCCGACGCGGGTGCCCAACCTGCTGATCAACGGCTCGGCCGGCATCGCGGTGGGCATGGCCACCAACCTGCCGCCGCACAACCTCAACGAAGTGGTCGACGCCACGATCGCGCTGATCGACGATCCGGCGATCGATGTCGACGGCCTGATGCAGCACATCCCCGGCCCGGACTTCCCGACCGCGGGCATCATCAACGGCACCGCCGGCATCCAGCTCGCCTACCGCACCGGCCGCGGTCGCGTGCGCATGCGCGCGCGCGCCGAGATCGAAGTCAACGAGGACACGGGCCGCGAAGCCATCGCGGTGTCCGAGATCCCGTACATGGTCAACAAGGCGCGGCTGATCGAGAAGATCGCCGAGCTGGTGAAAGAGAAGCGCCTGGAAGGCATCAGCGAGCTGCGCGACGAGTCCGACAAGGACGGCATGCGCATCTTCATCGAGGTCAAGCGCGGCGAGTCGGCGGAAGTCGTCCTCAACAACCTGTACGCGCAGACGCAGATGGAGTCGGTGTTCGCCATCAACATGGTGGCGCTGGTCGACGGCCGCCCGCAGCTGCTCAACCTCAAGCAGATCCTCGAAGCGTTCGTGCGCCACCGCCGCGAAGTGGTCACGCGCCGCACGATCTTCGAACTGCGCAAGGCCCGCGCCCGCGCCCACGTGCTGGAAGGCCTCACCGTCGCGCTGGCCAACATCGACGAGATGATCGAGCTGATCAAGACGTCGGCCAATCCCGTCGAAGCGAAGGACCGCATGCTCGCCCGTCGCTGGGAACCGGGCCTGGTCGGCGCGCTGCTCGCCGCCGCCGGCGCCGATGCCTCGCGTCCTGACGACCTGCCCGACGGCGTGGGCCTGCTCACCGACGGCTACCAGCTCACGGAAATCCAGGCGCAGCAGATCCTCGAGATGCGCCTGCACCGCCTCACGGGCCTGGAGCAGGACAAGCTCACCGACGAATACAAGCAGCTGCTCGAGACTATCCAGGGCCTGATCCGCATCCTGGAAAACCCCGACGTGCTGATGGACGTCATCCGCACGGAACTGCGCAACGTCAAGGAAGAATTCGGCGATGCGCGCCGCAGCGAGATCCGCGCCAGCGAAGAAGACCTCGACATCCTCGACCTCATCGCGCCGGAAGACGTGGTGGTCACGCTGTCGCATTCGGGTTACGCCAAGCGCCAGCCGGCCAGCGCGTACCGCGCGCAGCGTCGCGGCGGCCGCGGCCGCAACGCGGCGATGACGAAGGACGAAGACTTCATCGACCAGCTGTGGCTGGTGAACACGCACGACACGCTGCTCACCTTCACCAGCGCCGGCCGCGTGTTCTGGCTGCCCGTGTACCAGTTGCCCGACGCCGGCCCGAATGCCCGCGGCCGCCCGATCGTCAACTGGATCCCGCTGGAACCGGGCGAGCAGGTGCAGGCCGTGTTGCCGGTGCGCGAGTATCGCGACGACCGCTACGTGCTGTTCGCCACCCGCGACGGCACGGTCAAGAAGACGCCGCTTACCGAGTTCGCGTTCAAGCTGCAGCGCGGCAAGATCGCGATCAACCTGGAAGACGGCGACGCGCTGATCGGCGTCGCGCTGACCGACGGCGATCGCGACGTGATGCTGTTCGCCTCCAACGGCAAGGCCGTGCGCTTCGCCGAAGGCGAGGTCCGCTCGATGGGCCGCACCGCCACCGGCGTGCGCGGCATGCGCCTGGCCGAAGGCGAGCAGGTGCGCAGCCTGATCGTGGTCGAAGGCGACGGCGACATCCTCACCGCCAGCGAGCGCGGGTTCGGCAAGCGCACGCCGGTCGCCGACTACCCGCGCAAGGGCCGCGGCACGCAGGGCGTCATCGCGCTGCAGACCACCGCGCGCAACGGCAAGCTCGTGGGCGCCATCCAGCTCAGCGACCACCACGAGGTGCTGCTGATCTCGGACGGCGGCACGCTGGTGCGCACCCGTGCGGCGGAGATCTCGCAGGTCGGCCGCAACACGCAGGGCGTCACACTCATCCGCCTGGCGGCGGACGAAACCCTGCAGGCCGTCGAACGCGTCGATGCGTCGCTGGACGACGAGGCGGGCGTGGTGGACAGTGACACCCTAAACGTCGGCCAAACGGGCGACGATGGCGTGTCCGGTGAGGGTGGCGAGGTGCGTATTCCGGAGTGATCTCGGGGCGCACGCGCCAAGGACCCGACGACGCCGCCTCCGGGCGGCGTTGTCGCATGCGGCAAGCAGTGCGACGACGAGACGTCCAGGCAGCGGGACTTCCGCGGCCACATACAACCTAGGGGAACGACCATGTTGTCGCGTGTCGCGGGTCCGACTGGAGTCGGGGCTGGGGCGGTGAGGGAAGTGGTGGGTTGGGCAGCGATCGCTGCCTTGGCATTGGCCTTCCTCGCGGGGTGCAAACCCGACGCGCACGGACAACGCCCGGAGGTCGCCGGCGAGAAGATCGCCGCGACGAAGGACAAGGTGCAGGGCTTCGGCCTGGTCGCCGCCTTCCCGGACCAGCAGGGCGACCGCCTGGCGCTCGCGCTGGAATTCAGCCGCCCGCTGGTGGGCGCGCAGGATTTCGATGCGCTGCTGTCGGTGACGGACAAGGACGGCAAGCCGATCGAAGGCAGCTGGGTGCTGGACGACAAGGGCGATGACGAAGCGCGCGTGCTGCGCTTCCCGCACGTCGAGGCCAGCCGCGACTACATCGTGACCATCGAGGCCGGCCTCACTGCGGCCGACGGCCATGCGCTGGGCCAGGAGGTCCGCCGCCAGGTCTACACCGGGCCGCTCGATCCCGTGGTCGGTTTCGCCTCGCAGGGCAGCGTGTTGCCGGCGCGCGACAGCCGCGGCTTGCCGGTGGTGTCGGTGAACGTGCCGGAAGTCGACGTCGAATTCCTGCGCATCAAGGACGACGCCTTGCCGCGCTTCTTCGCCGAGTTCCAGCGCGGCGGCCGCCGCGGCACGTGGGACCTCGAACGCGAGTATTCGTGGGACGACGACACCGGCGCGCAGCACAGCCGCACGCCGCTGTCCAAGTTGTCCGAGCCTGTGTACGTCAACCGCTTCGTGCTCGGCGGCAAGAAGAACGAACGCGTGCTGACCTACCTGCCGTTGCAGGACATCAAGGAACTGCAGTCGCCGGGCCTGTACTTCGCGGTGATGAAGCGCAGCGGCCAGTTCGGCGATGAATTCGACACCGCGTTCTTCACCGTCAGCGACCTCGGCCTGCACACGCGCGCCTACAAGGACACGCTGTTCGTCCACGCCGCCTCGCTGGAAACCGGCGCGGGCCTGTCGAACGTGGAGCTGCGCGTGCTCAACGCGGCGGGCGAGCCCGTGCTGAAGGGCACCACCGACCGCTACGGCAACGCGCTGCTGCCGTACAAGCTCGACGCCACCCACGTGCTCGTCGCGCAACGCGGCGACGACGTGTCGATGCTGCCGTTCAACCAGCCGGCGCTGGACCTGTCCGAGTTCGCCGTCGCCGGGCGCGAGCAAGCGTGGTTCGACGTGTTCGCCTGGTCCGGGCGCGACCTGTATCGCCCGGGCGAAACCGTGCGCATCTCCGCGCTGCTCCGCGACCAGGACGGCCAGCCGCTCGCGAAGAAGGGCAAGGCCGGCCCGCAACCGGTGTTCGTGCGCTACGTGCAGCCGGACGGCAACACGCTGCTCGAAACGAAGCTGCAACCCGACGCGCAAGGCTACGTGCGCCATGCGCAGGTGATTCCCGCCGATGCCGCCACCGGCAAGTGGCGCGTCGAATTCCGCACCGATCCCGCCAGCAAGGAAGCGGTGCAGGGCATGGCGTTGCGCGTGGAGGAATTCCTGCCCGAGCGCATGAAGCTCGACCTCGACGCGCCCGCGCGCCTGGCGCCGGGCGAACCGCTGCGCCTGCAGGCCAACGGCGCGTATCTCTATGGCGCGCCGGCCGCCGGCAACCGCTTCACCGCGAAGCTCGCGGTCGCGGTGGAACAGCATCCCGTCGAATCGCTTCCGAGCTGGTTCTTCGGCGACGCCACGCTGGTGCTGCCGAAGGAAGCGAAGGACGTCCTCGACGTCACGTTGGATGCGAACGGCAAGTTCGAGCAGGCGATCGCGTTGCCTGCGGAAGCCAAGCCGGTGTCGCCGATCGCGGCCATCGTCAGCGGCAGCCTGTTCGAATCCGGTGGCCGCAGCGTCAATCGCTCGGTCAAGCGCGTGCTGTGGCCGGCGGATGCGCTGGTTGGCGTGCGCCCGTTGTTCGACGACAAGGAAGGCAGCGACGCCAACGCCAACGCGGGCTTCGAGATCGCGAAGTTCGACGCCGACGGCAAGCGCATCCCGGTGCAGGGCGCGCGCGTCACGCTGGTGCGCGAATGGCGCGACTACCACTGGAGCTGGGAAGACGACGGCGGCTGGGACTACGAGTTCTCCCGCCGCTACGAAACCCTGCAGACGCGCACGCTGGACCTCGGCGCGTCGCCGGTGCGCGTCGACTTCCCGGTGGAGTGGGGCGAGTACCGCCTCGAAGTCTTCGATCCCGCGACCAAGCTCACCACGCGCTATCCCTTCCGCGCCGGCTGGAGCTGGGGCGACGAGAACCGCGGCCTGGATGCGCGCCCCGACAAGGTCAAGCTCGCGCTCGACAAGACCGGCTACCGCGCCGGCGACACGCTGAAAGCCACGCTCACGCCGCCGCACGAAGGCCGCGGCCTGCTGATGGTCGAGAGCGACCACATGCTGTTCGTGCAGGAGATCGACGTCGCCAAGGGCGGCAGCACGTTCGAGATCCCGGTGACGAAGGAATGGGAGCGCCACGACGTGTATGTCACCGCGCTCGTGTTCCGCGGCGGCAGTGCGACGAGCAAGATCACGCCGGCGCGCGCGGTCGGCATCGCGCACGTGCCGATGGATCGCCGCGATCGCACGCTCGGCGTCGGCATCGCCGTGCCGAAATCGATGCGGCCGGAAAAGACGCTGTCCGCGTTCGTCAGCGTGCCGCAGCTCGCGGGCCAGGAAGCCTACGTGTCGGTGTCGGCGGTGGACGTCGGCATCCTCAACATCACGCGCTTCCCGGTGCCGGATGCCTCGGCGCATTTCTTCGCGCAGCGGCGCCTCGGCGTGGATGCGTACGACCTGTATGGCCGCGTGATCGAAAGCTTCGAAGGCGGCACCGCCAAGATCCGCTTCGGCGGCGACATGGCGCCGCTCGCGTTGCCGCAGGCACGGCGCCCGACCGCGCACGTGCAGACGGTGGACCTGTTCGCCGGCCCCGTGCGCCTGGATGCGAAGGGCAACGCGCGCATCCCGCTGGACGTGCCGGACTTCAACGGCACGCTGCGCGTGTCCGCGCTGGTGTGGTCCGGCGGCCGTTACGGCAGCAAGGCGAATGAAACGGTGGTGCGTGCGCCGGTGCTCGCCGAAGCGAGCCTGCCGCGCGTGCTCGCGCCCGGCGACCGCAGCCACGTGACGCTCGACGTGCAGAACTTCACCGGCAAGGCGGGCGCGTTCAAGGTGCAGGTCGACGGCATCGGCCCGCTCACGATCGGCGAAGGCACGCGCACCGCGAAGCTCGCACCCGACGGCAAGGTGACCTACACGTTTCCGTTGCAGGCGCGGTCCGGCTTCGAAGTCGCGAAGGTCCGCGTGCGCGTGGACGGCAACGGCTTCCACGTCGATCGCAAGTACGACCTGCCGGTCCGCCCGGCGTGGGCGCAGGTGATGCGCACGCGTGCCGAGACGCGCAATGCGCCGGGCGCGATCACGCTGGACCCTGCGCTGTTCGCCGGCCTCGTGCCGGACTCCGCGCGCGCCCGCGTCGTCGTGAGCGCGTTGCCGCCGGTGCCGTTCGCCGCGGCGCTGGAAGACGTGTTGCGTTATCCCTACGGCTGCGCGGAGCAGACCACCAGCAAGGGCTATGCGGCGCTGGTGCTCGATGCGTCGACGGCGCGAATGCTCGGCGTCACGCCGATGTCGGACAAGGAACGCAACGCGCGCATGTCCGGTGCGTTCGCGCGCCTGGCCGCGATGCAGGTGGCCAACGGTCACTTCTCGATGTGGGGCGACGGCGATGCGGTGAACCCGGGCCTGACGCCGTACATCACCGAGTTCCTGCTGGATGCGCGCGACGCGGGCTTCGCGGTGCCCGATGCGATGTTGCAGAAGGCCCTGAAGGCGCTCAACGAAGATTTGCTGGCGGGCGGCACGCCGTTCTACGGCTACGACTACAAGGCGCACCTCAAGTTCGCGTACCAGGCGCATGCGGGCTACGTGCTCGCCCGCGTGAACCGCGCGCCGCTCGGCACGCTGCGCGCGTTGTATGCGAACGACCGCAAGAACAGCCTGACGGGCTTGCCCCTGGTGCACCTCGGCCTCGCGCTGGCGTTGCAGGGCGACAAGCAGCGCGGCGCGAAGGCGATCGCGGAAGGCTTCGCGCGCGACGAGACGCAGCGTCCGCTGTACCTCGGCGACTACGGCAGCCGCCTGCGCGACGATGCGTTGATGCTCGCGCTGGTGCACGAACGCGGCATGGCGCAACCGGCGTACGACGCGCGCGCGATCGCGCTCGGTCGTGAACTCGATGCGCGCCGCAAGGAAACCTGGTTCTGGCTGAGCACGCAGGAGCAGGTCGCCATCGCGCGCATGGGCAAGGCGCTGGTCACGGGGAAGGGCGGCAAGGCGATCGCGGGCAAGTGGGTGGTCGGGGGCGACAGTGTCGAGGTTGCGAACGTCCCGCTCACGGCGCGCGTCGTCGATGTCGATGCCCTGGGCAAGGGGCTGCGCTTCGAACCGACCTCCGCGCCGCCGTACTACGTGAGCTATGAAGTCGCCGGCATCCCGAAGGAAGCGCCCGCGCCGCTGAAGTCGGTGGCCAACGTGGAGCGCACGTACTACACGCCGGACGGCAAGGCGTGGGAAGGCGGATCGTTGGAGGAAGGCGACACGCTGATCGTCGAACTCGCGATCAAGAGCGAGCAGACGATGCCCGACGCACTGGTCACCGAACTGCTGCCCGCGGGCCTGGAAGTGGAGAACTTCAACCTGGGCGATGCGAAGCAGTGGGCCGACGTGGTGATCGACGGCATCGAGATCGCCGATCGCGACGATGCGTCCGACCTGCGCCACGAGGAGTTCCGCGACGATCGCTACGTCGCAGCGCTGAAGCTCCAGGCGCGTGGCACCGCGCGGTTGTTCTACCTCGTGCGTGCGGTGACGCCGGGCACGTACGCGGTGCCGCCGACGCTGGTGGAGGACATGTACCGTCCGGAACTCCGTGCCATCGGCACGGCCAAGCCCGCCAGCATCACCGTGACGCAACCGGGGCAGGCCAAACCGGCGCCATGAACAGGACGCACCAAGGGCGACGTTGGCCCTGGAAAGTGGCGCTCGCGGGCCTGGTGCTCGCGATCGCTGCGATGGGGTTGGACCTGGCCTTCCCGTTGCCGTTGCCGGATACGCGCGGCGAAGGCGCCGTCGTGCTCGCGCGCGACGGTACCCCGCTGCGCGCCTTCGCCGACCGCGATGGCGTGTGGCGCGATCCGACGACGCTCGAAGGCGTCTCGCCGATGTACCTGCAGGCGCTCACCACGTACGAAGACCGCTGGTTCTGGAAGCACGCTGGCATCAATCCGTTCGCGCTCGCGCGCGCGGGCTGGCAATGGGCGCGGCATGGGCGCGTGGTGTCGGGCGGGTCGACGCTGACGATGCAGGTCGCGCGCATCCTCGAACCGCCGGCGAATGGCCGCACGCGTTCGCCGTGGGCGAAGCTGCGGCAGATGGGGCGCGCGTTGCAGCTGGAAGCGCATCTGTCGAAGCGCGAGATCCTCACGCTGTACCTGGATCGCGCGCCGTTCGGCGGCACCGTGCAGGGCGTGCAGGCGGCGAGCTGGGCGTACCTCGGCAAGCCCGCCTCGCAGTTGTCGCATGCGGAAGCCGCGTTGCTCACGGTGTTGCCACAATCGCCGAGTCGCCTGCGGCCGGATCGCGAACCCGAACGCGCACGCATCGCGCGCGACAAGGTGTTGGCGCGGATGGCGTCGTCGGGCACGTGGTCCGCGGAAGACGTGCGCGATGCGCGCATGGAACCCGTGGTCGCGCGTTCGCTGGAACCACCGGTGCATGCGGCGTTGCTCGCGCAACGCTTGCGCGCGGAATCCCCGAACGCGGCGCGCCTGCGCTCCACGCTCGACGGCGACCTGCAACGCATGCTCGAGGATCGCGTCGCGCGCTACTTCTCCGATTTGCCGGAACGCACGTCGGCTGCGTTGCTGGTCGTCGACAACGCGAGCCTGGAAGCACGCGCGTACGTCGGCTCGGTGACCTTCGGCGACGCCGCGCGCCTGGGCCACGTCGACATGGTGAAGGCGTGGCGTTCGCCGGGGTCGACGCTCAAGCCGTTCCTGTACGGCCTGGCGATCGACGACGGCCTGATCCATTCCGAAAGCCTGCTCATCGATGCGCCGCAATCGTTCGGCGATTACCGGCCGGGCAACTTCGACATGGCGTTCAACGGGCCGGTGAGTGCATCGGAAGCCTTGCGCCTCTCGCTCAACGTGCCCGCGGTGGACCTGCTGGATCGCGTCGGCCCATCGCGGTTCGCCGCGCGCCTCGAAAACGCTGGCATAGCATTGAAATGGCCCGATGGTGCGAAGCCGAACCTCTCGATGATCCTCGGCGGCACGGGCGCGCGACTGGAAGATCTGGTCGGCGCCTACGCCGCACTCAATCGCGACGGCATCGCCGGCCGCGTGCGCTATCGCGCGGATGCGCCGCGCGTGGATCGCCGCCTGTTGTCGCCCGGCGCCGCGTGGATCGTGCGCCAGATCCTCGAAGACCATCCACGTCCCGGCACCGCGGCCGACACGTTCGCCAACGGCTCGCGCATGCGCGTGGCGTGGAAGACCGGCACGAGTTACGGGTATCGCGACGCATGGGCGCTCGGCAGCACGCGGCGCTACACGGTCGGCGTGTGGGTGGGCCGCCCGGACGGCACGCCGATGCCCGGGCAGTACGGTGCGATGACAGCGCTGCCGTTGTTGTTCGAAACCATCGACAGCCTGCCGACCACGCCCGGCGACACGATGCCGCGCCCGCCGCCGGCGAACGTCGCGCAGGTCGACGTGTGCTGGCCGCTGGGTATCGCGCCCGATCCCGATGCGCCGCAGTTGTGCCGCAAGCACAAGAATGCATGGGTGCTCGATGGGGTGGTGCCGCCGACGTTCCCCGAACGCGATGCGCGCCTGTGGAGCGCGGGCCGCGAACGCTTCGACGTGGATGCGCGCAGCGGACTGCGCCTCACCGCCGAATGCAGCGCAGCGCACGAACGCCGCAGCGAAGCCGTCGCGCGCTGGCCCGCACTCGCGGCGCCCTGGTTGCCCGCGGACCTGCGCAGCGCCGCGCAACTCCCCGCGCGCGCACCGGACTGCGTGCCCGACGGTCGCGACGCGATGGAGTCGTTGCGCATCGAAGGCATCGTCGATCGCGCCACGCTCGCGCGCCCGCCCAACCGCACGACGCCGCTGAAGTTGTCGGTGCGCGCGCTCGGCAGCGAAGCGCGCATCCGCTGGTTGCTCGACGGCCGATTGCTCGCCGAATCCAGCGGCACCGCATCGATCGACTTCGACCTGGCGCAGGCCGGCGCACACACGCTCACCGCGCTCGCCGAAACGGGCGCGTGGGCGTCGATCGGGTTTTCGGTGCTGCGTTAGGCGGGCAGGTTGTCGAGCACGTACTCGGCCGACGACACGCGGAACTCGCCCGGCGCTTCGACATGCAACTGCTTCACCACGCCGTCGTCGACGAACATCGCGAAGCGGCGCGCGCGCGTGCCCATGCCGTAACCGCTGGCGTCCATTTCCAGGCCGAGCGCGCGGGTGAACTCGCCGTTGCCGTCGGCGAGCATCTGCAGGCCTTCGGGCACGTGCTGGCTTTCGCCCCAGGCCTTCATCACGAACGGATCGTTGACCGACAGGCAGAGCACCTCGACGCCGCGCTGGCGGAACGCGTCGAACTTCTCGACGAAGCCCGGCAGGTGGCGTTCCGAACACGTCGGCGTGAACGCGCCGGGCACCGCGAACAGCACGACCTGCTTGCCGCCGAACAGGGTGTGGACGTCGACGGTCTCCACGCCTTCGCGGATGCGCTGCAGCGGGATCTCGGGCAGGCGGTCGCCGGGCTGGATGGTCATGGGCGCGATCCTCGAAACGGGGGGAAGGGCGGCAGTGTAGGCGATGACCTGTCGTCGACGCGCGGGTGCGCTACCCTCCGCCGATGCAATTCAAGGACTACTACCAGACCCTCGGCGTCGAGCCGGGCGCGGGCGACGCGGAGATCAAGACCGCGTACCGCAGGCTCGCGCGCAAGTACCACCCGGACGTCAGCAAGGAGGCCGGGGCCGAGGACAAGTTCAAGGCCGTCAACGAAGCTTACGAGGCGCTGCGCGATCCGCAGAAGCGCGCCGCGTACGACCAGTTGCGCGCGCGCGGCTACCGGCCGGGCGACGACGTGCAGCCGCCGCCCGGCGGATTCGGTGGCGGGCCGGGCGGGGATTTCGATTTCGACGAAATCTTCGCCGGCGGCGGCGCGGGCGGGGGCTTCAGCGATTTCTTCGAATCGTTGTTCGGCCGCCAGCGCGGTGGCAACGGCGGCGGCGCGCGACCGCAAACGCGCGGCGACACGCGCGCGAAACTCGCGGTGCCGCTGGAAGCGGTGTACGAAGGCGGTTCGATCCGCATCGGCGTCAACGGCCGCACGCTCGACATCCGCGTGCCGAAGGGCGTGCGCCCCGGCCAGGTGATCCGCCTGGCGAAGCAGGGCAACCACGGCGGCGACTTGCTGCTCGAGGTCGAATACGCCGCGCATCCGCGGTTCGAAGTCGACGGCCGCAACATCATCTTCGTGCAGGGCATCGCACCCTGGGAAGCCGCGCTCGGTGCGACGGTGAGCGTGCCGACGCTGGGCGGTTCGGTGGAACTGAAGATCCCGAAGAATTCGGAAGCGGGCCGCAAGCTGCGGCTACGCGGACGTGGCCTGCCGGGCGACCCCGCCGGCGACCAGATCGTGGAACTGGAAGTGCTCGCGCCGAAGTCGCACACGGATGCGCAGCGCGAGGCGTACGAAAACCTGCGGGATGCCTTCGGCGACGACTGGCGCCGCAGCTGAGGCCTTACTCTTCCGAAGCAGGCGCCGCCGGCGCATCGCCGCCCAGCATCTGCTGGATCATGTCGGCGAGTTCGGATTCGCTGAAGGGCTTGGTGATGTAGGCCTTCGCGCCCTGGCGCATGCCCCACACGCGATCGGTGTCCTGGTCCTTCGTCGTCACCAGCACGATCGGGATGTGCTTGGTGGTCGCCTCGCGCGTGATCGAACGCGTGGCCTGGAACCCGTTGAGGTTCGGCATCACCACGTCCATCAGGATGAGGTCGGGGATTTCGCGCTTGGCCGCTTCCACGCCCGCGGCGCCGTCCTCGGCGGTGAGGGCCTCGTGGCCGAGTTTCTCGACGATGCGGCGGATGCCCATCAGCTGGGAGGGCGAATCGTCGACGATCAGGATGCGTGCCATGGGGGTCCCCGGGAATCTCGCCGCATTCTAACGGGGCGGCCGGTGGCCGCAAGCGCGGCGCGGTGGAATTCGATTACAGCGCCTCGCCAGCGATGGTGACCAGGGTGCGCCCGAAGGACCCGCCGGCCAGCATGGTGGCGAAAACGTCGGGCAAATCCGCCATCGACATCGTGCGCGTGCAGATGCGATCCAGGTGCGCGGGCTTCCAGTCCGAGGCCAGGTGCTGCCAGACGCGGTCGCGGATGTCGCGCGCGGTGCCGGCCGAGGCGACGCCCAGCAGCGACACGCCGCGGATGATGAAAGGCATGACGGTGGTCGGCAGCGAAGGCGAGGCGGCCAGGCCCGCGGTGGCGACGTTGCCGTAGGGCGCGGTCTGCGCGAGCAACGCGGCGAGCATCGGGCCGCCGACGTTGTCGAGGCCGCCGCCGAAGCGCGCGGTGTCCATCGGACGCGTGGTGGACAACGCATCGCGGCCGAGGATGTCGCGTGCGCCGAGTTCGCGCAGGTAATCGGCGGCGTCGGCCTTGCCGCTGATCGCATGCACTTCGAAGCCGGCGCGCGTGAAGATGTCGATGGCGAGCGAACCGACGCCGCCGGTCGCGCCGGTGACGGCGAGCGGACCGAGCTCGGGTGTCTGCCGGTTCTCCACCATGCGCAGCAACGCGAGCGCCGCGGTGAAGCCCGCGGTGCCGAGGATCATCGACTCGCGCAGCGACAAGCCGGCGGGCAACGGGATCGTCCACTGCGCGGGCAGGCGCACGTACTCGGAATACCCGCCGTCGCGCGTTTCGCTCAGGCCGCTGCCGGTGGCGAGGACCGCGTCGCCTTCCTTGAAGCGCGCATCGGTGGAGGCGACGACGTGCCCCGCGACATCGATGCCGCCCACGAGCGGCGCCTTGCGCAGGATCTTCCCCTGGCCGGTGCCGGCGAGCGCGTCCTTGAAGTTGACCGACGAGTACGCGGCGCGGATGACGACCTCGCCGGGCGCGAGATCGTCGAGCGCGATCGCTTCGATGCCGCTGCGATAGCCGGCGGCGTCGTCGTGGATGCGGAAAGCGTTGAACGTTGCGGGCACCGACATCAGCGAAGATCCTTGCGACGTTTTCCATCCAGCCATTTGTCCGCATGCGCGGGCTCGTAGTCGCGCAACCACGCGAGCAACGCATCGATGTCCTCGCCGTGCCACAGGTCGCGGCGCTGGTCGGCGTGCAGGAAACGTTCGTCCACCATGCGGTCCATCATCGCCACCAGCGGGGCATAGAAGCCTTCGGTGTCGAGGAACGCGCAGGGTTTGTCGCCGAGGCCGAGCTGGCGCCAGGTGAGCATCTCGAACATTTCGTCCAGCGTGCCGAAGCCGCCGGGCAGGGCGACGAAGGCGTCGCTGAGGTCGAACATGCGCGCCTTGCGCTCGTGCATGTTGGCGACGACCTGCAGTTCGGTCAGGCCGGTGTGCGCGACTTCCCAGCCGACGAGCTGTTCCGGGATCACGCCGATCACCTTGCCGCCGGCGTCCAGCGCCGCGTCGGCGACGATGCCCATCAGGCCGACGTTGCCGCCGCCGTAGACGAGGTCGAGGCCTTCGCGCGCCAGGCGCGTGCCGAGCTGCGCGGCACGTTGCGCATACGCGGGACGCGCGCCGGCGTTGGAGCCGCAGTACACGCACACGCGCTGCATCACGTCGCCTCCAGCAGTGCGACGCCCGACATGCGCAGTTGCGCTTCGCGCTGCTTGCGCGGCGAGATGTTCACGAGGAAATTCCAGAAAGTCGCGCCGCGCGGTTTGCGATTCAGCCGCATCGCGTCGGTCCACGTGGAATGGAATTCGGCTTCGCGCCAGCCGTGCGGCGCGAACCACGCGGTGCCTTCCTCGGGGCCGAACCGGAACGGCGCGTTGCCGTCCTTCAGCGTCGGCGACCAGCGCTTCTCGAGCAGTTTCAGCAAACGCGGCGTGGCGAGGTCCGCCATCCACCAGCGGGCCTGCGCGACGTCGTGCAGGTCGCGCGCGAGCGCTGCGACGTCGTCGGCTTCCAGGTAGATCAGCAGGCCTTCGGTGATCGCGAAGACCGGGCCGTGTTCGGCCGCGCGCGCGAACACCTCGCGGCGCGCCTGCGGATCGCGCAGGTCGGCGGCGATGGATTGCAGCTGGCAGCGCGGCGTTTCGCCGGCCATCGCGTCGCGGAAGTAGTCGACCATCTCCGGCATGTCCACGTGCAGCCAGCGCAGCGAGACGGGCAGGTCGAGGCGATAGGGCCGCGCGTCGAGGCCGGCGGCGAGGTTGAGCACGGTGCCGACATTCCCCGCGCGCACGATGCGCAGCAGGATCTCGTCCATGGTGACGGTGCGGACGACGAGCGGCCAGCTGGTCTGCGCGCCGTCGGGCAACGCGGCGACGATCGCCGGCCCGCGCGCGCCGGCGAGCCGGCGGGCGTAGGGATCGTTGAACAAGGCGTCGGGACGTTCCGACTCCAGGGCGCGATACGTCGCGACCCAGAGCGCGGTGTCTGAAACGTTGCGGATCGGGTTCGCGTTATCCATGACGTCCCCCGGAAAGGCGAACGTCAGTTCGCCTTGTGGATGGCGCGCTTTGCCACGGCCATTGCGGCGTCGTGCACCGCTTCCGACAACGTCGGATGCGCGTGGCAGATGCGCGCCAGGTCATCGGCCGAGCCGCTGAACTCCATCGCGAGCACGCCTTCGTGCACGAGCTCGGAGACGTTCACGCCGACGAGATGCATGCCGAGGATGCGATCGGTTTCCGCGTGCGCGAGGATCTTCACGAAACCCGCGGGCTCCGCCATCGCGACGGCGCGGCCCAGCGCGGCGAACGGGAAGCTGCCCGCCTTGTACGGGATGCCTTCGTCGGTGAGCTGCTTCTCGGTCTTGCCGACCCACGCGATTTCCGGCTCGGTGTAGATGACCCACGGGATCGTGTCGAGGTTGACGTGGCCCGGCAGGCCCGCGATCAGCTCGGCCACCGCGACGCCTTCCTCGAAGCCCTTGTGCGCGAGCATCGGGCCGCGCACGCAGTCGCCCACGGCCCACACGCCGTCGACGCCGGTGTGGCAGTGCTCGTCCACTTCCACCATGCCGCGCGCATCCAGCTTCACGCCGGTGCCGTCGGCCAGCAGCCCCTTCGTCGCGGCGCGACGGCCGACCGACACGAGCAGCTTGTCGACGACGATCGTCTGCTCGCCCTTCGCATCGGCGTAGGTGACGTGGACTTCGCTGCTCTTATTAGGCAATACCTTCACTTCGGCCTTCGACACCTTCGCGCCGAGGCGGATGTCGAGGCCCTGCTTCTTGAATTCGCGCGCGGCGGTCTTCGCCACTTCCGCGTCGGCGGCGGCGAGGAAATCCGGCAACGCTTCGAGGATCACGACCTCGGAACCCAGGCGCTTCCACACGCTGCCCAGTTCCAGGCCGATCACGCCGGCGCCGATCACGCCCATGCGCTTGGGCACTTCGGTGAAGTCGAGCGCGCCGACGTTGTCGACGATCGTCTTGCCGTCGAACTTCGCGAACGGCAGTTCGATGGAATCCGAACCGGCGGCGATGATGACGTTGGCGGCCTTGAGCTCCACCGTGGTGCCGTCGTGCTGCTTCACCGACACCACGTTGCCCGGCTGCAGCTGGCCGAAGCCGTAGTACGGCGTGACCTTGTTCGCCTTGAACAGCATCGCGATGCCGCCGGTGAACTGCTTCACGATCTTGTCCTTGCGGCCGATCATCGTGCCGATGTCGATCGCGGGCTCCTTCGCGGAGATGCCGTGTTCGCCGAACAGGTGCTGCAGGTTCCAGAACTGGCGCGAGCTGTCGAGCAGCGCCTTGGACGGGATGCAGCCCACGCGCAGGCACGTGCCGCCGAGGGCGGGCTTGCCGTCCTTGCCGAGCGCGGCGTCGATGCACGCGGTCTTCAGGCCCAGCTGCGCTGCGCGGATGGCGGCGTGGTAACCGGCGGGGCCGGCCCCGATGACGATGACGTCGAACTGATCAGCCATGTTGGTTACATCCCCAGCAGCATGCGGTGCGGATTTTCGAGTTGGTTCTTGATGTCGACCAGGAACAGCACCGCGTCCTTGCCGTCGATGATGCGGTGGTCGTAGCTCAGCGCGATGTACATCATCGGCGCGGCGACCACCTGGCCGTTCTCGACGATCGCGCGGTCCTTGATGGCGTGCATGCCGAGGATCGCGCTCTGCGGCGGGTTGACGATCGGCGTGGACATCAGCGAACCGAACGTGCCGCCGTTGGTGATGGTGAACGTGCCGCCCTGCAGGTCTTCGAGCTTCAGGCCGCCTTCGCGCGCCGCCTTGGCGTATGCCGCGATGCCCGCTTCGATTTCCGCGAAGCTCATGCGCTCCACGTTGCGCAGCACCGGCGTGACCAGGCCCTTGTCGGTGGAAACCGCGACCGAGATGTCGGCGTAGCCGTGGTAGATCACGTCGTTGCCGTCGACCGAGGCGTTGACCGCCGGGTGGCGCGCGAGCGCATTGGCGGCGGCCTTGGCGAAGAAGCTCATGAAACCGAGCTTGATGCCGTTGGCCTTCTCGAAGGATTCGCCCAGGTCCTTGCGCATCTGCATGACCTTGGACAGGTTGACCTCGTTGAACGAAGTCAGCATCGCGATGGAGTTCTTGGACTGCATCAGGCGTTCGGCGATGCGCGCGCGCATGCGCGTCATCGGCACGCGCTGTTCGGGGCGCGCGGATGCGGCGACGGTGCCGCCCGACTTGGCGTAGTTGACGAGGTCTTCCTTCGTCACCGCGCCGCGGCGGCCGGTGCCTTCGAC
This sequence comes from Noviluteimonas caseinilytica, assembly GCF_018406605.1. Lineage (GTDB taxonomy): Bacteria > Pseudomonadota > Gammaproteobacteria > Xanthomonadales > Xanthomonadaceae > Noviluteimonas > Noviluteimonas caseinilytica. The sequence continues at coordinate 3,142,309 of NZ_AP024545.1, read as the reverse complement.
CTGCGATGCGTCGATGCCTTCCTTCTCGGCGGTGAAGCGCGCGCCCGGGGGCAGCGACGACGACGCGGCGGCGGCGGGGGCCGCGGCCTTCGCCGGCGCGGCGGCCGGGGCTGCAGCCTTCGCGGGGGCTTCCGCCTTCGCGGGGGCAGCGGCGGCGGGCGCGTCGGCCTTTGCGGCCGGAGCAGCCGCGGCGACGGCCCCTTCCTCGATCACCGCGATCACCTGCGCGCTCGTCACCGTGGCGCCGGCTTCGAACTTGATTTCTTTCAGCACGCCGTCGACGGGCGAGGGCACTTCAAGGACGACCTTGTCGGTTTCCAGGTCCAGCAGGTTCTCGTCGCGCTTGACCGCGTCGCCGGCTTTCTTGTGCCACGTCGCGATGGTCGCGTCGGACACGGATTCGGGAAGGACCGGAACTTTGACTTCGATGGCCATGGTTAGCGTCCTGGCTGGATTGCGAAATGGGAAATGTGGTGGTTCTTATTCGACGCAAGTGTCGCCGTTGAGCGGATTGACCAGCGCGTCGGCGACGAGCTGCGTCTGTTCCGCCACGTGTTCGGCAAGATGCCCGGCGGCGGGCGAGGGCGACCGCACGCGGCCTGCATAGCTGAGCGTCTGCTTGGGTTGCAGGCAGGCGCGCAGGTGGTGCTGGATCTGGTACCACGCGCCCTGGTTCTGCGGTTCTTCCTGGCACCACACCACTTCGGTGGCGGCGCCGAAGCGCTGCAGTTCGGCGGTGAGCTCCGGGCGCGGGAAGGGATACAGCTGTTCGACGCGCACGATGGCGACGTCGGCGAGGTTGCGCTTGGTCGCTTCCTCGAGCAGGTCGTAATAAACCTTGCCGCCGCACACCACGACGCGCTTGACCTTCTTCACGTCGGCGGCCTTGGTGCCGACGTTGCTGGCGGGGATCAGCGTCTGGAAGCTGCCCTTGGCCAGTTCGTCGAGCGAGGACACCGCGAGCTTGTGGCGCAGCAACGACTTGGGCGTCATCACCACCAGCGGCTTGCGCGTGGCCATGCGCTGCTGGCGACGGATCATGTGGAAGGCCTGCGCCGGCGTGGTGGGCGTGCAGACCAGCATGTTGTCGAGCGCGCACAACTGGAGGAAACGTTCGAGGCGCGCGGAGCTGTGCTCCGGGCCCTGGCCTTCGTAGCCGTGCGGCAGGAACAGCGCGAGCCCGCACAGGCGGCCCCACTTGGCTTCGCCCGACGAGAGGAACTGGTCGATCACCACCTGCGCGCCGTTGGCGAAATCGCCGAACTGCGCTTCCCAGATGTCGAGCGTCATGGGATCGGCGGTGGCGTAGCCGTATTCGAACGCCATGACCGCTTCTTCGCTGAGCAGCGAATCGATGATCGCGACGTCCTGCTTTTCCTGCACCAGTTCGCGCAGCGGCAGGTAGTAGGCATCGGTGTTCTGGTCGTGCAGGATCGCGTGGCGGTGGAAGAACGTGCCGCGCCCGCAGTCCTGGCCGACCAGGCGCAGCTTGAAGCCTTCCTTCAGCAACGTCGCGTACGCGAGGTTTTCCGCGAAGCCCCAGTCGCTCGGCAGTTCGCCCGTCGTCATCTTGCGGCGGTCGTCGTAGATCTTCGCCACGCGCGGATGCAGCTTCACGGTGTCGGGGATCGTGTTGATGCTGGTGGCGAGCGCGTCGAGCGTCTTGCGGTCCACCGTGGTGTCGGTCTTGTCGGACAACTTGCCCGACACCCAGCGCGACCAGTCGACGGTGAACTCGTCGCCCTTCACCTGGACCACTTCGGTCGTGACTTCGCCCGCGTCGAGCTTGGCGCGGTAGGCATCCACCAGCGCCTGCGACTGCGCGGCGGGAATGGCGCCGGTGGCGTCCAGCTGCGCGGCGTAGAGCTCGCGCGTGGTCTTCATCGCGCGGATCTTCTGGTACATCAGCGGCTGCGTCGCGGCCGGTTCGTCGGCTTCGTTGTGGCCGTGGCGGCGATAGCAGACGAGGTCGATCACCACGTCCTTCGCGAAGCGCTGGCGGAAGTCGTAGGCGACTTCGGCGCAGAACGCGACGGCTTCCGGATCATCGCCGTTCACGTGCAGCACCGGCGCGCCGACCATCTTGGCGACATCGGTGCAGTACAGCGTGGAGCGCGCGTCTTCGGCGGCGCTGGTGGTGAAGCCGACCTGGTTGTTGATCACGATGTGCAGCGTGCCGCCGACGTTGAAGCCGCGCGCCTGCGACATCTGGAACAGTTCCATCACCACGCCCTGGCCCGCGAACGCGGCGTCGCCATGCATGATGATCGGCAGCACCGTCTTGCGCGTCTTGTCCGCACGGCGCATCTGGCGCGAGCGCACGGAACCCACGACCACCGGATCCACGATCTCCAGGTGCGACGGGTTGAACGCGAGCGCCAGGTGCACGGGGCCGCCCGCGGTGGCCACGTCGGCCGAGAAGCCCATGTGGTACTTCACGTCGCCCATGTGGGCCAGGTCGTCGTCGTGGTGTTCGAACTTGCCTTCGAACTCGTCGAACAGCTTGCGCGGCGGCTTGCCGAGCGTGTTGACCAGCACGTTGAGGCGGCCGCGATGGGCCATGCCGAGCACGACTTCCTTGACGCCGGCTTCGCCGCCGCGGCGGATCAGCACGTCGAGCATCGGGATCAGCGAATCGCCGCCTTCCAGCGAGAAGCGCTTCTGGCCGACGTACTTGGTATGGAGGTAGCGCTCCAGGCCTTCGGCGGCGGTGAGGCGTTCCAGGATGCGGGCCTTGGCGGCGGCATCGCGGCCGTAGTTGCCACCGGCGGTTTCCAGGCGTTCCTGCATCCAGCGACGTTGTTCCACGTCGGTGATGTGCATGAACTCGGCGCCGATGCTGCCGGTGTAGGTCTTCTGCAGCACGGCCACGAGGTCGCGCAGCTTCATGTGGTGCTGGCCGGCCACGCCGCCGGTGGAGAAGTCGGCGTCGAGGTCGGATTCGGACAGGTGGTGGAAGCCCAGCGCCAGGTCCGGCGCCTCGGGCTTGGTGGCCATGCCCAGCGGATCGAGGTTGGCGGCCAGGTGCCCGCGCGAGCGGTAGGCGGTGATCAGCTTGCCGACCGAGCGTTCGCGGGGATCGCCCGCGCCGCCGGTGGCCGGGGCGGCGTCCAGCAGGCCGCGCGCGGCGCGGCGGCCGGCATCGGCCACCTGGTCCATGACCACGCTGTGCGGGATGTCCCCGGCTTCGCGGCCCTTGAACCCGTCGAAATAGGTCTTGAGCTTGGGATCGACGCTGTCGGGATCGACGAGGTATTGCTCGTACAGGTCCTCGAGATAGGCGGCGTTGGCGCCGAGCTGGGAGGACTGGGCAAACTGCTTCAGGAGACTGTCCACGATGGGGGCGGGAAGCTCTTCGAGGGGAATGGTGTCGCGCGCCCATGAATCGGGCACGAAAGGCCCGGAATTATAGACCCGTCCATCCTCGGAACACACCCGCGATGTGCAGCGAGCGTGGCGCGAACGCCCGTCAAATGCCCAGCACGCGGTATTCGGAGACCGTCCGCGCGCGTTCCCAGACCGCCATGAACGCCATGCGCAGCTGGCGGGCGCGCCCCGGTGCGTGCAGGTCGGCTTCGCCATCGAAGCGGTGGCCCAGCGTGCGGAAGTAGCAGCCGCCGGCGTCGTTGGCCAGGTACGCCGAGGGGTAGGCGCGGTCGACCGGATCGTCGACTTCGCGGAACAGGAAGATGCTCGGCAGGCGCTGCGCGAGCGCCAGCAGCGGGGCATGCGCGCGCTGCGGGGCGGCGGCGTCCTGCAGCAGGAAGTGCGCCTCCACGCCGCGGCCGCTGGTGCCGAAGCGGCGGAACGCATCCACCACGGCCGGGTGGTCGAACAGGCCCGGGTCGAGCTCGCGGGTGTAGATCCACAGGCCGCGGCGCGCGTTGTCGACCAGGGCGACGATGGTGGCGATGGCCGTTTCGCGGTCGTCGATGGCCTTCGGGCCCGCCAGCGAACGGCGCATCGACTGGTGCTCGATGCCGGCTTCCCAGAAGCGTTCGCCGTAAGGCTGGAAGCCGTGGCGCAGGTAGAAGTCGATGGCCGAGACCTGCGCATGCAGCGACACCTCGCGCCAGCCGCGCTGGTGCGCCGCTTCGATCAGCGCCAGCAGCATCGCATCGCCCACGCCGTTGCCGCGCCAGTCGCGCAGCACGGCCATGCGGCCGATCTTGTGTTCCGGCGTGAGGCGGCCGGTGCCGATGGGCGTGCCGTCGAAGCTGCGGGCCAGCACGTGCACGCAGTCCGGATCCAGCGCGTCCCATTCCTCTTCGATCGGGACCTGCTGCTCCTGCACGAAGACGGTTTCGCGCACGGTGCGCAAGTCGGGCAGGGCGGGGGCGTAGTCGACCACGTCCACGCGGAAGGGTTGGGTGGCGTCGTTCATTCGTCCTCGTCGGCGAGCATCTGGTAGTGGCCTGCCTGCAACAACGCAAAGACTGCATCGCGTCCGGCCTGCGACAGCGTGGTGTACAGCGGGCCGTCGATGGCGTCCGTGGCGGCGAGGCGCTGCGCATCGCGCACGGAGAGCGCGAAGCCCAGGCCGCTGACGAACAGGCGCGCGCCCTTGCCGGCCCGGCGCCACGCGGCGCGCGAGAACGGATGGCGCTGCAGGCGGGCGCCCTGGCCCAGGTCCCATTCCAGTTCGATGCGCGACGGCACCGCGTCGGGCGGGGCCACTTCGCCGGCGGCGCGATAGAGCGTGGCGAAGCGCGCGAACCAGTCGCCGAGGCGATCGGGGTCGTTCATGCGCAATGCGTTCAACGCGGCGACCACGCGGTCCATCGCGGCGGCATCGATTTCGTTCGGGTCGGCCGGGACTTCGAGGTCGGGATCGGCGTAGCGCAGTGCGTCGTCCGCATCGGCTGCGAGCGTGTCGACGAAATCGCCGAGCAACTCCGCCGCCGACGGCGCACGCATGCCGATCGAGAATGTCAGGCAGGGATCCTCGGCGACGCCGTGGTGCGGCACGCCTGGCGGGAGGTAAAGCATGTCGCCGGGGCCGAGCACCCAGTCGTGCGTGGGATCGAAATCGCGCAGCAGCTTGATGTCGACGTCGTTGCGGAATTCCACCGACGGCGCGGCCTTGCCCATCGCCGCGGACGCATCGATCTGCCAGCGGCGATGGCCGTGCGCCTGCAGCAGGAACACGTCGTACTGGTCGACGTGCGCGCCGACGGAACCGCCCGTGGCCGCGAACGACACCATGACGTCGTCGATGCGCCAGCGCGGCAGGAACGAGAACGCAGGGAGCAGGGCTGCGACATCCGCATCCCACTTGTCGACGTCCTGCACCAGCAGCGTCCAGTCGTGGTCGCCGAGCTGCGGGAACAGCGTTTCCTCGAACGGGCCGTGGCGGACCATCCATTGGTTTTCCGCGCGATCGTGCGCGATGAGGCGCGAGAGCGCGGCCTCTTCGCAGGCGAGACCCGCGAGGTCTTCGGGTGCGATCGGGGAAACGAAATCGGGGAACGCGTTGCGGATCAGCAACGGGCGCTTCTGCCAGTAGTCGCGCAGGAACACCTCCGGCGTCATGCCGAGGAGCGGTGCGTGCGTGGCGTCGACTTCGAAAGGGAATTCGTGCTTGCGGGGCGTCATGTGGCGATCTCGTCGTAACCACGGCCGAGGAACTGCAGCAGGCACCACCCGTGTCCCCACGGATCGGCGAGCTGCACGATGCGGCCCCAGCCGGCTTCGCGCACGGCGCCTTCCTGCTCGGCGCCGGCGGCGATGGCGCGGATCAGCGCGGCGTCGAGATCCTCGACGACCACGTCGACATGCACCGGTGTCCAGTGGCGTGCGTAGTCGCGCGTCGACGTGCCTGCGCCCACCGTGTCGGCCTGCTTTCGCAGCAGGTAGACCGGGACGTCGCCGCCGAGCATCTCGAGTGCGTCGTGGCCGAAGGCGCGGCCGCGGCGCAGGCCGAACGCTTCGGCATAGAAGCGCTCCGCCAGTGCGAGCTCGGGGACATCGATGTTGACGAGGATGCGCATCGCGTCCGCGCCGTCAGATCGCGCGCGCGAGGCGTTCGGCGAGGCCGACGTAGGTGGCGGGCGTGAGCGCGGACAGGCGCTGGCGCGCGTCGTCGGGCAGGTCGAGCGAGGCGATGAACGTGCGCATCGAATCGGCCGTGATGCCCTGGCCGCGCGTGAGCGCCTTCAGTTGTTCGTACGGATTGGGCAAGCCGTGGCGGCGCATCACCGTCTGCACGGCTTCGGCCAGGACTTCCCACGCGGCGTCGAGGTCCGCGGCGAGGCGTTCGGGATTGGCGCTCAACTTGCCGAGGCCACGCTGCAGCGATTCGAACGCGATCACCGCATGGCCGAACGCGGTGCCGAGCGCGCGCAACACGGTGGAGTCGGTGAGATCGCGCTGCCAGCGGCTGATCGGCAGCTTGGCGGCGAAGTGTTCGAACAGCGCGTTGGCGATGCCGAAGTTGCCTTCGGCATTTTCGAAGTCGATCGGGTTGACCTTGTGCGGCATGGTCGAGCTGCCCACTTCGCCGGCCTTCACCGCCTGCTTGAAGTAGCCCTGCGAGATGTAGCCCCACAGGTCGCGGCACAAGTCGATGGCGATGGTGTCGATGCGCTTGAAGCAATCGCACAGTTCGGCGATGCCGTCGTGCGGTTCGATCTGCGTGGTGTAGGGCTGCCAGTCCAGGCCCAGGCTTTCGACGAAGCGCTCCGACAGCGCCGGCCAGTCGACGTCCGGGTACGCGCTGACGTGCGCGTTGTAGTTGCCCACCGCGCCGTTGATCTTGCCCGGCATCGGCAGCGCGACGAACACCGCGCGCTGGCGATCCAGGCGCGCGACCACGTTGGCGAGTTCCTTGCCGACGGTGGTGGGCGAAGCGGTCTGGCCATGCGTGCGCGAGAGCATCGGCAACGCAGCGTGCGTATGCGCCATGCCGCGCAGCGTGGCGATCGTGCGGTCGAGCATCGGCAGCAGCACTTCGCGGCGCGCCTGCGCCAGCATCAGTGCGTACGAGAGGTTGTTGATGTCTTCGCTGGTGCAGGCGAAATGGACGAACTCGAGCGCCGGGCCCAGTTCGGCGTCGTCGGCGAGCTTTTCCTTGATCAGGTACTCGACCGCCTTGACGTCGTGGTTGGTGGTGCGCTCGATTTCCTTCACGCGCGCGGCGTCGGCGACGGAGAACTGCGCGGCCAGCTGCTTCAGGCGGCCCCGGGCGTCGGTGGAGAAGGGCGGGAGTTCCGCGATGCCGGGGTGGTCGGCCAGCGCGAGGAGCCATTCGATCTCGACGACCACGCGGGCGCGGATGAGCCCGAACTCCGAGAAGATCGGCCGCAGCGCGTCGACCTTGCCGGCGTAGCGGCCGTCGAGCGGGGACAGGGCGAGCAGCGGGGTGTCGGTCATCGCGGGAGGCCGGGGACGGTCGAGGGAGCGCGCAAGTTTAAACGCATGCGGGCGTATCCTCCGGTCCTCACGCGAGGAGGCACCGATGGCGAAGCGATCCCCCCCGCGCTCGACCCAGTCCGGCGAGCGCATCGAACACGACAGCATGGGCGAACTGCGCGTCCCCGCCGAGGCGTTGTGGGGCGCGCAGACGCAGCGCGCGGTGCAGAACTTCCCGATCTCCGGCCGGCCCATGCCGCGCGGTTTCATCCGCGCGCTGGGGCTGGTGAAGGCCGCGGCGGCGGACGTCAACGCCGGCCTCGGCCTGTTGCCGAAGCGGCGCGCGGTCGCGATCCGCACCGCCGCGCTCAGCGTGGCCGGCGGTGCGCACGACGCGCACTTCCCGATCGATGTGTTCCAGACCGGTTCGGGCACCTCGAGCAACATGAACGCCAACGAGGTCATTGCCGCGCTCGCGTCGAAGACCGGGCAGAAGGTGCATCCCAACGACGACGTCAACCTGGGGCAGAGTTCCAACGACGTCATTCCCACGGCCATCCGCGTCTCCGCGCAGCTTGCCGTCGTCGAAGACCTGTTGCCCGCGTTGCTGCACCTGCAACGCACGATCGAACGCAAGGCACGCGGGCTGACGAAGGTCACCAAGACCGGCCGCACGCACCTGATGGATGCGATGCCGCTGACGTTCGCGCAGGAATTCGGCGCGTGGGCCGCGCAGCTCGACTCCGCGCGCGGGCGTTTCGAGGATGCCGGCAAGCGTTTGCGCCGGCTGCCCATCGGCGGCACCGCGATCGGCACGGGCATCAACGCCGATGCGCGCTTCGCGAAGAAGATGGCGCAAGCGCTGACGACGCTGGCGAAGACGCGCTTCGATGCGGCGCCGGACAAGTTCGAAGGCATCGCCTCGCAGGACGATGCGGTGGAACTGTCGGGCCAGCTCAATGCGCTCGCGGTCGCGCTGATGAAGATCGCCAACGACCTGCGCTGGATGAACGCCGGTCCGCTCGCGGGCCTGGGCGAAATCGAATTGCCGGCATTGCAGCCAGGCAGCTCGATCATGCCGGGCAAGGTGAATCCGGTGATCCCGGAAGCCACGTGCATGGTGTGCGCGCAGGTGATGGGCTACCACGCCACGATCACGGTGGCCGGTGCGTCCGGCAACTTCCAGCTCAACGTGATGCTGCCGCTGATCGCGGCGAACCTGCTCGACGGCATCGCGCTGCTTTCGCACGTGATGCGCCTGCTCGCCGATACCGCGATCGCGGGCCTGGTCGTGCGCCAGGACAAGGTCGCCGAAGCGCTCGCGCGCAATCCGATCCTGGTCACCGCGCTCAACCCGATCATCGGCTACGAGCGCGCGGCGGCGATCGCCAAGCGTGCGTACAAGGAAAAGCGCGCGGTGCTCGACGTGGCGCTGGAGATGAGCGGCCTGCCGGAAGCGAAGCTGCGCAAGCTGCTGGATCCCGAAGCCCTGACGAAGGGCGGCATCCGCGAAGGCGGTGGCGGCGGCGGCGGATAGCGAGGCAAAAAAAGCCCCGGCGTTTGAAGGCCGGGGCAGTGGGGGGTGTTACGCAGTGCTTGTGTGTTGCGGATCAGTTGTCGTCGCGCCAGCGGCGCAGGCGGATCGCACCGAAGATCATCGCGATGCCGATCGCCGCGCCGACCCACATCTGCGGCGTGGCAAACGTCGAGTACATGTGCTGGATCATCGAGAGCGCGTCGAAGTGATCCGGGGAAGCGACATTCAGGTTCTGCACCGTCATCCACGTGCCGGGGAAGACCGAACCCAGCGAGCGGAGCACCACGTTCTGCCAGAACCAGCCGGTGTCGAGGCTGAAGACATTCATCACGTCGAACCAGGCCACGAAGATGCCGGCGAACACGGGGATCATCACCGCCCACAGGAAGGGCTTGGAGCGCGCCCAGGCAGAGCAGAGCATCAGCCAGCCGACGGTCGGCAGCGCCCACATCGCGTAGACCGGGATTGCGGCGATCAGCAGCCCTGCGACCTGCAGCGCATGGCCCGCGCCCCAGTACATCGTGAGCGGGTTGAGGCCGTGCATCGGCATGACCAGGGTGACGACCAGGCCGAAGGCGAACATCGTCAGGACCGAGACGATCGTGGCGATCACCGGCGCGACGAGCAGCGCGCTCGCGGCCTTCGACAACACCGTGTCGCGATCCGACAGCGGCAGCGACTTCCAGAACAGCACGCTGCGATCCTTGCGCTCGTCGTACAGCGCGCCGAGGCAGTAGAAGAACACCACGAAGCCCAGGACGATGAAGGGCCACAGCGAGGAGACCAGCATCGAGGCGTCGACCGCCTTGCCCCAGTTCTCCAGGTCGCTCGGCGTCATCTTGTCGGTGAGCTGGCCGAAGTCGAGCCCGTTGATGCGGATGCCCTGGTCGGTGTACTTGGTGCCGTGCGCCAGTTCGCGGCGGGCGACGACTTCGCCGACCACGAGCGCCATCAGCGCGAGCACGACCGAGATGCCGCCGGCCCAGATCGGCGCCCAGAAGAACCCGCCCTTGTGCTCCCAGAACTCGCGGCGGAGCATCAGCTTGAACTTGTGGGTGGGATGGGGCGCGGCCACGGGGACGCGGCGCGGTTCGCCATCAAAGGTGGATGCGTTCATGCGTAGGTTCCCTTCATGGTGGCGACGAACAGGTCGGCCAGGCCCGGGGTGCGGGTTTCGCCGAGGTGCGACAGGCGATGCTTCTCGACGCCATCGAACAGCATCACGACCTTGCCGAACGGCAGGCTGCGTTCGTCGATCGGGCGCAGGCTGCGCGCTTCGTCGGCGCGGTCGGCGTTGACGAACACTTCGATGTAGCGCTCGCCCACGGCATCCATCGGCGCGGTGAGCACGATCTTGCCGTCGCGGATGAACATCACGTCGGTGAGGATGTGTTCGATCTCCTCCACCTGGTGCGTGGTGATCACGATCGTCTTGTCCTCGTCGAAGTAGTCCTCCAGCAGGCGCTGGTAGAACTGCTTGCGATACAGGATGTCCAGGCCGAGCGTGGGTTCGTCGAGCACGAGCAGCTTGGCGTCGATGGCCATCACCAGCGCCAGGTGCAGCTGCACGATCATGCCCTTGGACATCTCGCGCACTTTCATGTCCGGCTTGAGCTGGGTGTTGGCGAGGAAGCGTTCGCAACGGGCGCGGTCGAAGCGCGGATGCACGCCGGCCACGAACTCGATCGCTTCGCGCACGCGGATCCAGCGCGGCAGCACGGCGACGTCGGCGATGAAGCACACGTCGTTCATCAGCGCATCGCGTTCGGTGCGCGGGTCGCGGCCGAGGACGCGCAGGTCGCCTTCGAACGGGATCAGGCCGAGCATCGCCTTCAGCGCGGTGGTCTTGCCGGCGCCGTTGGGGCCGATCAGGCCGACGATGCGGCCGGCGGGGATCTCGAACGCCGTGTCGTCCAGCGCCAGCTTGTTCTTGTAGGCCTTGCGCAGGTTGCGCGCGCTGACGACCGAGGTCGCGGCGGCCTGGGTGGTGGTCGCGTTCATGCCTGGCCTCCGGCGGCGGCAGCGTTCTGCATCAGGCGATCGAGCGAAAGGCCCAGTCGCTGGATGCGTTCGAGCACGAGCGGCCACTCTTCCTTGAGGAAGCGATCGCGCTCGCTGCTGAGCAGTTTTTCCGAAGCCCCTTCCGTGACGTACATGCCGAGTCCCCTGCGTTTTTCGACGATGGCTTCGTCCGCGAGCTCCTGGTAGGCGCGCGAGACGGTGATGGGATTGAGCTGGTATTCGGCGGCCACCTGGCGCACCGAGGGCAGCGCGTCGCCGGGCTTGAGGATCCCGTCGAGCAACATGGCGACGACGCGATCCTTCAGCTGGCGGTAGATGGGAGCGCCGTCGCTCCATTCGATGGCAGTCATTGGTCAGCCTCGCGGTGCGAAGGAGAAGAAGGGCATCGCGACCGACTGGCGACCGCGCGAGGCGTGCTTGCGCGCCGGGGCCGGCGCGGGCGAAGTGGTGTCGATCGTGGCGCGCTGGTCGCTTTCGGCGAAGGCGGCGGCGATGACGGCCAGGGTGGCGGCTTCGGCGGCGGCGCCGACGATGCGTTCGATCTGGGCGTCGGTGGGCGCGCGGGTGGAGGCCGTCGCCGGCGCCAGGCTCGCGGCGTCCAGCGGCGCGACCGGCGCGGCGGCCATCAGGCTCAGGACGAGCAGCCCGGTGGTGGCGGCGAGCGCGGTGACCGTGTTGTGGAGCTTGCGGTTCATGGTGGGCGTCCTGCTCTGGGTGTTCGGTGTTGTAGGCAACTATAACACCACCATTCCCATCGTCAACAACCGGATGACCCAACTAAAGACATAGAAGGGAGGGGCCGGTTGGGCGGCAGCCGTGGCAGACTGCGGCGCTTTCACGGGCCCGCGTTCATGGGCGCGATTGCGGCCGCGCCGCGGGCGCCCCGACAATGCGCGGCTTGCCGACCCACACGTTTCCCCGGCTCATGTTTCCCCCAGGAGTGCATCGGATGAAGGTTTTCCTGCGCGGCGTCGCCGCGTTGCTCATGCTCGGCGCGCTCGCCGGCCCCGGTCTTGCCGCAGCGCAGGACAAAGCCACCCCGGACAAGGCCACGCTGGTCACCGAGCGCGACAAGATCGGCTACATGCTCGGCATGGACTGGGGCAATTCGCTGGCGCCGATCGCGCCGGACATCGACATGGCCGCGTTCGAACGCGCGGTGCGCAACGGCCTGGCCGGCGGCAAGATGCTGCTCGACGATGAAAAGGCGAAGCAGGTCGGACAGGCGCTGCTCGCGCGCATCACCGCGCGCAACGGCCAGCCCGCGGGCGCGACCAAGCCGCTGCCGGAAGTCTCGAAGGAAGACGTGGGCCTGCTCGTCGGCAGCGACGTCGGTCGTTCGCTCGCACCGTTCAAGGACGAATTCGACCTGCCCACGCTGCTGCAGGCCGTGCGCACCACGTTCGCGAAGGGCCACCTGCTGATGACGGACGCCGAAGCGCGCGTCGTCGGCGAAGCGTTCTCCAAGCGCGGGCAGGCGAAGATCGAAGCGCAGGCCACGGCCATCGCACAGGAAAACAAGGCCGCGGGCGCCGCGTTCCTCGAAAAGAACAAGGCGACGAAGGGCGTGTACGTCACCAAGTCGGGCCTGCAGTACATGGTGCTGCGCCAGGGCGCCGGTCCGCGTCCGAAGCCGTCCGACCGCGTGCGCGTCAACTATCGCGGCACGCTGCTCGACGGCACCGAGTTCGACAGTTCCTACGGCGGCCAGCCGGCGCAGTTCGCGCTGTCGCAGGTGATCCCGGGCTGGACCGAAGGCCTGTCGATGATGCCGGTGGGCGCGCAGTACCGTTTCTGGATCCCGGGCGAGCTCGCCTACGGGGAGAAGGGAACCCCGGGCGGCCCGATCGGTCCGAACGCCACCCTCGTGTTCGACGTCGAGCTGCTCGGCGTCGATGCGCAATGAGCCTCACGTTTGAATGATCCATCCGGCCCGGCCGCCAACCCGGGCTTCAGCCCCGCGCCGCTAGAGTGCGGGCCTGCCTTTCTTTTCCTTTAGTCCCTGGAGCCATTCCCGATGAAGCGCCACGCCCTTGCCATCGCCCTGACCGCCGCCGTGATCGCGGTCGCCGGCTGCAACAAACCCGCCGACAAGAAGACCGACGCGTCCGCGCCGGCCGCCGCCACCACCGCCGCTGGCGGCGCGAAGATCGCGGGCCTGCCGACCGAGAAGGACCAGGTCAGCTACATGGTCGGCATGGCGCTCGCCAAGCAGCTGGAGCCGATGAAGGACGAGATCGACGTCGACACGATCGCCAAGGCGATCAAGAGCTCGCTCAAGGGCGAGAAGCTGCTGCTGACCGAAGAGCAGGCGCGCGACGTCGGCGAGACCTTCGGCCAGAAGATGCAGGCCAAGCAGATCGCCAAGATGATGGCCGAGGCCAAGACCAACCTCGAATCCGGCCAGAAGTTCCTCGCCGAGAACGCGAAGAAGCCGGGCGTGCAGACCACCGCCTCGGGCCTGCAGTACCAGGTCGTCACCGAAGGCAAGGGTCCGAAGCCCAAGCCCGAAGACGTGGTGCGCGTGCATTACACGGGCAAGCTGCTCGACGGCAAGACGTTCGACAGCTCCATCGAGCGCGGACAGCCGGTCGTGTTCCCGCTCAACCAGGTCGTGCCGGGCTGGCAGGAAGGCCTGCAGCTGATGCCGGTGGGCAGCAAGTACAAGCTGTGGATCCCGGGCAACCTGGGCTACGGCGACAAGGGCACGCCGGGCGGCCCGATCCCGCCGAACGCCACGCTCGTGTTCGACGTCGAACTGATCGACATCGTCAAGAACCCGGCGAAGTAATCGCGCCACGCGGCGCGCTTCCGCGCCGATCCGCACCAGGTCACGCCGTGGTTTTCACCACGGCGTGACGTTTCTGGCTGCGACCATTGCGTCTTTCCAAGCTCATCAGGATTCCGCATGCGCGTCACGATCTTCGGCACCGGCTACGTCGGGCTCGTCACCGGTACTTGCCTGGCCGAGGTGGGCCACGACGTGGTCTGCGTCGACATCGACACCGCCAAGGTGGAAGGCCTCAACAACGGCGTCATCCCGATCTACGAGCCGGGCCTGGAGCCGATGGTCAAGGCCAACCACGCCGCCGGCCGCCTGCACTTCACCACCGACGCCGCCAGCGCGATCGAACACGGCGACGTGGTGTTCATCGCCGTGGGCACGCCGCCCGACGAAGACGGCAGCGCCGACCTCAAGTACGTCCTCGCCGTGGCCCGCACCATCGGCCAGCACCTGCAGCGCGCGGCCGTGGTGGTCAACAAGTCCACCGTGCCCGTCGGCACCGCCGACAAGGTGCGCGCCGCCATCGCCGGCGAACTGCAGAACCGCCGCACGACGCTCGTGTTCGACGTCGTCAGCAACCCCGAATTCCTCAAGGAAGGCGACGCGGTCAACGACTGCATGCGTCCCGACCGCATCGTGATCGGCACCGACAGCCCGGCCGCGCTGGAAAAACTCAAGCGCCTGTACGCGCCGTTCAACCGCAACCACGAACGCATCGTGTCGATGGACGTGCGTTCGGCCGAACTCACCAAGTACGCCGCCAACGCGATGCTCGCGACGAAGATCTCCTTCATGAACGAGATCGCCAACATCGCCGAGCAAGTGGGCGCCGACATCGAAGCCGTGCGCCAGGGCATCGGTTCGGATCCGCGCATCGGCTGGCACTTCATCTATCCCGGCGCCGGCTACGGCGGCTCGTGCTTCCCGAAGGACGTGCAGGCGCTGGCCTGGACCGCGCAGCAGTCCGGCTGCAACCCGCGCCTGCTCGACGCGGTGGAAGCGGTGAACGCGGCGCAGAAGGGCCACCTGTTCGAACTGATGACGCGCCACTACGGCGACGTGCGCGGCAAGACCGTCGCGGTGTGGGGCCTGGCGTTCAAGCCCAACACCGACGACATGCGCGCCGCTTCCAGCCGCACGCTGCTCGCGCAGTTGTGGGAAGCCGGTGCGCGCGTGCAGGCCTACGATCCGGAAGCCACGCACGAAGCGCAGCGCATCTTCGGCGAGCGCGACGATCTCACCCTGTGCGGTTCCGCCGGCGAAGCGCTGCGCGGCGCCGATGCGCTGGTGGTGGTCACCGAGTGGAAGCAGTTCCGCAGCCCGGATTTCGGCAAGCTCGCCGCCACGCTCGCCGACAAGGTGGTCTTCGACGGCCGCAACCTGTACGAGCCGGCCGAAGTCGAAAACGCGGGCCTGGCGTACTACGGCATCGGCCGCGGTCGTTCGGTGCGTTCGTTCGCATGACGCAGGGCAACGCCCAGGGCATGGACACCGCCGCGCTCGAAGCGCGGCTGGTGGAGCTGGAAACGCGGCTGGCGTTCCAGGAAAACGCGATGACCGAACTGAGCGATGCGCTCGCGGCGATCCGCCTGGAAGCCGAGCGCCACGCCGACCTCATGCGCCGCGCGCTGGAGGAGATGAAATCCTCGCGCGGCGCGTTCTTCGCCGATCCGGCCGAAGAACCGCCGCCACCGCATTACTGACCCGCGGCGCAATGGCCGCAAGGCGGGGCTGCATCCTCGCCCCCGATGCGGCATGCTTCGCCCGCCCTTCGCACGACCCGCCGTATCCGATGACCGATTCCCTGCGCGACCAGCTGCTCGGCCTGGGCTTCAAGCCCGCGCCGAAGCCCGAACGTCCTGCGTCCGGCAAACCCGCCCACGCCGGCAAGCCGCAGCAGCAGCACGGCAAGCCCGCGCATGCGCGTGGCCCCAACGCACCGGGGCAGGGCAGGCCGCCGCACGGCAAGCCCGCGCACGGCAAGCCGTCGCAGGGCCGTCCGCCGCAAGGCAGTCCGTCGCATGGCAAGCCGGCACACGCGACGCACAAGCCGCGCACGCGCGAAGACATCGACCTCGCCAAGGCGTACGCCATCCGCGCGCAGCGCGAGAAGGACGAGCGCATCGAAGCCGAGCGCCTGAAGCAGGAAGAAGCGCGCCTGCGCCGCGAAGCGAAGGCCGCCCTCGCCGAATTCCTGAAGGACAAGGCGCGCAACGACGCGGGCGCCGAGATCGCGCGCCACTTCGAATACGGCGGCAAGATCAAGCGCATCTACGTCACCGACGTGCAGCTCAAGGCGCTCAACGCGGGCGAGCTGGGCGTGGTGCAACTCGATGGCCGCTACGTGCTGGTCGATGCCGACACGCTGGCGAAGGCCGAATCGATCTTCGCCCCGTCGGTCGCGCTGAAGGTCGATCCGAACGCCTCCGCGCAGGACGATCCCTACGCCGATCCGCAATACCAGGTGCCCGACGACCTGGTCTGGTAACCGCGCCATGGCCGGTTGCGCACGATCCGGGCGTTCCCCCGGTTCGTGGACACGGCCGCCGCCCCGCGCACCGAGTTGATCGTCGGGGTCACGAGCCACCGCGACCTCGATCCCGCGCAACTGCACGAACTCGAAGCGCGCGTGCGCGACGCGCTGGCGTTCCTGCGCACGCGCTATCCCGAACTCGCCCTCGTCGTGATGTCCGCGCTGGCCGAAGGCGGCGATCGCCTCGTGGCCGAAATCGGCCTGGAAATGGGGGCGCGCCTGGTCGTGCCGCTGCCGTTGCCGCTGGCCTTGTACCGCGACGATTTCGAAAGCGATGACTCGCATCGCGCGTTCGACGCGTTGATGGCGCGCGCGGAAGTCATCCCGCTCGCCTATCCGGTAGATGATTTCGACACCATGCGCGCGCCCGGCCCCGCGCGCGATCGGCAATACCTGCACGCGGGGTTGTTCGTCGCCAACCATTGCCACGTGCTGTTCGCGCTGTGGGACGGGCGCGACCACGCGGGCACGGGCGGCACGGGGCAAGTCGTGCGCTATTACCTCGGCGGCCCGGTGCCCGGTGCGCGGCGCGCCACCGACAACCTGCGGCAGATGCTCGCGGGCGACGACGACAGCCTGGTGCTGCACCTGCCCACGCGTCGCGCGAACGGCGAGGCCGCGCATGGCATCGGTGCGTTCGATGGCACGCCGCGCTGGCTCACCAGCGGCGGGCAACGCCTGTTCGACGAAGGCCCGCCGCCGGAATACCGCTGCATCTTCGAACGCATGCAGGCCTTCGAGCACGATCGGCACAAGCTCGCCGCGCATGCGTTGCCTGCCGCGAGCGAAGACCTGGCCGAACGCACGTGGCGCGAAGCCGATGCCCTGGCGATGCGTTACCAGCGCCGCACCTTGTGGGCGATGCGCGCCATCCACGGGCTCGCCATCGCGATGGGCCTGAGCCTGCTGCTGTATGCCGACCTCGGCGCGCCGGACGCGATGTTGTGGGGCTTCCTCGGGTTGTTCGCGATCGGCCTTGCGATCGCGGTGGCCGCGCAGCGCCACGACTGGCATCGCAAGTACATCGACTACCGCGCGCTCGCCGAAGGCCTGCGCGTGCAGACGTTCTGGCGGCGCGCGGGACTGACGATCACCGGCGACCCGGAATTCGCGCACGACAACTTCATGCAGAAACAGGACGTCGAACTCGGCTGGATCCGCAACGTGATGCGCCAGGTGGGCCTGACGCCGACGCCGGCGCTCGAGGATCCCGATGCGGCCGCGCACGCGGTGGAGGCGGTGATCGACGCGTGGGTCGGGCGCCCGGGGCAATCGGGCCAGCTGGCGTATTACGAACGCAAGGCGACGTTGCGTGCGCGCCACCACGTGCGCACGCAACGGTTGGGCGCGGCGTGCCTGTGGGCGGGCATTGCGATCAGCGCGGTGCTGGCCTTGTTCCATCGCACGTTCGGCCCGCTGACGCAGAGCGTGCTGGTGACGACGATGGGGGCGCTGTCGCTGATCGCCGCGGTGCGCGAGGCGTATGCGTATCGCAAGGCGGACAAGGAACTGGTGAAGCAGTACCGCTTCATGTACCGCATCTACCGCAATGCGCGGCTCGCGCTGGATGCGGCGCGCTCGACGCAGGAGAAGCGGGAGATCCTGCGCGCGCTCGGCGAAGCGGCGCTGGCCGAACACGCCGAGTGGGCGTTGATGCATCGCGACCGCCCGATCGAGCATGGGCGGCCTTGATCGACGACGGGCAGCTTTCGCTGCCCGGCTCGTCGATGCGTGACCTGCCGATAGGGCAGGTCACAAGCGCATCGACTCGCTACTCCGGATCGTAATCCAGGTTCGAAGCCAACCACCGCTCCGCCTGCTGCAACGACACGCCCTTGCGCTTCGCATAGTCGGCCACCTGCTCGCGCGACACGCGCCCCACCACGAAATACTGGCTGCGCGGATGGCTGAAGTAATAGCCCGACACCGCGGCCGCCGGATACATCGCGTAGCTTTCCGTCAGCTGCACGCCGACGTGCTTCTCCGCCTCCAGCAGCTTGAACAGCGTCGCCTTCTCGCTGTGCTCCGGGCACGCCGGATAGCCGGGCGCGGGGCGGATGCCGGCGTACTGTTCGTCGATCAACGCATCGTTGGCGAGCGTTTCGTCCGCCGCGTAGCCCCACAGGTCGCGCCGCACCAGCGCGTGCGTGCGCTCGGCCAGGGCTTCGGCCAGGCGATCGGCGAGCGCCTTCAACAGGATCGCGTTGTAATCGTCTTGGTCGGCCTCGAAGCGCGCGACATGCGCTTCGATCCCGAGCCCCGCGGTCACCGCGAAGCCGCCGATCCAGTCGTGCTTGCCCGACGACACCGGCGCGATGAAATCCGCGAGGCAGAAATCCGGCCGGTCGACCGGCTTGTCCGCCTGCTGGCGCAGGAAATGCAGCGTGGTCCCGTTGCCGACGCGCACGTCGTCGCCCACGGAATGCGCGGGCCACAGGCCGACGACGGCCTTCGCCTGCAGCCACTTCTCGCCGACGATCTTCGTAAGCATCGCCTGCGCATCGGCGAACAGCTCGCGCGCCTGCGTGCCGACGATCGCGTCGTCGAGGATCGCCGGATACTTGCCGCTCAATTCCCAGGTGTTGAAGAACGGCGTCCAGTCGATGTAGTCGACGAGTTCGGCGAGCGGCACGTCGTCGAACACCGTGAGGCCCGGCGTGCGCGGGGCGGGGGGCGTATACGCGTCCCAGCCGCCATCGAACGCCTGCGCGCGCGCCTTCTCCAGCGGCACGAGGCGCTTGGCATCGCCGCGGCTCTTGTGGCGTTCGCGGATCTCCGCGTAGTCCGCGTCGTTGGCCGCGACGAACGCCTGGCGCAATTCGCCGGACACCAGCGACTGCGCGACGCCCACCGCACGCGAGGCATCCTTCACCCACACGGTCGGCGACTTGTAGTGCGGATCGATCTTCAGCGCCGTGTGCGCGCGCGACGTGGTCGCGCCGCCGATCAGCAGCGGCACCTGGAAGCCCTGGCGCTGCATCTCGCGCGCGACGTGGCTCATTTCCTCCAGCGACGGCGTGATCAGCCCGGACAAGCCGATGATGTCGGCGTTCTCGGCCTTCGCGCGATCCAGGATCACCTGCGCCGGCACCATCACGCCGAGGTCGATCACCTCGAAGTTGTTGCACGCCAGCACCACGCCGACGATGTTCTTGCCGATGTCGTGCACGTCGCCCTTGACGGTCGCCATGACGATCTTGCCGTTGTTGCGGCCCACCACGCCGGTGCGCAGCTTCTCCGCTTCGATGTACGGCAGCAGGTAGGCGACGGCCTTCTTCATCACGCGCGCGGACTTCACGACCTGCGGCAGGAACATCTTGCCCGCGCCGAACAGGTCGCCCACCACGTTCATGCCCGCCATCAGCGGACCTTCGATGACATCCAGCGGCACCGTGGACTGCGCGCGCGCTTCCTCGGTGTCGATTTCGATGAAGGCGTCGATGCCGTGCACGAGTGCATGGCTGAGGCGGTCGCGCACGGGGCGGTCGCGCCATGCGAGGTCCTCGACTTTCTTCTCGCCCTTCCTGCCCTTGTAGCGGTCGGCGATCTCGAGCAGGCGCTCGGTGCCGTCGCTGCGCCGGTTGAGCACCACGTCTTCCACGCGCTCGCGCAGGTCCGCATCGAGGTCGTCGTACAGGGGCAGGGCGCCCGCGTTGACGATGCCCATGTCCATGCCCGCGGCGATCGCGTGGTACAGGAACACCACGTGGATCGCCTGCCGCACGGGCTCGTTGCCGCGGAAGGAGAACGACACGTTCGACACGCCGCCGCTGATGTGCGACAGCGGGAAGCGGCGCTTGAGTTCGCGCGCCGCCTCGATGAAGGCGACCGCGTAGCCATCGTGTTCCTCGATGCCGGTGGCGATCGCGAACACGTTGGGGTCGAAGATGATGTCTTCCGGCGGGAAGCCGACCTGCGTCGTCAGCAGGTCGTAGGCGCGCGAACAGATGTCGACCTTGCGTTCGATCGTGTCGGCCTGGCCGACTTCGTCGAACGCCATGACCACCACGGCCGCGCCGTAGCGGCGCACCAGTTGCGCCTGGCGCAGGAACTCGGCTTCGCCTTCCTTCATCGAGATGGAATTGACGATGCCCTTGCCCTGCAGGCACTTCAGGCCGGCCTCGATCACCGTCCACTTCGAACTGTCCACCATCACCGGCACGCGCGCGATGTCGGGCTCGGCGGCGATGAGGTTGAGGAACGTGGTCATCGCGCGCTCGGAATCGAGCATGCCCTCGTCCATGTTGACGTCGAGCACCTGCGCGCCGTTTTCCACCTGCTGGCGCGCGACCACCACGGCTTCGTCGTAGCGTCCTTCGAGGATCAGCTTCTTGAACTGCGCCGAGCCGGTGACGTTGGTGCGTTCCCCGACGTTGACGAAGTTGCTCTGCGGGGTGATCTGCAGCGGCTCCAGGCCACTGAGCCGCGTCTGGCGGGCGAGCAGGGTCGTCATGCGGCATCCGCCAGCTGCGGCACTTCGCGCGGCGCGACGCCGTGCACGGCCTGCGCGATCGCGCGGATGTGGTCGGGCGTGGTGCCGCAGCAACCACCGACGAGGTTCAGCAGGCCGGCGCGCGCGAACTCGCCCAGCGTGCCCGCCATGTCTTCCGGCGTTTCGTCGTAACCGCCGAACGCATTGGGCAGCCCCGCGTTCGGATGCGTGCTCACGTACGTGTCGGCCACCTGGGCCAGCACGTCGACGTGCGCGCGCAGGTCCTTCGCGCCGAGCGCGCAGTTCAGCCCGATCGCCAGAGGCCGCGCATGGCGCAGCGAATACCAGAAGGCTTCGGCGGTCTGGCCCGACAAGGTGCGGCCCGAGGCATCGGTGATCGTCCCGGAAATCATCACCGGCAGGCGCGCACCGAGCTCCTCGAACACGTCTTCGATCGCGAACAACGCCGCTTTCGCATTGAGCGTGTCGAAGATCGTCTCGACCATCAGCACGTCGGCGCCGCCTTCGATGAGGCCGCGGGTGGATTCGCGATAGGCGTGCGCGAGTTCGTCGAAGCTGATCGCGCGGAAGCCGGGGCGGTTCACGTCCGGGCTCAGCGAGGCCGTGCGGCTGGTCGGGCCCAGCACGCCGATCACGAAGCGCGGCTGCGCGGGATCGCGCGCTTCAGCCGCATCGCAGGCTTCGCGCGCCAGGCGCGCGCCTTCGCGGTTGAGTTCGCGGACCAGGTGTTCGAGGTGGTAATCGGCCAGCGAGATCGACGTGGAATTGAACGTGTTGGTCTCGACCAGGTCCGCGCCGGCCGCCAGGTACGCATCGTGGATCTCCCGGATGATCTCCGGGCGCGACAGCGTGAGCAGGTCGTTGTTGCCTTTCTGGTCGTGCCCCTCGCAACCGCAGCCCGGCGCGTGCGCGTGGCCATCGGCGGCGAACAGCGCGTCGTAGCCGTGGGCGAAGCGCTCGCCGCGATAGTCGGCTTCCTGCAGGTCGTGGCGCTGGATCATCGTGCCCATCGCGCCATCGATCACGAGGATGCGCCGTGCGAGCGCGGCTTCCAGTTGCGCCACGCGCGCCGGATGGCGCCAGGGCAGTTGCTTCACATCGTTCACGGCTTCACTCCCAACAACGAAATCACTTCGAAATGCGGCGGACGGCGTTCGCGCGTCACCGTGCCGCTGCTTGCGACGGTGACGCCGGCCTTCTCGGCGAACTTGCGCAGGTCCTTCTCCGAGAACCCGAGGTTGGCGTGGCCGTAGGCCTCCACCACCGCGCGGTGTTCATGGCGCGCCAGGCTCGACAACAACAGGCGCCCGCCGCTGCGCAGCACGCGCGCGGCTTCGGCCACCGCCTGCGCAGGCTTGCTGGCGTAGGTGAGGGCGTGCATCAGCACCACCAGGTCGAAGCTGGCATCGGGGAAGGGCAGCGCGTGCATGTCGCCTTCGCGCACTTCCACGTTGGCGTAGGGCTTCAGGCGTTCGCTGGCGGCGGCGACCACGCGCGCGCTGGCGTCCATGCAGACGTAGCGGTGCGCATGCGGCGCGAGCAGTTCGGCCAGCACGCCATCGCCCGAAGCGATGTCCAGCACGTCGCCCGGACTCAACAGTGGCAGCGCGGTGCGCGCCAGCGCTTCCCAGGTGCGGCCCGGCGAATAGTGGCGTTCCATGTCGCCGGCCACCGAGTCGGCCCAGTTCTGGTCCGCCGCGCGCGTGGCCAGCACGCCGGGCACGCGCTCGGCGTCCTGGCGCAGCAGTGCATCGTCGCTGCCGGCGCGCAGGGTGTTCCAGAGCGCGCGCTGCGCCGGGTCCAGCGCGGTTTCCTCGAAGCGGTAATAGGCCGACACGCCGGCGCGGCGATCACGCACGAGGCCCGCGTCCTTCAGCTTCGCCAGGTGCGTGGACACGCGCGGCTGCGCCAGCTGCGTGATGGCCGACAGCTCGGCGACGGTGAGTTCCTCGCGTTCCAGCAAGGCGAGCAGGCGGACGCGCGTGGCGTCGGCGAACACCTTCAACCGGGTCGACCACCCTTCCAGATCCATGCGCCAGAGGCTCCGAGGCGTTTCATCCGCCTATCGCGATATAGAGATAAGTCTGGTCCCGCGATGCCCCGGGGGTCAAGCGGCACGCGCTCCGGGGCTACAATTCCGCTTCTTCATCCCGGCCGGAGCGCACCAACGTGGATTTCCGTTTCACCGAAGAGCAGTTGATGATCCAGGACGTGGCGCGTCGCATCGCGCGCGAAAAGATCGCCCCCAGCGCCGAACACTTCGACCGGAGCGGCGAATTCCCCCTCGAGAACATCCGCACCCTCGGCGAGAACGGCCTGATGGGGATCGAGGTGCCGGCCGAATACGGCGGCGCGGGCATGGACCCGATCAGCTACGTGCTGGCCATGATCGAGATCGCCGCGGGCGACGCCGCCCACTCCACGATCATGTCGGTCAACAACTCGCTGTTCTGCAACGGCATCCTGACCCACGGCACCGAGGCGCAGAAGCAGACGTACGTGCGCGCGATCGCCGAGGGCGCGCACATCGGCGCCTTCGCGCTCACCGAGCCGCAGTCCGGCTCCGACGCCACCGCCATGCGCTGCCGCGCGACCAAGCAGGCCGATGGCCGCTTCGTCATCAACGGCAAGAAGAGCTGGATCACCTCCGGCCCGGTCGCCAGGTACATCGTGCTGTTCGCGATGACCGATCCGGACAAGAGCGCGCGCGGCATCACCGCCTTCATCATCGACACCGACAAGCCCGGTTTCCACCGCGGCAAGACGGAACCGAAGCTCGGCATCCGCGCCTCGGCCACGTGCGAGATCGAATTCACCGACTACGTCGCCGAAGCCGACGAAGTGCTGGGCCAGGAAGGCCACGGCTTCAAGATCGCGATGGGCGTGCTCGACGCCGGCCGCATCGGCATCGCCTCGCAGGCCATCGGCATCGGCCGGGCCGCGTACGAAGCCACGTTGGCCTACGTGCGCGAGCGCAAGGCCTTCGGCCAGCCCATCGGCACGTTCCAGATGACGCAGGCCAAGATCGCCGACATGAAGTGCAAGCTCGACGCCGCCACGCTGCTCACGCTGCGCGCGGCGTGGGTGAAGGGCCAGGGCGAGCGTTTCACCAACGAAGCGGCCATCGCCAAGCTCACCGCCTCCGAGGCGTGCATGTGGATCGCCCACCAGGCCGTGCAGATCCACGCCGGCATGGGCTATTCGAAGGAAATGCCGATCGAGCGTTACTTCCGCGACGCGAAGATCACCGAGATCTACGAGGGTACGAGCGAGATCCAGCGCCTGGTCATCGCCCGCAACGAAACCGGCCTGCGCTGAGCGCGCGCCCGAACGACAGGATCCCCGCGACCCCATGAGCACCCGTCCCAAGTCCGTCCAGGCCGCCAAGAAAGCGACCTCCGCCAAGACGACGATTGCGAAAACCCAAGTGGCCACCCCGGGCCGCGACGTCGCCGTCGCGCGCTTCGATCTCTCGCCGGTGCTGGAGGCGATCCGCAAGCGCGTGCCGAAGGCACGCGCGGCGGAAGCCGAAGCGTTCGCGCGCAGCTTCTATGCGCGCATGACCCGCGACGAATACGTCGAGCACGGCGCCGAAGGCTGGGCCGCGCTGGCCGCGGGCATCCTCGACTTCGCCGCCACGCGCAAGCCGGGCAAGGCCAACGTCCGCCTGTTCAACACCACGATGAAGGACAACGGTTGGGAATCGCCGCACACCGTGCTGCAGATCCTCAACGACGACATGCCCTTCCTCGTCGACTCGGTGACGATGGCGCTCGCCGAGATGGGCATCGGCGTGCACGTGCTCGGCCATCCGGTGGTGCTGCTGCAGCGCGACCGCGCCGGCAAGCTCACCGGCGTGGGCGAGGGCACCAACGAGTCCTTCATCCACATCGAGATCGACCGCCAGCCGCAGGCGGCGATGGCGAAGATCGAAAAGCGCGTGCAGGCCGTGCTGGCCGACGTGCGCGCGATCGTGTCCGACTGGGAAGAGATGCGTACGCGCATGCTCGAAGTCGCCGAGGAACTGCCGTCGCACCGCATCCCGGTGTCCGACGCCGGCCGCGCCGAGGCGCAGGAATTCCTGCGCTGGGCCGCCGACAACCATTTCACCTTCTTCGGCTACCGCGAATACACGGTGGAGAAGCAGGGCAAGGACCAGGTGCTGGTCGCGCATCCGGAGTCGGGCCTGGGCCTGCTGCGCGGCAAGGACGCCGGCGCGCCGCGCCCGCTCACCTCGCTGGCCGCGCATTACATGCCGCAGTCCGGCGCCGTCGATGCGCTCATCCTCACCAAGACCAACGCGCGTGCCACCGTGCATCGCCCGGGCTACATGGATTACATCGGCGTGCTCGCGTTCGACGCGAAGGGCCAGCCGATCCGCGAACAGCGCTTCCTCGGCCTGTACACCTCCAGCGCGTACAACCGCCGCCCGTGGGACATCCCGCTGGTGCGCGAGCGCTACGAACACGTGATGCGCGAATCGGGCCTGCGCCCGGCCAGCCACAGCGGCAAGGCGCTGCGCCACATCATGGAAACGCTGCCGCGCGACGAGCTGTTCCAGTCCACCGAGAACGAGCTGTACTCCACGGCGATCGGCATCCTGGGCCTGCAGGAGCGCGTGCGCAGCAAGCTGTTCCTGCGCCGCGACCGCTACGGGCGGTTCTATTCGGTGCTGGTGTACGTGCCGCGCGACCGCCACGACACGCAGATGCGCCATCGCATCGAAGCGCTGCTCAAGCGCGAACTCGACGGCGAGCACATCGACAGCACCGTGCACATCGGCGAATCGGCGCTCGCGCAGCTGCACCTCATCGTGCGTCCGCGCCCGGGCTCCAAGCCGGTGATCGACGAGGCGAAGCTGGAAGCCGACCTCGCCCACATCGTGCGCGACTGGCAGGACGAACTCGGCGACACGCTGGCCAGGCGCCACGGCGAGGAAATGGGCCTCAAGCTCGCCACGCGCTACGCCCGCGCGCTGCCCACCGGCTACATCGAAGACGTCAGCCCCGAAGTGGCGGCCGACGACGTCGAGCACCTGGCCGCGCTGGCCGGTGCCGACGACCTGCGCCTGTCGCTGTACCGCTCGCGCAACGGCGGCCTGCGCTTCAAGTTCTACCGCCTCAACGACGACATCCCGCTGTCCGATGCGCTCCCGATGATGGAGAACATGGGCCTGCGCGTGATTTCCGAACACCCGTACCGCATCGAAGCCGACGGCCGCGTCGCCTACATCCAGGACTTCGAGGTCGAAGCCACGCAGGCCGACCTCGACATCGATCGCCTCGACGAGAACTTCGAGGAAGCCTTCGCGCGCATCTGGCGCGGCGAAGCGGAGAACGACGGCTTCAACCGCCTCGTGCTGCTGGCCGGCCTGTCCTGGCGCCAGGTCGCGATGCTGCGCGGCTATTCGAAGTACCTGCTGCAGATCGGCGTGCCGTTCTCGCAGGCGTACGTCGAAGCCACGTTCACGCGTTATCCGCTGCTGGTGCGCCTGCTGGTCGAACTGTTCGAAGCGCGCTTCGATCCGGCGACGGGCAAGGAATCCAAGGCCGCGATCAAGCAGGGCATGGAACGCTTCGGCGCGCAGCTGCAGGCGTTGCTCGCCAACGACGCCGCCGCGCTCAACGCCGTGCAGCCGGTGATCGAAGCCCGCGCCGGCACGCGCGAGCAGCAGGTCGACGCCACGCACGCGGCGCTGATCGGTCTGATGGACCGCGTGTCCAGCCTCGACGACGACCGCATCCTGCGCAGCTTCATCGGCGTCATCGACGCCACGCTGCGCACCAGCTACTACATCCAGTACAAGGACGGCCTGCGCAAGGACGGCGGCCCGGCCGACTACGTCGCCTTCAAGCTCGATTCGGCGCAGGTGCCGGACCTGCCGAAGCCGCGCCCGTACCGCGAGATCTTCGTCTATGGCCCGCGCGTGGAAGGCATCCACCTGCGCTTCGGCCCGGTGGCGCGCGGCGGCCTGCGCTGGTCGGATCGCCGCGAAGACTTCCGCACCGAAGTCCTGGGCCTGGTGAAGGCGCAGATGGTGAAGAACACCGTCATCGTGCCGGTGGGTTCGAAGGGCGGCTTCTACTGCAAGCAACTGCCGGACCCGGCGACCAACCGCGATGCATGGTTCGCCGAAGGACAGGCCTGCTACAAGCGTTTCATCAACGGCCTGCTGGACGTCACCGACAACCTCGCGCCGGACGGCAAGATCCTGCATCCCGACAACGTGGTGCGCCACGATGCGGACGATCCGTACCTGGTCGTCGCGGCGGACAAGGGCACGGCCACGTTCTCCGACATCGCCAACGGGATCGCGCGCGCGCACGGCTTCTGGCTGGACGACGCCTTCGCCTCCGGCGGCTCGGTCGGTTACGACCACAAGGGCATGGGCATCACCGCGCGCGGTGCGTGGGAATCGGTGAAGCGCCACTTCAACGCCATGGGCCGCGACTGCCAGACGCAGGACTTCACGTGCGTGGGCATCGGCGACATGTCGGGCGACGTGTTCGGCAACGGCATGCTGCTGTCGAAGCACATCCGCCTGGTGGCCGCGTTCGACCACCGCCACATTTTCCTGGACCCCAATCCGGATGCGGCGAAGACGTTCAAGGAACGCGAGCGCGTGTTCAAGCTCCCGCGTTCGAGCTGGGACGACTACGACAAGGCGCTGATCAGCAAGGGCGGCGGCGTGTATCCGCGCAGCGCGAAATCGATCCCGGTGTCGCCGGAAATCCGCGCGGCGCTCGGCATCGAAGGCGATGCGACTTCGCTCAGCCCGAATGACCTGATGTCGGCGATCCTCAAGGCGCCGGTCGACCTGCTGTGGAACGGCGGCATCGGCACCTACGTCAAGGCGTCGAGCGAGTCCAATGCCGACGTCGGCGACCGCGCCAACAACCTGCTGCGCGTCAACGGCGAACAGTTGCGCTGCAAGATGGTGGGCGAGGGCGGCAACCTGGGCATGACGCAACTGGGCCGCGTGGAAGCGGCGCAGCACGGCGTGCTGCTCAACACCGACTTCATCGACAACTCGGCGGGCGTGGACACGTCCGACCACGAGGTCAACATCAAGATCCTGCTCAATGCGCAGGTGCAGAAGAAGAAGCTCACGTACGAGGCGCGCAACACGTTGCTGGCGCAGATGACCGACGAAGTCGGCCTGCTGGTGCTCAACGACAACTACCGCCAGAACCAGGCGCTCAGCCTGATGGAGCGCATGAGCCTGACGCGCATGGGCTCCAAGCAGCACTTCATCCGCACGCTGGAATCGCAGGGCCTGCTGGATCGCCAGATCGAGTTCCTGCCGACCGACAAGGAGATCGCCGAGCGCAAGGCGCGCGGCCAGGGCCTGACGCGTCCGGAGCTGGCGGTGCTGCTGTCGTACTCCAAGCTCGTGCTGTATCCGCAGCTGCTCAACTCCGACGTGCCGGAAGACGCGTACCTGTCGAAGGAACTGGTGCGTTACTTCCCGAAGCCCCTGCAGGACAAGTACGCCAAGGGCATGGAAGACCATCGCCTGAAGCGCGAGATCATCGCCACCGCGGTGACCAACTCGATGGTCAACCGCATGGGCGCCACGTTCACCCTGCGCATGCAGGAAGACAGCGGGCGTTCGCCGGCGGAGATCGCCAAGGCCTTCACCATCACGCGCGAAGCGCTGGATGCGCGCGAGATGTGGGCGCAGATCGATGCGCTCGGCGGCAAGGTGCCGGAGTCGGTGCAGGTCGATGCGCTGCAGGTGATCTGGAACCTGCAACGCGCGTTCACGCGCTGGCTGCTCTCGCGCCCCGGTGCGATCCCGGACATCGCGACCGCGGTGGGCCGCTACCACGACGGCGTGCGCGACATCCGCGCGGGCGAGCGCATCCTCCCGGATCCGCAGCGTCCCGCGTACGAGGCGAGCATCCTGGAATGGCAGGCGAAGGGCTTGCCGGCCGCGCTCGCCGACCAGCTGGCCGCGCTGCCGTACCTGGAACCCACGCCCGACATCATCGAACTGGCGCGCGAGCGCAAGCTCAAGCCGGTGGACGTGGCGAAGGTGCACTTCCGCCTCGGCGACGCGCTGCGCCTGCCGTGGCTGTTGCAGCAGATCGATGCGCTCACCGTCGATGGCCGCTGGCATGCGGTGGCGCGCGGCGTGCTGCGCGAGGAACTGGGCCAGCAGCAGCGCATCCTCGTCGGCCAGGTGCTGACGATGCCGGGCGCGACGCCGGATGCGAAGGTGCGCCACTGGCTGGAGCGCGACGACGCCTCGCTGCGCTTCACCCTGTCGATGCTCAACGAGCTCGCGGCGCAGAAGACGCTGGACTATCCGACCGCCTCGGTCGCGGTGCAGCGCCTGCAGCAGCTGGCTTCGCGCGGCTGATGGCAACACGGGGCGACGGGCGCAACGCCCGTCGCTTCCTCCAAGATAAGAATTCGCCAAATGCGCAGTGGATGCGTCGCATTTCTGGATTCGGCCCTGTACGAGCCGCGACGTCGCGGCAGAACATGCACCGCTCCGAGTGTTACGTAAAACGGTGCACGCACCCATGAAAAGTTGCCGCGCGAGATGAAGCCCATCGATCGCGCCCTGGGCATCCTCGTCACGATCCTCTGGGGCAGCAACTTTTCCGTCATCGGCGTGGGCTTGCAGTCCCTCGACCCATTCCTGCTCGCGGCGTTGCGATTCACGTTCACCGCGTTGCCGCTGGTGCTCTTCGTTCGTCGGCCCGCCAACATTGGATTGCCGGTGTTGGCGGCCTACGGCCTGCTGTTCGGCGTCGGCCTGTGGTGGGTGGTCAACGTTGCGATGGCGCAGGGCATGTCGCCGGGGCTGTCGTCCCTCGTCCTGCAATTCAGTGCCTTCTTCACGATCGTGCTGAGTGCATGGGTCTTCCGCGAGCGGCTGGGACGCTGGCAATGGGCAGGGATGGTGGTCGCGACGACGGGGCTGAGCGCGATGATCGCCAGCACGGAGGCGTCCGGGACCCGCGTCGGGATTGCACTCGTGCTGTTCGCCGCGGTGTGCTGGAGCCTGTGCAACCTGCTGGTGAAACGCCATCGGCCCGCCGACATGCTGGCGTTTGTTGCGTGGTCGAGCGTGTTCTCCGCACCCGCCCTGCTGGTACTTGCCTGGTGGTCGCAGGGTTCCGCGCCATTCGTCGCGCTCGGCGATCGCCTGGACGGCCGCGCGATCTTCTCGGTGCTGTTCCAGGCGTGGGTCACGACGTTGTTCGGCTACTGGGTCTGGAACACGCTGATGAAGCGCTATCCGGCGGCCACGGTGGCGCCGTTGTCGTTGCTCGTGCCCGTCTCGGGGCTGGTGACGTCGTGGTGGGTGTTCGACGAGCATCTTTCGCCTGCAACGTGGTGCGCCGTCGGCGTGGTGTTGGTCGGCATCGCGCTGTTCCTGCTGGCGGGACGCCTCCGGCAGCCTGCATGATCGGGCGGGCGGGAAGGGTTATCCTCGCCCGCATGACCGGACCCCGCCTCGCATTCCTCGCCAGTCCCGCCGACGAAGCGCAGCGATCGCTCGATGCGCTCGTCGCGCTGCATGGGCAGCACGCACCGGAAGACGCCGACGTGCTCGTGCCGCTCGGCGGAGACGGATTCATGCTGCAGACGCTGCATCGCCACGGCGGGCTCGGCAAGCCCGTGTTCGGCATGAAGCTGGGCACGCTCGGGTTCCTGATGAACCACCATCGCGAGGACGCCTCGTCCGGCGATGCGTTGCTTGCGCGCATCGCCGCGGCCGAACCTGCCGTGCTGCGCCCGCTGGAAATGCTGGCGCAGACCGAATCCGGCACCAGCGTCGGCTCGCTGGCGTACAACGAAGTCTCGCTGCTGCGCCAGACGCGCCAGGCGGCGCACCTGGCCATCGTGCTCAACGGCAAGCCGCGCCTGGACGAACTGGTGTGCGACGGCGTGCTGGTCGCCACCGCGGCGGGCAGCACCGCCTACAACTATTCCGCGCACGGCCCGATCCTGCCGCTGGGCTCGGGCGTGATCGCGCTGACGCCGATCGCACCGTTCCGCCCGCGGCGCTGGCGCGGTGCACTGCTGAAGGCCGACACCGAAGTGCGCTTCCGCGTGCTCGATCCGTACAAGCGCCCCGTCAGCGTCACCGCCGATTCGCACGAAGTGCGCGACGTCGTCGAAGTGAGCATCCGCGAATCCAGCGAACGCACGGTCACGCTGCTGTTCGACCCGGAGCACAACCTGGAAGAACGGATCCTCAGCGAACAGTTCGTGGTGTGACATGGGGGACGTCGTCCATCCGCCGCTGACCGTCGCGATCACCTCGCGCGCGCTGTTCAACCTCGAGCACAGCCACGACCTGTACGAGCGCGAAGGCGTGGACGCCTACCAGGCGCACCAGCGCGAGAACGAAGACGCACCGCTCGCGCCCGGCATCGCCTTCCCGCTGGTGCGCAAGCTGCTGGCGCTCAACGCAGGCACCCCGGAAGACACGCCGCGCGTCGAGGTGATCCTGCTCTCGCGC
This sequence comes from Noviluteimonas caseinilytica, assembly GCF_018406605.1. Lineage (GTDB taxonomy): Bacteria > Pseudomonadota > Gammaproteobacteria > Xanthomonadales > Xanthomonadaceae > Noviluteimonas > Noviluteimonas caseinilytica. The sequence goes on along the minus strand of NZ_AP024545.1, from coordinate 3,111,146 downwards.
AATTCGTCCGATACCGGCCTGCGCATCTTCAATTCGATCCACCACCACAAGCTCGCGATCTCGCGCGCGACCTTCACTTCCGGCGCGCCGACGTGGCCGTACATCCGCCCGTTCGGCGCGCACCTGTTCCTGTCGGCCAATCCCGAATCCGTGCGCCGCGCGCTCGAACACGGCGTGGCCGCCGCGACGATCCTGCCCGCGCACGCACCGGCGCAGCAGCACGACCAGTTGCGCATCGCCTTCGACGGCGACGCGGTGATCTTCGGCGACGAAGGCGAGCGCCTGTCGCAGGAACAAGGCCTGGCGGCCTTCCACGACCACGAAACCGCGAACGCGCGCGAGCCCCTGTCGGGCGGCCCGTTCCGCGGGTTCCTGGATGCGCTGCATCGCTTGCAGGCCGCGTTCCCCGTCGGCGAGGACGCGCCGATCCGCACCGCGCTGGTCACCGCGCGCAGCGCCCCGGCGCACGAACGCGTGATCCGCACGCTGCGCGAGTGGGACGTGCGGCTGGACGAAGCGCTGTTCCTCGGCGGGCGGCCGAAGGGTCCGTTCCTCGAGACCTTCGGCGCCGACATCTTCTTCGACGACTCCTCGCACAACATCGACTCGGCGCGGAAGCACATCGTGGCGGCGGGGCACGTGCCGCACGGCGTGTCGAACGAATCCTGACCGCGCCGCCGGCCTGACCGGTCCAGCCGCCGCCCGTCATCGCGCGGGGCCCCTTGCCATCCCTGCGCAACCCGGTGATACGCTCCGCCCGGGGAACCTGCATCGACGCCACGGGGGAGCGGCATGCGGCGATTGGGAGGACTCGTGCTCGCGGCCGCATGGCTCGCGCTGGCACCGCTCGCGCGGGCCGGCACGTTGTCCGTGGCGGTCACCGACCAGGCCGGCCGACCGGTCGCCGATGCGGTCGTGACCGTGATCGGCCCCGCCGCGCCGGCCGTCCGCACGGCACCCGCCACCCGCACCATCGACCAGAAGTCGCTGACCTTCATGCCCTTCGTCGAAGTGCTGCGGCCGGGCGACAGCGTCGTCTTCCACAACAGCGACGCCACGCAGCACCACGTGTATTCGTTCTCGCCGGTGAAGGCCTTCGAGTTCGTCGTCGTGCCGGGCGCGCGGTCGACGCCGCTGGTGTTCGACAAGACGGGCATCGTCGCGGTGGGCTGCAACATCCACGACGGGATGATCAGTTACCTCTACGTCACCGATGCGCCGTTCGCGGCGCGCACCGATGCGCGCGGGCGCGTGGCGTTCGACGCGCTGCCCGCCGGCACCTACGACGTGCGCGTGTGGCAGCCGCGGCTGCCGCCGGGCCGGCCCGACCTGCGCCAGAAAGCGGTCACGATCGCCGGCGGCGAAGCGCAGTCGCTCGCGTTCCCGCTCACGCTGCGGCCCGATCCGCGCCGCCAGTTCGACCGCGAACACACGCACTACTGACCCATGGGCTTCCGCTTCCGCCTCGCGTCCTTCTTCGTCATCACCCTGGTGGTGGTGCAGGGACTCACGGCGGTGCTGGTGTATCGCGTCACGCGCAGCGAGCTGATCGGCGAAGGGCAGCGGCAGCTCGATGTCGCGGCGGGGGCGTTCGCACGACAGCTCGATGACCTGTCGGGGCGCGTTGCGTCGAGCGTGCAGGTGCTCGCGCTGGACTTCGCGCTGCGTTCGGCGATCGCGCAACGCGACAACGCCACCGTGCTCTCCGCCCTGCGCAACCACGGACGGCGCGTCGGCGCGACGCGCATGCTGCTGCTCGATGTCGACGGGCGCGTGGAAGACGACACCGCCGGGAAGATCGCGGCCGGCGCGCGTTTCCCGTTCACCGATCTCGTCGCGCGCGCGCCGGAGCAGCCCGCGTCCGCCATCGCCGCGTGGGACGGGCGCGCGTACTGGGTGGTCGTGGTGCCGGTGTCGGCGCCGGACCTGATCGGGTTCATCGCGGCGGCGATCCCGGTCGATGATTCGTTGCTCACGCGGTTGCAGCGGCAATCGGCGTTGCCGAAACGCATCGAACTCGCCTCGCCCGCGCCGGGCGGCGGGTGGCGCGTGCTGGCGCGCGGCGCCGCCGATGGCGATGCGAACGCGGGGCAGGGCGTGTTCCTGTCGCCGGTCTTGGGCGGGCAACGCGCGACGTTGCCGACGCGCCCGGAAGTCGTCGACGTCGACGGCCGCGAATACGTGGCGCAGGCCGTGTGGTTGTCGCATTCGAAACAGAGCGCGCCCGTCGCGGCGGTGCTGGGCTATTCCGTCGACGCGGCGCTGCAGCCGTATCGTTCGGTCGGTGCGGCGTGGGCAGGGTTGCTCGGGTTCGGGTTGCTGGTCGGATTGTTTGGCGCGTGGCTGATCGCGCGCGGCGTGTCGCGCCCGGTGGAAGCGCTCGCCGATGCCGCGCGCCGCGTGGCCGCCGGCGACGACACCTTGCCGCCGATGCAGGAACGCCGCGACGAAATCGGCCAGCTCGCCGGTGCGTTCGCCCACATGGTGCACGCGGTGCGCGAACGCGAAGCGCACATCCGCCACCAGGCCGGGCACGACCTGGTCACCGGCTTGCCGAACCGCGTGGCCGCCGAAGCCGCCATCCAGCGCACGCTCGATGCCGGCGCCGGTGCGCGTTCGGCGCTGCTGATGATCGGCCTCGCACGCCTGCCGGAGATCATCAACACGATGGGGCACGTCGTCAGCGACCGCCTGATGCGCGATGCGGCCGCACGGTTGTTGCCGAACGCGGGCGAGGGCCTCGTCGCGCGCGCGACCGACAGCGAGTTCTCGGTGTTCCTGCCCGCGGCCACGCGCGGCGAAGCGGCGCGCATCGCGCTGCGGTTCGTCGAAGTGTTGTCCGAGCCCTATCGCGAAGCGGAATTCACGCTCGACCTCGCGCCCGCGGTCGGCATCGCGCTGTCGCCGATGCATGGCGCCGAAGCGATCACCTTGCTGCGGCGCGCGGAAGTCGCGTTGCTCGCGGCGCTGGGCAGCGAAGAGCCCGTCGCGGTCTACGATCCGGCGACCGACCCGCATCGCCCTGCACGCCTGTCGCTGATGGGCGACCTGCGCCATGCGCTCGAAAAACAGGGCGACGACACGGGCCTGGCACTCGTGTACCAACCGAAACTGCACCTGCCGAGCGGCCGCATCGACGGCGCCGAAGGCCTGTTGCGCTGGCGCCATCCGGTCGCAGGCCCGCTGGCGCCCGAAGCGTTCATCGCGCTCGCCGAGGAAACCGGCAACATCCGCCGCCTCACGCGCTGGGTTCTGGCGGCGGGCATCGAACAGGCGGGACGCTGGCAATCGCAGGGCCGCGACCTGCGCCTGGCGCTGAACGTGTCCGCGCGCGATCTCGACGACGTCGACCTGCCGCGCCGCGTCGCCGGGCTGTTGTCGGCGCATGGCGTGTCGCCGCAGCGCATCGTGCTGGAGATCACCGAGAGCGCGATCATGGGCAAGCCCGACACCGCGATCGCGGTGCTGCGCCGCCTCGCCGACCAGGGCATCGAATTGGCGATCGACGACTTCGGCGTCGGCCAGTCGTCGTTCGCGTACCTGCGCAAGCTGCCGGTGCGCGAACTGAAGATCGACCGCACCTTCATCGCGCACCTGGGCCAGTCGCCGGAAGACCGCGCGATCGTGCGTTCGATCATCGACCTCGGCCATCACCTCGGGTATCGCGTGACAGCCGAGGGCGTGGAGGATCCGCGCGCGCTCGATGCGCTGCGCGACCTCGGCTGCGATCACGCGCAGGGCTACTTCGTCGCGCGGCCGCTGGCGGAGGATGCATTCGATGCGTTCGTCGCGAAGCAACGTGCGGCATTGACGGACGTGGAGGCCTGATGCGGCGGCGCGCCCTGCTGGCGGTGTGCATCGCAGCCGCGATGCCGGCCGCGCGTGCGCAGACCTTCGAAGTGCGCGGCTTCCTCGAAGCGCGCGCGAACGCACCGGCCGACGAACGCAGCTGGCGCGACGGCGGCCTCGGCAAGACGCGCTTCGGCGACGGCAACGATGCGTTCGGCGGCAACGGCGCGCTCGCGGTGAACTGGCAGGCGACGCCCGCATGGCTTGTGTCCGCCTCGGCGCAGGTCGTGCCCGACATGCGCCACGAGGCCGATGTGCTCGATGCCTGGGTGCGCTATCGCCCGGTATCTACGACGCCGTGGCGGTGGTCGTTCACCGCCGGCATGTTCTTCCCGCCGGTTTCGCTGGAGAACGACGGCGTCGGCTGGACGAGTCCGTGGACGATCACGCCGTCGGCGGTGAACAGCTGGGTGGGCGAGGAGTTGCGCGTGTTCGGCGGCGAACTGCGCGTCGAACGCCGCGACGACCAGGGCACGTGGGACCTGCGCGCGGCGGTGTTCGGCCGCAACGATCCCGCCGGCGAACTGCTGGCCTCGCGCGGGTGGGCGATGGGCGATCTCACGTCCGGTTTCGATGCCAGCGTGCGCCAGCCCGACGTGTACGCAGGCATGGTGTATGCACCGACGCCGATGTGGTTCAAGCCGTTCGCGGAGATCGATGATCGCGTGGGCGGTTACATCGTCCTCGGCCGCGAATCCGGAGACGACCGCGCGCGCGTGCTGTATTACGACAACCGCACCGATCCGAGCCAGGAGATCGACTACGCCGGCCGCGATCTGTACGGCTGGCACACGCGCTTCTGGAGCGCGGGCGTGCAACGCCGGGTGGGCGATTGGACGCTGCTCGGCCAGGCGATGACCGGGACGACGCGCATTGCGCCTGCCCCCGACATGGTGCTCGACAGCGATTTCAATGCAGGCTACGTGCTGGCCGCGCGCGAGTACGGCGCGTGGACGCCGGTGCTGCGCGTGGACCTGTTCCAGCTGGCGCAATCGGCGAACGGCGCGCCGGGATTCCTGGGCGAACATGGCAATGCCGTCACGGCCGCCCTCAACTGGCGCCCGAGCGAACGCGTGCGCGTGATCGGCGAAGCGCTGCGCATCGACAGCACGCGCGACCAGCGGACACTGGAAGGCCTCGCGCCGCGGCAGGTGGACGTGCAGGTGCAGGTGGCCGTGCGGGTGTACTTCTAGTCGTCGATCGGCAACCGGATATCCGCCAACCGCCACCGCAAGCCCGTCCGCTTCAGCACGAACACGATCGGCTTGCCCTGGTCGTCATGGATCGTCGCGGTGAAGCGCGAGGTCGATTCGTAACGCATCTTTGCGTCGTGCAGCGGATCCTGCGGCTGCGCCGTCGGCAACGGTTCGCCCTTCGCGTCCAGCGGTGGGCGCGACACGCTGTCCTGCGTGTTCTTCCACAGGCGGCGGCCCTGCATCACCGCGGCGAGGCCGGCGGGATTCACCATGCCGTCCACCGCGCCATTGACGACGCCGTTCACCAGGCCGAGCGTGATCGCGCCGAGCACGTTCGATTGCATCTCCGCGCCGGACTTGCGCACGACGGCGTCGATCAATTGCGCCTTCAGGCTCGCGCGCACCGCGGGGAAGTCGACCTGTTCGGCGAGTTCGCCGGCGTCCTGCGCCTGCACCGCCTGGCGGATCGCGCGGATCGTGATGTACGGGCCGGCGGCCACGTACGCGCCGAGCAGCAGCACGAGGGCGAGGACGAGGGCGATCCACTTCTTCATGCTCAAAACTCCAGGTCGAGCGCGGCGCACAGGTAATCGACGAACGGGCCCAGTGCAGCGAGGTCCGCGGACAAGGTCTGCCGCAAGCGCGGGCCGAGCATGGTCGCATCGTCGAGCGGGCGCAACGCAACGAAGTTGCGGCGGCGCAGGTCGTCGCGGTACGGGAAGTCTTCCGGATAGCCCTTCGGCATCCGCACCAGCATGTCGTCGTCGTCGAGGCTGAAGCGCTTCTCGAACGCGGGCGCATGCGCGGCCTGCTGCCAGCCGCCCGGGTTGTCGACGATGAACTGCCGCACCTGTCGCTGGATGGGCGTGGGCGAATGCCACAGCCCCGCGCCGACGAAGCAGTTGCCCGGCTGCAGGTGCATGTAGAACAACGGCGCTTCCACCTGGCGCCCGCGCGCATGCGTGAGCCGCGCGCCCTGCCAGGTCTTGTACGGCGTCTTGTCGTTGGCGAACCGCGTGTCGCGCTGGATGCGGTACAGCGAACCACCGACGGGGCGCGGGTCCACGCGGTACTGCAGGCTCACTTCGGCCAGCGCCGGTTCGAGGTCCTGCAGCAGCTTCTGGAACGGCGCGCGCACGTGAGTGTCGTACTGCGCCTTGTGCGCGAGGAACCACGGGCGCTCGTTGTTGCGCGCCAGGCCGCGCAGGAACTTGAACGTCGCTTCGGTGAAATACGTGCTCATGCCAGGGCGTGCCCGCGTTCGCGGCCCCAGGCGTCCAGGGCGTCGAGCAGCGCCAGGCGCTCGGGGGCTTCGGTGTTCAGGGTGCGCAACGCGGCGATCTCCGCGAAGAAGGTGTCGAAGGTGTACTCGGAGCGTCCCGTGTCGCGCGTCAAGCGGTCGCGACGATAGTCGTCCCAGCGCGTGCGTTCACCGGCATCGAGCGAGCCGGGCCAGTTGCGCGCGCGGTAGCGGAACAGCAGTTCGGCCATGCGCGGATCGCGGAACGCGAAGTCATGCGTGCCCAGCGAGGCCGGCGACAGCGAGCGCACGGTGGGGAACTTTCGCTTGTCGCCTTCGTCGAGGAAGCCGTCGTAGAGCGAGCCGTCGACGTCGGAGGGCGCGCGCGACCGCGACGCGGCGTACACCTGCCGCACTTTCTCCGCGAGCGCGGGGCCGGCGTCGCGCAGGCGCTGCGCGTTCGCCTCGCTGCGTGCGCGGTCGATGGCCAGGCGCGCGAAGTCGTTCGGACGCAGGTGCTCCCACGACACCAGCACGGGGCACTTGTTGGCGTGCACTTCCTTCAGCGCGACGCGCGTTGCGCCTTCGGGCAAATCGGCGGCGGGCGTGTAGAGGTGGTCGGCGATCGCTTCGGGATCCAGTGTCAGCAGCGCCTCGGGATCCTGGTCCAGGTCGAACACGATCACGCGGCTGTCGATCTGCGGATGGCGCGCGATCGGCAGCACGGGCGCGCTGCACAGGCGACTGGCCGGAAAACGCTGCGACACGTGCAGCACCGGTTGCATGCGCACGGGATCGAGCAACTGCGCGACGTAACGCTTGTCGCGCAGGCGCAGCGCGTAATCCCACAGGCGCGGTTGCGCCGCGCGGAACCGGCGCGCCAGCCCGACGAGCGCGACGACGTCCGACAAGGCTTCATGCGCATCGCCTTCGCGCACGCCGTTGGCGGTGGCGAGGTGTTCGAGGCGGAACGACACGAAGCCATCGTCGCGCAACGGCCATTCGAGGCCCTCGGGCCGCAGCGCATGCGCCAGGCGCATCACGTCGAGCAAATCCCAGCGGCTGTTGCCGTTGCGCCACTCGCGTTCGTAGGGATCGTAGAAGTTGCGGAACAGGCCGGCGCGCACGAACTCATCGTCGAAGCGCAGCGAGTTGTAGCCGAGCGTGCAGGTTTCCGGCCGTGCCATCTCCTCGAAGATGCGCGCGAACGCGGCCGCTTCGTTCACGCCTTCGCGCAACGCATGCTGCGGCGTGATGCCGGTGATCAGCGTGGCGACGGGCGAGGGCAGCAGGTCGTCGGCCGGCTGCACGTAGAAGCTGATGGGTTCGTCGATCGCGTTGAGTTCGGCGTCGGTGCGCAGCGCGGCGAACTGCGCGATCCGCGTGGTGCGCGGATCGGCGCCGAAGGTTTCCAGGTCGTAGAACAGGAAGCTGGCGGCCATGCGGCGGCGCGGGCTCAGGTTTCGGCCGGGAGCGGCGGCAGGCGGCGGAGGACTTCCGCATCCAGCCACGCGCGGTCCACGTCGGCGAGGGACGCGCGGCCTTGCGTCGCTTCGACCAGGAGCGCGCGTTGCACGCGGCCACGTTCCAACGCGGTGGCGTAGGGCAGGCGGCGGAAGGTGACCATCGCGTAGCGCGGGACGAAGCGGTCGGGGTGGCGGTCGGCGAGTTCGCGTTCGAGGTCGCGTTGCAGCAGGAAGTCCGCGTCGTCGACGCGTTCGCGCATCTCCAGGTAGTTCTCCAGCGCCATCGCCTGGATGGCGCGGGCGTTGGGGAGGCGTTCGGCTTCGAAGTCGGCGAAAGCCTGCGTGCGGTCCTCGGTGCGATCGAGGTGATCGGCGAGCGCGACGCAATCCTCGAACGCGCAGTTCATGCCCTGGCCGTGGAAGGGCACCATCGCGTGCGCGGCATCGCCGAGCAGCACGGCGCGATCGTCCAGGCACCAGCGGTCGAGGTACAGCGTGGCGAGGATGCCGATGGGGTTGCGGTCGAAGTCGCGTTCGAGGTTCGGGATGAGCGGGACCGCGTCTGCGAAGTCGCGTTCGAAGAACGCGCGGGCGTCGCTGCCAGTGCGAATGGTTTCGAACGAGGGGTCGCCTGCGCTCGGCAGGAACAGCGTGACGGTGAACGTGCGCTCGTCGTTCGGCAGCGCGATGCACATGTAGCGGCCGCGCGGCCAGATGTGCAACGCGTTCGGTTCGATGCGGAAGCCGCCGTCGGGCGCGGGCGGGATCTCGAGTTCCTTGTAGCCGTGGCCGAGGCCTTCGAAGCGTTCGCCGAGCGATGCGTGCGCGGACATCGCGGTGCGCAGGGCAGAGCCCGCGCCGTCGGCGCCGATGAGCGCGGTGAAGGCGTGGTCGTGCGACGCGCCGTTGGTGTCGTCGACGAACACCGCGTGGCGTGCATCGAAGTCCACGCTCTCGAGCCGGCGATCGAAATGCAGGCGGGCGCCCGCGCGTTCGGCGGCATCGAGCAGCGTGATGTTGAGCTCGCCGCGGCTGACGGACCAGATCACCTCGGAGTCGTCGCGGCCGTAGCGCAGCAACTGCTGGTGTCCGTCGGCCGCGTGCACCATGCGGCCGCGCATCATCACGGCCTTGTCGAGCACCGCACCATCGGCGCCGGCGGCGCGCAAGGCATGCAGCCCGCGTTCGGCAAGCGCGAGGTTGATCGACCGCCCGCCCGCGTAACCATGGACGCGCGGATCGCCGCGCCGCTCGAACACATCCACCGACCACCCGCGCTGCGCGAGCAGGGTGGCGAGCAGGCCGCCGGCCAGGCCGGCGCCGACGATGGTGAGGTGGCGCTGAGTCATGCGGCGCCCCGCCACGCGGCGACTTCGGTCGCGAAGCGCAGGATGTCCGCGCGGTTGTTGTACAACGGCGCCGGCGAGATGCGGATGACATCCGGCTCGCGCCAGTCGCCGATCACGCCGCGCGTGGCGAGGAAGTCGAACAGGTCGCGGCCCGCGGCGCGGCCCGTCAACCCGCGACCCTGCAACACGCGCAACGACAACTGTGCGCCGCGACGTTCGGGTTCGCCCGGCGTCACGATCTGCAGCGTGTCGGCCAGGCGCGCGCGGATCAGCGCTTCGAGATACGCGGTGAGCTCCAGCGAACGCGCACGCAACGCCGGCATCCCGGCCCGCGAGAACACCTCGAGCGACGCACGCAACGGCGCCAGCCCGAGGATCGGCGGATTGCTCAACTGCCAGCCTTCGGCCCCTGGCGTGGCCACGAACTTGCCGTCCATCTTGAAGCGCGACGCCTGGTCATGCCCCCACCAGCCCGCGAAACGCGGACGCGCGGTATGCGCATGCCGCGCATGCACGAAGCATCCTGCGACGGCGCCCGGCCCGGAATTCATGTACTTGTAGTGGCACCACACCGCGAAGTCCGCGTCGCTGTCGTGGAGGTGCACCGGCACGTTGCCGACCGCATGCGCGAGGTCGAAGCCGACGATCGCACCGGCCGCATGGCCGAGCCGCGCGATTTCCTTCAGGTCGAACGCCTGCCCGGTGCGGTACTGCACGCCGGGCCACACGATCGCGGCCAGGCGGTGGCCGTGTTCGGCGATCGCGGCGGCGATGGCATCCATCGAGATCGTGCCGTCGGCTTCGTCCGGCCGCAGTTCGATCAGGTCGGTTTCCGGATCGAAGCCGTGGAAGCGCACCTGCGATTCCAGCGCATGGCGATCGGACGGGAACGCGCCGGCTTCCATCAGGATCGCCGGCCGCTCGTGCGTGGGGCGATAGAAGCTGACGAGCATCAGGTGCAGGTTGGTCGTCAGCGAATTCATCGCGACGACTTCCGACGGTTCGGCACCGACCACGTTCGCGAGCGCATCGCGCACCAGCGCGTGGTACGGCATCCACGGCGCGGGTTCGAGGAAATGGCCTTCCACCGCTTCGTGCGCCCACTTGCCGAGGACTTCCTCGACCATGGCGCGCGCACCCTTCGGCTGCAGGCCGAGCGAGTTGCCGCAGAAGTAGGCCTGGGGCGCGCCGTCGTGCAACGGCAGGTGGAATTCGTCGCGGAAGCCGCGCAGCGGATCGGCGGCGTCGAGCGCAGCGATGCGCGCGGGGTCGAACAGGGAATCGGTCATCGAATCACTCAAGCAAAGCGTGAAGCAGGCAAGCCGAGCCATTCCAGCGCAGTGCCGTGGTAGAGGCGCGCCTGGTCCGTTGCGGAAAGGTCGAGCGCGGCGATGCCGGCGCCCGGTTCCTGCTCGCCGAGCGGGAAGGGATAGTCGGTGCCCAGCATCACGCGCGACGCGCCGCAGGTGTCGATCAGGTATTCCAGCGCGCGCGGATCGGCGACCCACGAATCGAAGTACAGGCGCGAGAGGTATTCGCGCGGGTTGCGGAAGTTGTCGGTGGCCACCAGGTCCGGCCGCATGTTGAAGCCGTGCTCGATGCGGCCGATGGTGTACGGGAAGCTGCCGCCGCCGTGCGCGAGGCAGATCTTCAGGTTGGGCAGGCGCTCCAGCACGCCGCCGAACACCAGGCAGCACGCGGCGCGCGATTGCTCGGCGGGCATGCCGACGAGCCACGGCAGCCAGTACTTCGGCATCGAGTCGGTGCCCATCATGTCCCACGGATGCACGAGCACCGCCGCGCCGAGTTCGCTCGCCGCTTCGAAGAACTCGAACAGTTCCGGCGCGTCGAGGTTCCAGTCGTTGACGTGCGAGCCGATCTGCACGCCCTGCAGGTCCAGTTCGTCCATGCAGCGTTCGAGTTCGCGCACCGCCAGCGACGGCGACTGCAGCGGCACCGTGCCGATGCCGGCGTAGTGGCGCGGGAAGTCGCGGCACGCCTGCGCGGTGTGGTCGTTGAGCGACTGGTGCAGTTCGAGCGCGTGGTGCGGCTTGGCCCAGTAACTGAACATCACCGGCACCGTGCTGATCACCTGCACCTGCACGCCGAAGCGCGCGTAGTCGTCCAGGCGGATCTGCGGGTCCCAGGTCTTCGGCCAGATCTCGCGGAAGAACTTGCCGTCCTTGTAGATGCGATGGCGGCCGTCGTCGCCGTGGTGGATCACGGGGAAGCGCAGGTCGCCGTACTTGGCCGCGAGGTCGGGCCAGTCGCGCGGCAGGAAATGGGCGTGGGTATCGATCTTGAGCATGGTGCATACGATACCCGAGGCGGCCTTGGCGACGCCCCGGTCGCGCTGCTAGCATTGCAGGCATCGACAGCATTGCCAGCGGAGGCCCGCATGAGCACGATCACCGTCCGCAACCTGCCCGACGATCTCAAGGCGCGCCTGCGCATGGAAGCCGCCGCGCACGGCCATTCGATGGAAGAAGAAGTGCGCGCGATCCTGCGGCGCGCGCTCACCGGGACGCCCTCGGCGAAAACCCCGCTCGGCCAGCGCATCCACGCACGATTCGCGGAACTGGGTGGCGCGAATCTCGAACCGCCGGCACGGCGCGAGCGCACGCGCGCTGCCAAGCTGCGGCCATGATCGTGCTCGACACCAACGTCGTCTCCGAGCTCATGCGCGCCAAACCCGAACCGCGCGTGCTGCGCTGGGTGGATGCGCAGCCTGCGGAGACGGTGGTGGTCACCGCGATTACCGTTGCGGAAGTGCTGTGCGGCATCGCGCGATTGCCGAAGGGCGCACGGCGCACGGGCCTGGAAGTCGCCGCGGCGCAGACCTTCGACGAAGACCTGATGGTGCTCCCGTTCGACGATGCCGCCGCGGTGGACTACGCCGCCATCGCCGCGTTGCAGGAATCGCGCGGCCGCAAGCTCGCGATCGCCGACGCGATGATCGCCGCCACGTGCCTGGCCGCCGGCGCCACGCTCGCCACGCGCAACGTCCGCGACTTCGCGGGGCTGGGGCTGGAGGTGGTGGATCCCTGGCGTTGAGCGGCGAGGCGATCAGTCCGGTGCGTGGCGATGGATGCCGTAGGGACTGCGGAGCCAGTAGTGGCATTGCTGGCAGTAGTCGACGCCCTCGGGCGGGCCCCGTTGCAGCACGCCGATCGGCGGGCGATTGCAGTGCGGACACAGCAGGGTCAACCGGTCCACGATCCGCGCGACCAGGAGCGGGATGAAGAGGGTCGCGAAAACCCGGCCCCACGTCCCGCTCTGCAACAAGACCGCCGCCATCGCCGACAGCGCCATGGCCAGCATCAACCCATGCTGGAATCGGCCGATCCCGCGTGCGCGCTGCGCAACGCGCGCGGCCCATGCCGCGATGACCGCGGGATCGTGCGTGGCGCGGTCGAGCTTCATGCCGGTCGCACCAGCAGGAGGCCACCGAAGGCGAGCAGGAAGAACGCCCACGGCGCCAGGTGCACCCATGGGTTCATGCGCCGGGTGCGATGCAGGTGGCGTGCGGCGATCGCGAACAACACCGCCAGGCCTGCGAACAGGCCCGCGGCATACAGGTAGCCGCTCCGGCTGGGGTCAGGATCGTCGGGCGGAGGCACGCGGGCGAAGGCGAAGCCCTTCGCCGCCAGCACCGCGCAAGGGATGCACAACGTCGCTTCCGCGACGGCAAGGCATTTCAGCAGCATGCGCACGATGGGATCCCCGGCGGCCCGGCCGTCGTGGGCGTTTATAGCAAAGCCAGCGTCCGGTCCGCCCGCAATCCGCCGTTGCCTGCGGCATGGACTTGCACGCCGCCGTCGACATCGCCCAGCTGGCCGGCACGGTCACGCTCATCGGCGGCGCCGTGTTCGGCCTGGTGCAGTTCTTTGAATACAAGAAGCAGCGCGCCGACGCGGTGGCGGCCGAGGTCATGCATACCTTCATCGGCGCGGAACTGGCGCGCGCGCTGACGATCCTGCGCGGCCTGCCCGATGCGGTGTCGGCCGAACGCTTGCGCGACGAAGGCTTCGAGGCCGAATACGCCGCCGTGCTGGTGTGCACCACGTTCGAAACGCTCGGCGTGCTGGTGTACAAGCGCATCGCGCCGTTCCCGCTGGTGGTGGAACTGGCGGGCGGGATCATCGTGGTGATGTGGCGCAAGCTCGGGCCGTGGCTGCAGCAGATCCGCGCGGAGCAGTCGCAACCTTCGTGGGCCGAGTGGTTCGAATGGCTCGCGCAGCAATGTGCGAAGCACAAGGACGAAGACGCGCCGGCCTACATCAAGCATGCGGGCTGGTCGCCCTGGAAGCGCTGAAACCGGACCGGCGTCCCGGTGGGCGGGTTGCGCGCCCGCCCCGGGCATGGCCCAATCGCCGCACGATTCCGGGGGAGTTTCGATGATGACGACGCGTACGACGAGGCCGCTCGCCGGCTATGGCTGGCTGGTGGATGGCATGCGCTTGCTGGACCGCAAACCCGCGACCCTGTTCGGGGCCATCGGGTTCTTCCTGGCGCTGTCCCTGCTGCCCACGGCGATCACGTTGCCGTTGCAATTGCAGTTCCAGCAGTCCATCCCGGTGATGATGGGCGTGATGGTGTTTTCCCTGCTGGCAGGCCTGGCGCTCGCCCCGATGCAGGGCGGCATGCTCCAGGTGCTGGATGCGATCGCCAACGATCGCCCGGTGCGGGCGCGCGATGTGTTCACGCCGTACCGGCATGCGGACCAGTTCTGGCCGCTGGTGGGGTTTGCCGTCGCGATCCTGGTGGTCTTCATCGCGCTGGTCCTCGTCGTGGCGCTGGTGCTGGGCGCCAGCGGGTGGTTCGCTGCGTGGCAGCAGATGGTGGCGCAACAGGCGCATCCGGGCGGCCACGCCGCGCTGCCGCCGCACTTCGGTGCGTTCATCGCGCTCTTCGTGCTGTTCTCGCCGATGTTCGTGGCGCTGACCGCGATCGGCTACGCGCAGGTCGCGATCGCCGGCCGCGGCGTGCTTGGCGCGTTGGCCGACGGCTTCGCCGGCGGCCTGAAGAACCTGCACGTGCTGTGGATCCTGATGATCGGCGTGCTGGTGGTGGGGATCGTGCTCGCGCTGATCATCGGCGTCGTGGCCGCGCTGCTCGGCATGGCCTTGAAGGCGCTCGGCACCGTCGCCTTGGTCGTGGTGCTTGGCGCGTTCTATCTCGCGGCGATGGTGGTGATGTACGCGGTGTGGTTCGCCTTCGCCTACCGGATGTGGCGCGACGTCTGCGCGGTGGACGACAGCGGCAACATGCCGCAACCGCTCGCGGCCTGAGGCCCGGCGTGGTGCCGGATCAGGTATCCGGCATCACGTACTTCGACGGGGCGGGGTTCACGTGCCCGCACTGCTTGCACGTGCGGTGTTCGAGCGAGGAATAGAAGCGGTCGAACACCGGCGGGAAGTCCTGCTCGATGTCGTGCAGCTTGAAGAATTCCTCGAACAGCTTGCCGTTGCACTGCTCGCAGAACCACATCAGCCCGTCGAGTTCGTGCGGCAGGCGGCGGCGTTCGATCACCAGGCCCACCGAGTCGGGCATGCGCTGCGGCGAATGCGGCACGCGCGGCGGCAGCAGGAACGTCTGGCCCGCGCGGATCGGGATGTCGCGCACGCGGCCGACGCCGTCATCACCATGCTCCTGGATGCGCAGCACCATCTCGCCTTCGAGCTGGTAGAACCACTCGGCGCCTTCGTCCCAGTGGTAATCGGTGCGCTGGTTCGGGCCGCCGACCACCATCACGATGAAATCGCCGGCGAAGACCACCTTGTTGCCGACCGGCGGCTTCAGCAGGTGCCGGTGTTCTTCGATCCAGGCCTGCAGGTCGATGGGATCGGGCAGCATGCTCACGCGCCTCCGCGCGGCAGGGCGGCCACGCACTTGAGTTCGATCGCGATCGGTGTCGGCAACGCGGTGATGCCGAGCGTGGTGCGGCACGGCGCCGTCGCAGGATCGGGGAAATGTTCGGCCCACACCGCATTGTAGGCCTTGAAGTCGCGCGCCATGTCGGTGAGGTAGACGGTGACGTCGACCAGGTCTTCCCAACGCGCGCCACTGGCTTCCAGCACCGCGCGCACGTTGGCGAACACCGCGCGCGCCTGCGCATCGATGTCGTACTTGCGCACGCGGCCGTCGGCGAAATAATCGTTGCCCGGGATCGCGTTGGTGGCCGCGTCGCGCGGGCCGATGCCGGAGAGGAACAGCAACTCGCCGACGCGCCGCGCGTGCGGATACGCGCCGACGGGGGCGGGGGCGGCGCTGGTCCGGATGGTATTGGACATGTCCACGTCGCTCATTCGCGGGCCTTCGACTTGCGGATGCGCGCCAGCGCGCTGTCGTACGCCGGTTGCAGTTCGTCCGAGGCGGACACGCCGAGTTCGAGGTCGTTGACGCGCCCGTCCAGCAGCGAATAGCACCAGCCATGCACGCTCAGCGTCTGCCCGCGCGCCCAGGCATCCTGCACGATCGTGGTCTGGCAGACGTTGGCGACCTGCTCGATGACGTTGAGTTCGCACAGGCGCGCGTGGCGCATCGACTCGGTGTCCACTTCGTCGAGCAGCGCCGCGTGCTTGTTCGCCACGTCGCCTACGTGCCGCAGCCAGTTGTCCGCCAGGCCCACGCGCTTGCCCGTCATGCTCGCGTGCACGCCGCTGCAGCCGTAGTGGCCGGTGACCAGGATGTGCTCGACCTTCAGCAGGTCCACCGCGAACTGGATGACCGACAGGCAATTGAGGTCCGCGTGCACCACCACGTTGGCGATGTTGCGGTGGACGAACACCTCGCCCGGATCCAGCCGCATGATCTGGTTGGCGGGCACGCGCGAATCCGAACAGCCGATCCACAGGTACTTCGGCGATTGCTGGCTCGACAGACGCTTGAAGAAGCCCGGGTCGTCGCGGCGGACCTGTTCGGCCCATTCGCGGTTGTTCTTCAGCAGGTCTTCGAGGCGACGGGTCATCGCACGGGCTCCGGAAGGGCAGGGCTTCGCAATGCGATGCCGATGTTGCGGGGTTCGGTGAAGAAACGCATGGCTTCCATGCCGCCTTCGCGGCCGAGACCGGACTGGCCGGTGCCGCCGAACGGCGTGCGCAGGTCGCGCATCAGCCAGGTGTTGATCCACACCATGCCGCAGTGCAGCTGCGCGGCGATGTGGTGGGCGCGATCGAGGTCGCGCGTCCACACGGACGCGGACAGGCCGTAGTCGCCGGCGTTGGCGCGTTGCAAGGCGTCGGCGTCGTCTTCGAACGCCTGCAGCGTTGCGACGGGGCCGAAGATTTCTTCGCGATTGGTGGCGCAATCGGGGCCGAGGCCATCGATCACCGTGGGCGCGACGAACCAGCCCGGGCGATCGATCACGCCGCCACCGCAACGCACCTGGCCGCCTTCGTCCTTCGCGCGCGCGATGGCGGCCACGACCTTGTCGAAATGCGCCTGCGAGACGAGCGGGCCGAGTTCGGTGCCGGGCTCGCCGGGATTGCCGACCTTCAGGGCGCGCGCGCGCTCGACGAACGCATCGCGGAATTCCGCGTAGATGGAGCGCTGCACCAACAGGCGCGAACCGCAGAGGCAGATCTGTCCGCTGTTCTGGAACGCCGAGCGCACGATCGTGTCCAGGTTGCGTTCCCAGTCGCTGTCGGCGAAGACGAGCGTGGGATTCTTGCCGCCCAGCTCCAGCGACACTTTCTTCAGCAGCGGCGCGGCCATCGTCGCGATGCGCTTGCCGACCAGCGTGCTGCCGGTGAACGACACCGCTTTGGTGCGCGCGTCCAGCACCATCGGTTCGCCGACGTCCGGGCCGAGGCCATGCACGACGTTGAGCACGCCGGCGGGGAACCCGATCTCCGCGGCGAGTGCGGCGAGCATCGTCGCCGTGTGCGGCGTGATCTCGGAAGGCTTGGCCACCACCGTGTTGCCGGCCGCGAGCGCGGGCGCGATCTTCCAGGTGAACAGGTACAACGGCAGATTCCACGGCGAGATCGTGGCGACCACGCCCAGCGGCATGCGCAAGGTGTAGTTGAGCCCGGCCTGGCCGTGGTGCGATTCGCTGGAGAACTGCGTGGCGGCGTGCGCGAAGAACCGCAGGTTGCTGATCGCGCGCGGGATCTCCACCTCGCGCGCCAGCTTGATGGGCTTGCCGCCATCGCGCGATTCGGCCTGCGCGAAATCCTCCAGCCGCGCTTCCAGCGCATCGGCCAGGCGTTCCATCCAGCGCGCGCGTTCGGCGTTGGGCAGTTGCGACCACATCGGGAAGGCGCGCGCCGCGGCGCTGATCGCGGCGTCGACGTCGCGCGCATCGCCCGCGGCGACCTGCGCGTACGGCTGCGCGGTGGCGGGGTCGAACACGTCCAGCCACCGGCCGTTCGCCGCCGGTCGTGCCTGGCCATCGATCCAGTGCGTGAGTTGCATGCGCGGCAGCTTACAGCGACTTCGTGCGGCCGCCGTCGACCGGCACGTTGATGCCGTTGACGTAGCCCGCCGCGGGCGAACACAGGAAGGCGATCACCGCGGCGAGTTCACTCGCGTCGGCGAAGCGCCCGGCCGGCACCGTCGCGAGCATGCCGTCGGCGATTGCGGACTCGGGCTTGCCGGTGGCTTGCGCGCGGTCGTGCAGGATCTGGTCGAGGCGCTGCGTGCGCGTGTAGCCCGGCAGCACGTTGTTGACGGTGATGCCGAAGCCGCCGAGCTCGGTGGCGAGCGTCTTCGCCCAGCTGGCGACCGCGCCGCGGATGGTGTTGGACACGCCGAGGTTGGCGATGGGTTCCTTCACCGAGGTCGAGATCACGTTGACGATGCGGCCGAAGCCCGCGGCCTGCATGCCGGGCAGCACGGCCTGCACGAGCGCCTGGTTGGCGAGCAGGTGCTGGCGGAACGCGCGTTCGAAGCTCGCCGCGTCCGCCGCATTCGCGGGGCCGCCGGGCGGGCCGCCGGTGTTGTTGACCAGGATGTGCACGCGCTTGCCGTTCGCGAGCGCCTGCGCTTGCGCGTGGAGCCGATCGGTGTCGAGCACGTCGGCGCTGAGGTAGCCGTGCGCCTGCGATCCCGTGCTCGGCAATTCGGCGACCACCGCTTCCAGCGCGTCGGCGCGGCGCGCGAGCACGGTGACGTCGGCGCCGAGCAATGCGAGTTCGTGCGCGGTCGCGCGGCCGATGCCCTCGGAGGCGCCGCAGACGAGGGCGTGCTTGCCGGAAAGGTTCAGGTCCAAATCAGTCTCCTGCGACCGGATCGGTCGTACGGTCGAGCGTGGCGCGCATCAGGCGCGCGACGGCGCGGCTGGCGTCGGAGGTTTGGGCACCCAGTTGCGCGATGACGGCTTCGCGGTTCGCATCGGGGTGGTTCTGGCTGAGCTTGGCTTTCAGTTCGACGCGATCGCACAACATGCGGAAGCCGGTGATGCCGCGCAGGAGCGCACGATGCGAATCGCGTTCGTGTTCGAATTCCCAGGCTTGGCCCACGCTCGCTTCGTGCTTCGCGGTCAGGTCGGACACGATCGCGGCGAGCGAGGCTTCGTCGTCGAGGCGCTCGAGCGTGCCGTGCAGGTGCGCGACGACGTAATTCCACGTCGGCACGCGCGAGGCTTCCTCCTTGTCGGGATACCAGGACGGCGACACGTACGCGTGCGGGCCGTGCACGATCGCGAGCGCGGGGCCGGTATGCGTGGACTGCGGGTTCGGTTTCGCCCAGTGGCCGCGCAGTTCGATGCGCGCGCCATCGCGGCGGTACAGGACGGGCAGGTGGCTCACCGTCGGCACGCCGTCAACGACGGTGACCAGGGTGATGAAGGCGTCCTGCGCGATCAGCGCATCGAGTGCGGCGGGGTCGTGGTCGGCGAAGGCGCGGGGGAGGTACATCGCATTCGTTCCGGGGGCGTGCGCGTCAGTGGCGCGGTGCGAGTTGCTGGACCATCAGCGGGCGCAGGGCCTCGTCCGTCTCCGCGCGGGGCGGGGCGACGGTGTCGAGGTCGATGCCGCGGTCGATCGCATCGTCGCTGTCCAGGCCGTCCCATTCGACGAACTCGGCATCCATCAACGCCGCGCGTGCGGTGTCTTCGCTGTCGTACACCAGCGTGTTGCCGTCGCTGTCGAACACTTCCGCCGTGCCGGCCTCGCGCACGCGCAGGCGCGCCCAGACCACCGTGCGACCGAGCGTCGCCAGCCACCACTGTGCGTGGAGCATCTCTTCAGACATACACCACCGACCAGGCCCACAGCAGCGCCGCGGCGATGAGGCCCGCGAAGATGATGATCAGCGACACGCGCGCCGGCGTGGCCAGCCCGCTGAGGTTGCGGTCGCGCGCCTCGCGATAGCCGCCGCGCAGCAGCCACGCGAGCGCGGCCGGCTTGAGGAACGCACCGGTGCCGAGCTGCGCCGCGATCGGCGGATGCTTGTCGCGCACGTGCACCAGCGCCAGCGGCCAGAAGATCACGAACGCGGTGGCGCCCGCGATGGCGATGGCGACGAAGAGCAGGGCGAAGAAGAGGATCAACGGATCAGTACTCGGCGTGGCCCGGCGTGCGCGGATACGGGATCGCGTCGCGGATGTTGTTCAGGCCGCACACGTAGACGACGAGGCGCTCGAACCCCAGGCCGAAGCCGGCGTGCGGCACGGTGCCGTAGCGGCGGAAATCGCGGTACCAGCCGTAGTGCGCCGGGTCCAGGCCGAACTGCGCCATGCGCGCATCCAGCACGTCCAGGCGTTCCTCGCGCTGCGAGCCGCCGATGATCTCGCCGATGCCCGGCGCCAGCACGTCCATCGCGGCGACGGTCTTGCCGTCGTCGTTCAGGCGCATGTAGAAGGCCTTGAAGTGTTCCGGGTAGTTCATCACCACCACCGGGCGGCCGACGTGCACTTCGGTCAGCCATCGCTCGTGCTCGGTCTGCAGGTCCAGGCCCCATTCGACCGGGAAGTCGAACTTCACCTTCGAGTCCTGCAGCAATTTGATGGCATCGGTGTAGTCGATGCGTTCGAACGGCGCGTTGACGAAGGTCTCCAGGCGCGTGATCGCATCCTTCTGCACGCGCTCGGCGATGAAGGCCATGTCGTCCGAGCGCTCGGTGAGCACCGCGCGGAACAGGTACTTGAGGAAGTCCTCGGCCAGGCGCGCGTCGGTGTCGAGGTCGGCGAAGGCGATCTCCGGCTCGATCATCCAGAACTCGGCCAGATGCCGCGTGGTGTTGCTGTTCTCCGCGCGGAACGTCGGGCCGAAGGTGTAGACCTTGCTCAGCGCCAGGCAGAACGCTTCGACGTTGAGCTGGCCGGACACCGTGAGGAAGGTTTCTTTCCCGAAGAAGTCGCGCGAGAAATCCACCGCGCCCGACGGATCGCGGGGCAGGTTGGCCATGTCGAGCGTGGACACGCGGAACATCTGGCCCGCGCCTTCGGCGTCGGACGTGGTGACGATCGGCGTGTTGACCCAGTAGAAGCCCTGCTCGTGGAAGAAGCGGTGCACCGCCTGGGCCAGGCAATGGCGGATGCGCGTGACCGCGCCGAACAGGTTGGTGCGCGGGCGCAGGTGGGCGACTTCGCGGAGGAATTCGAGCGAATGGGCCTTGGGCTGGATGGGGTAGGTTTCCGGATCCTCGACCCAGCCGACCACTTCCACGTGGTTGGCCTGCAGCTCGTACGACTGACCCTGGCCCTGCGAGGCGACCAGCACGCCGCGCGCGATGACCGCGCAACCGGCCGTCAGGCGGCGCACTTCGTCCTCGTAATTGGGCAGGGTGTCGGGCGCGACCACCTGGATGGGCGCGAAGCACGACCCGTCGCTGACGTTGATGAAGCTCAGCCCGGCCTTGGAGTCGCGCCGGGTGCGCACCCAGCCGCGGACCGTGACTTCGCCGCCGACGGGCATCTTGCCCGCGAGCGCGTGTTCGACGCTGACCACCGTCATGCCTTGATTCCTCTTCGCTCGACCGCCAACTGTGAACGGCGAAGTGTACCGGAGCGGGATTGCGCCCCGCCGCACGCTTACAATCCGACGCACGTTCCCGGAGTCCCGCATGTCCATCCGCCTCGCCCCTGCCGCCCTCGACCGCATCCGCGGGTTCCTCGCCGCCGATCCCGGCGCGCTGGGCCTGCGCTTCGGCGTGCAGAAGACCGGCTGTTCGGGCTGGGGCTACATCGCCGACCTGGCCCGCGAAGAGCGCCCCGGCGACACGGTGTTCGACGATTCGGGCGTGAAGGTGTTCGTGGATGCCGACAGCCTGGGCCTGGTGGACGGCACCCTGATCGACTTCCGGAAGCAGGGCCTGTCGGAGCAGTTCGTCTTCGAGAACCCCAACGTCACCGCCGAATGCGGCTGCGGCGAGAGCTTCACGACCAAGGCCGACGCGGCCTGAAGCCCCGCGGGCTTGCCGTAAGCCCCTGATTCCCCCATAATTTCGCGCCCTCGTTCCGGCCCACCGGCCTGTCGAGGTCCCTTGCTCCACCGGGCGGCGGTATCGCTGCACTCCCCGGGGGGCTGTCAGGTCCGTGCATGACGGGCCACATCCACAAGGAAATACCGATGCGTCATTACGAAATCGTGTTCCTGGTCCATCCGGACCAGAGCGAGCAGGTGCCGGCCATGGTCGAGCGCTACAAGTCGCTCATCGAGAACGGCAACGGCAAGATCCACCGCCTGGAAGACTGGGGCCGCCGCCAGCTGGCGTACCCGATCGAAAACCTGGTGAAGGCGCACTACGTGCTGCTGAACATCGAAGCCGACCAGGCCGTGCTCACCGAGCTCGTCGATACCTTCCGCTTCAACGACGCGGTGCTGCGCCACCTGGTCATGAAGCGCGACGACGCGGTCACCGAGCAGTCGCTGATCATGAAGAACAAGGACGAGAAGGGCGACA
Source organism: Noviluteimonas caseinilytica (assembly GCF_018406605.1). GTDB lineage: Bacteria > Pseudomonadota > Gammaproteobacteria > Xanthomonadales > Xanthomonadaceae > Noviluteimonas > Noviluteimonas caseinilytica. The sequence goes on along the minus strand of NZ_AP024545.1, from coordinate 3,089,197 downwards.
AGCCCGAGCGTGGCGAACGTCGCCGCCGCGATGAAGACGGCGCCATTGGCGTTGCCGACACCGACGACTCCGCCGAAGCCGCCTAAGGAATCCTGACCATGTCCAAGTTCTTCCGCCGCCGCAAGTTCTGCAAGTTCACCGCCGAGGGTGTCAAGGAGATCGATTACAAGGATCTCAACACGCTCCGCCAGTACCTGACCGAGACCGGCAAGATCGTGCCGAGCCGCATCACGGGTACCAAGTCGAAGTACCAGCGCCAGCTGCAGACCGCCGTCAAGCGTTCGCGCTTCCTCGCGCTGATTCCCTACACGGACAACCACAACGCGTAAGCGTTGGTTCGTTCGCCGTCCATTCGGACAGCAACCCAGTTGCGGCGCGCCGGTGCGCGCCGCTAACGAATACGGAGCACCACCATGGATCTGATCCTCCTGCAGAAAGTCACCAACCTCGGCAACCTCGGCGACAAGGTCAAAGTGAAGCCGGGTTACGGCCGCAACTTCCTCGTGCCGCAGGGCAAGGCCGTGCCGGCCACCGCCGCCAACGTCGCCGAGTTCGAAGCCAAGCGCGCCGAGTACGAAGCCAAGGCCAAGGCCTCGCTGGACGGCGCCGAAGGCCGCAAGGCGAAGCTGGAAGGCACCTCGGTCACCATCGCCGCCAATGCGTCGACGGAAGGCAAGCTGTACGGCTCGGTCGGCCCGCGCGACATCGCAGAAGCCCTGACCGCCGCCGGCACGCCGGTGGAGAAGTCGGAAGTCGTGATGGGCGAAGGCCCGCTGCGCAACATCGGCGAATACGACGTCCTCGTGCACCTGCACGCCGACATCGAGACGACCGTCAAGGTCATCGTCGTCGCCGAAGCCGCGTAAGCGATCGCGACAACGCGTTGAACGGACGGGCGCCTGCGAAGGCGCCCGTTTCCGTTTGCGCGACCAAAAAAACCGACCGTCCGTCCCTATTGCTCTCGCAATCGCAGCCCGTGAGATTTGCACCGGTTATCCACAGGGTTATCTGCAACACATTGGCCAGCGGACGACTAGGATTGCCGCCTGTCGCCGCCGAGGCGATCACGAAAACAACGTGACGCCATGACGTCGCGGCAGGGGAGCGAATCAACAGATGAGCGTGCGCCAGGGTTTGCGTTCCGATGCCGCGTTCTCCACGCGGAACGATGACCGCGTCGAGCGGTTGCGCATTCCCCCGCAGTCGGTGGAGGCCGAGCAGGCCGTCCTCGGCGGGCTCATGCTTTCCCCGGAAGCCTACGACCGCGTCGCCGACGCCCTGGTCGAAACCGACTTCTACCGCCGCGACCACCAGCTGATCTTCCGCGCGATCCGCGAGCTGGCCGAACGCAACAAGCCCTACGACGCGGTGACGCTGGGCGAATGGTTCGAGTCGATGGGCCTGTCGGAGCAGGTGGCCGGCGGCGCGTACCTGATCGAACTCGCCAGCACCACGCCGTCGGCGGCCAACATCAAGGCCTACGCCGACATCGTGCGCGACAAGGCCGTGCTGCGGCAGCTGATCGACGTCGGCACCGGCATCGTCAACGATGGCTTCCTGCCCGACGGCCGCGACAGCACCGAGATCCTCGCCAAGGCCGAGCAGGACGTGTTCGCGATCGCCGAAGCCGGCGCGCGCGGCCGCACCGACTTCACCCCGGTGACCAAGGCGCTGTCGGAAGCCTTCGACGTGCTGCAGAAGCGCTACGAGAGCGGCGGCAGCGTCACCGGCCTGCCGACGGGCTACACCGAATTCGACGAAATGACGGCGGGCCTGCAGCCCACCGACCTGCTGATCCTCGCCGCGCGCCCCGCGATGGGCAAGACCACGCTCGCGCTGAACATGGCCGAGTACGCGGCGATGAAGACCAAGAAGGCCGTCGCGGTCTTCTCGATGGAAATGTCGGCCTCGCAGCTTGCACTGCGCCTGATTTCCTCCACCGGCCGCGTCAACGCCACGCGCCTGCGCACCGGCCAGCTCGAGGACGAGGACTGGAGCCGCGTGACCAGTGCGATCCGCCTGCTGCGCGACGCGAAGATCTTCATCGACGACACGCCGGCGCTGTCGCCCGACATGCTGCGCGCCAAGTCGCGTCGCCTCAAGCGCGAGCACGACCTGGGCCTGATCGTCATCGACTACCTGCAGCTGATGGCGGTGCCGGGCAACAGCGAGAACCGCGCGACCGAGATCTCCGAGATCTCGCGCTCGCTCAAGGGCCTGGCGAAGGAACTCAACGTGCCGGTGATCGCGCTCTCGCAGCTCAACCGCTCGCTGGAAACGCGCACCGACAAGCGCCCCGTGATGGCCGACCTGCGCGAATCCGGCGCCATCGAGCAGGACGCGGACGTGATCGTCTTCATCTACCGCGACGAGTACTACAACAAGGAAAACTCGCCGGACAAGGGCCTGGCCGAAGTGATCATCGGCAAGCAGCGTAACGGCCCGACCGGTTCGATCAAGCTGAAGTTCTTCGGCGAATACACGCGGTTCGACAACCTGGCCCACGATTCGGTGGGCAGCTTCGAGTAGTTCCCCCAACCTGCGAAGGAGGCGGCCGGCGATGGCGCACGTGTACCTGGTGGAGTTCCTGTTCGACGCGATGTCGGTGCAGGATCCGGTCCGAAAACACGTCCTCGCGGAGGATCGCTACGAGGCGCTGCAGCTGGCCCGCCAGTTGCTGGCGCTCCAGGATCCGACCGTCGATGCGAACAGCATCGACATGTTCAAGGTCTTTCGACAGGACATCCCGCAGGCCATCTGAGCGGGCGCTTTCGCGCGCGGGCCGCTTCACGGACAATCCCCGCATGGCCCGCCCGACCTCCGCGACGATCCACACCGATGCCCTGCGGCACAACCTGTCGCGCGTACGCGCGCTGGCGCCGCGCAGCCGCGTCATGGCGGTGGTCAAGGCCGATGGCTACGGGCACGGGCTCGAACGCGTCGCGCGTGCGTTGCAGGGCGCCGATGCGTTCGGCGTCGCGGCGCTGAGCGATGCCGAACGCCTGCGCGCGGCGGGCCTGTCGCAACCGATCGTGCTGCTGTCGGGCTTCAACGAAGCCGACGACATCCCGCAACTGCGCCGCCTCAATGTCGAAACCGTCGTGCACCACGCCACGCAGCTGGCAATGCTGGAACAGGCGGTCGACGGCGACCCGATCCGCTGCTGGCTGAAAGTGGACAGCGGCATGCATCGCCTCGGCTTCGCGCCGGAGGCCGTGCGCGAGGCGCATGCGCGCCTGCGCGCGATGCCGGCGGTCGCCGACGACATCGTGCTGATGAATCATTTCGCGAGCTCCGACGAATTCGAAGGCAAGGCCGGCGGCGGCGCGCAGACGCGCGCGCAGATGCAGGTGTTCGCCGATGCGACGGCGGGCCTGGCGGGCGCGCGTTCGCTCGCCAATTCCGCCGCGGTGCTCGGCTGGGCCGATGCGCACGCCGACTGGGTGCGGCCGGGCGGGGCGCTGTACGGCATCTCGGTCGTCGACGGCACCACCGGCGCGGACTTCGGCCTGCGCCCCGCGATGACGCTGGGCACGCGCCTGATCGCGGTCAACCGCGTGCGCAAGGGCGAACGCATCGGCTATTCGGCGACGTGGACGTGCCCGGAAGACATGCCGGTCGGCGTCGCGGCCATCGGGTACGGCGACGGCTATCCGCGCCACGTGCCCACCGGCACGCCGGTGCTGCTCAACGGCAAGCCGACCGCGATCGTCGGCCGCGTCTCGATGGACCTGATGACCCTCGACCTGCGCGGCCAGCCCGACGCGCAACCCGGCGATCCCGTGCAGCTGTGGGGCGAAGGCCTCCCCGTGGAAACCATCGCGGCCGCGGCCGGGACCATCGGCTACGAGCTCGTCTGCTCGATCACGCGCCGCGTGCGGTTCGTCGAAGCCTGAGGCCGGTAAACCGCCGCCGCCCCCGGCGTATCCCCCGAAGGTCTCCATCCTGCGGGCGGCACCATGGGCACCTATCGATTCCCCTTCGACCTGCGGCACCTGCTCGCACTGGTCGCGTTCGCGTGGCTGGCCTCGTTCGCGCATGAATTCACGCACCACGCGAGCGGTGCGCTGATCTGCAACGGCGTGGGGCGCATGAGCCTGAGCCTGTTCGCGAACGATGCGGAGTGCGGCACGCGCTGGCCGTGGACCATCGCGGCGGGCCCGGCATTGAGCTACCTGCTGATGTGGATCGGCCTGGCGTGGATCGTCGTGGCGGCGCGCCGCGGCGGCGATCCGTGGTGGGGCTTCGCGCTGGTGATCGCGAACAAACCCTTCCTGCGCCTGCTCACCGCGGGCATGGGCGGCGGCGATGAAGGCGTGTTGTGGGACCTGGCATTTCCCGTCGCGGGGCGCTGGCTGGCCACGGCCACCGTGCTCGCCTTGTCGCTGCCGCCGCTGTGGACCTGCTGGCGCGCGTTGAAGCCGCAGCATCGCGGGCGCGTGTTCGCCGCCGCGTTCGTGTTGCCGATGTTGCCGCTGCTGCCGGTGCCCTTCATCGACCGCGCGGTGTACGGCGCATGGATCGATGGGAAGCAATGCCTCGCGGCGGCGTTCGGCGTGCCGTGGTCGGTCTGGTGCATCGAAGGGCTGGTGCTGGTGGCGTTGCTGGCCCTGCGCCTGCTCGTCGCGCCGCGGCCCGCGTCCCCGGTGGCCGCCGCCTTGCGTTGACCCCTTTGCGCCGCGCGTGATCCACTTGCGGCCTCAGGGAGAGGCATCGATGGCGAAGAAGGCACGCAGGCGCGCCACGCGCGAACCGATGTCGCGGGTCGATACCGCCTGGCTGCGCATGGAGCGCGGCACCAACCCGATGATGATCACCGGCGTGCTGATGTTCGAATCGGCGATGTCGCTCAAGGCGCTGAAGCAGGTCGTCAAGCAACGGTTCCTGGATTACGCGCGCTTCCGCCAGAAGCCCGTCGACACGCCCGCGGGCGCGTACTGGCAGGACGACGAACACTTCGACCTCGATTGGCACGTGCAACTCGCCGCGCTGCCCGGCAAGGGCGACAAGCGCGCGCTCGAACGCTACGTGAGCCAGCTTGCCTCCAGCCCGCTGGATCCGGGCAAGCCGTTGTGGCAATTCCACCTCGTCGAAAAATACGAAGGCGGGTCGGCGCTCATCGCGCGCATCCACCACAGCTACGCCGACGGCATCGCGCTCGTGCAGGTGCTGCTGTCGCTCACCGATACCTCGCCCACGCCGGTGAAGGGCAGCGACCTCGACAAGGCGTGGCTGAAGGAACAGGCCGCGCCCGTCGCGCAACGCGTCGGCGCCGCGCAACGCGCGATGAAACTCGGCGGCAAGGTGCTCGAGCAGGGCATGGCGATGTACCGCGATCCCACGCTCGCCGGCATGCTGGCGAAGGAAGGCGGCGAGATCGCGCGCGAGCTGCTGCAGGCGCTCGCGTTGCCCGATGATCCGCCGTCGCTGCTGCGCGGCGACCTCGGCGTCAGCAAGCGCGTGGCGTGGGCCGAGCCGCTGGACCTCGAAGAAGTGAAAGCCGTCGGCCGCGCATGCGGCTGCACGGTCAACGACGTGCTGATGGCCGCGGCCGCCGGCGCGCTGCGCGGGTACATGCTCGAACGCGGCGCGGACCTCGACGGCGTGACGCTGCGCGCGACCGTGCCCGTCAACCTGCGACCGCTCGAACACGCGAAGAAACTCGGCAACCATTTCGGCCTGGTGTTCCTCGACCTGCCGGTGGGCGAATCCAATCCGATCCGGCGCCTGGAGTTCGTCGGCGAATGCATGCACCAGTTGAAGCATTCGCGGCAGGCGATCGTCGCCTTCGGTTTGCTGGCCGCGCTGGGCATCGCGCCGCCGGCGGTGCAATCGATCGCGCTGGAGTTGCTGAGCCGCAAGGCCACGGCGGTCGCGACAAACGTGCCGGGCCCGCAGCAACCGCTGTACATGGCGGGCTGCATGGTGCGCGAAATGATGTTCTGGGTGCCGCAGACCGGCTCGATCGGCGTGGGCATCTCGATCCTCAGCTACAACGGCCGCGTGCATTTCGGCCTGATCGGCGACGCGAAGCTGGTGCCGGATCCGGACGCGGTGATCCGCCGCTTCGGGCCGGAGTTCGAAAAGCTGCTGTACCTCGCGCTGATGGGCGACTGGGACCACGACCTGGACAGCGTCGCCGCGGACGCGTTGATGCCGTAAGAGCGCGTTTCCTGCATGACTCGATCTTGAACGCTGAATACGCCAATCACCCAACGGCGACACACAACTGCTTAGCTTGGCCCCCGCATTCAGATGTGTCTTGCGGATCCCCCAACAAGGAGTTGTATCCATGAAGTATTCGATGATCGCCGGCGTCGTTGCAGCGGGCCTCGCGCTCACCGTCTCCGGTTGCGCCACCTACACCGGCCAGACCAACGCCCCCGACGACCCGAACCGCACCCAGCGTGGCGCGTTGATCGGTGCCGCCATCGGCGCCGCGGCCGGCCTGCTCAGCGGCGGCGACGCCGTCGAACGCCGCCAGCGCGCGCTCGTGGGCGTGGGCGTCGGTGCGCTCGCCGGTGGTTCGATCGGCGCCTACCAGGATCGCCAGGAAGCCGAGCTGCGCCGCAAGATGCAGGGCACGGGCGTGGAAGTCGTGCGCCAGGGCGACAACATCACGCTGAACATGCCGAGCGGCATCACCTTCGGTTTCGACAGCGCGAGCGTGCAGCCGCAGTTCCAGCCGGTGCTCGACAACGTCGCGCAGACGCTGGTGCAGTACAACCAGACCGTCGTGGAGATCGCCGGCCACACCGACAGCGTCGGCACCGATGCCTACAACCAGGGCCTGTCGCAGCGTCGCGCCAATTCCGTCGCCGCGTACCTGGGCGGCCACGGCGTGATGCAGCAGCGCATGATCACCGTCGGCGCCGGCGAGTCGCGTCCGATCGCCAGCAACGACACCGAGTCGGGCCGTGCGCAGAACCGCCGCGTGGAAATCACGCTGGTCCCGGTCGAAGCGCAGCAGGTCCAGGGCGGCTGATCGATCGCAGTCCAACGCGAGCACGAACGGGGTCGCTTCGGCGGCCCCGTTTTTTTTGGCGCGCTAATTGAAGAACCGCGCCCCGAAGTCCTTGGCCGACATCGGCTTCCCGAACAGGAATCCCTGCACCGCGTCGCAGCGCAGCAGGCGCAGCAGCTTCGCCTGTTCTTCCTCTTCCACGCCTTCGGCGACCACCTGCAGCGACAGCGAGTGGGCGAGGGTGATGATGTTGGTGACCAGGCCCATCGTCTCGGGCGAATGCGCGAGCAGCGCGATGAAGGACTGGTCGATCTTGATCTCGTCGGCCGGCAGGCGCGCCAGGTAGTTGAGCGAGGAATAGCCGGTGCCGAAGTCGTCGATGGCCACGCGGCAGCCGAGTTCGCGCAGGCTGTCGAGCAGGTGCGTGCTGTGGTCGACGTCGTCCATCAGCAAACTCTCGGTCACCTCGATGTCGATCGGTTGGTCGCCGGCATGCGGGCCGAGGATCGCGGTATAGGCCTCGACGAAATCCGCGCTGCGCAACTCGCGTGCGGACAGATTCACCGCGATGCGGATGCTCGGATGGTGGAGCGCGCGCCAGCGCAGCGCGGTTTCCAGCGCGTGGTGCGCCACCCAGCGGCCGACCGGCACGATGAGGCCGGTTTCCTCCAGCACGGGGATGAACTCCGACGGCGGCACGAGCGTGTCGCCGTGCTGCCAGCGCAGCAACGCTTCGGCGCCGAGCAGGCGTTGCGTGCCGGCGTGGAATTTCGGCTGGTAATGCAGGACGAACTCGCCGGCTTCGATCGCGTGGCGCAGGTCGCGTTCCAGCGTGAGGCGCCGCGTCGCGCGCCCGCGCATCGCATCGGTGAAGGCGAGCACGCGCTGGCGCCGCTTCTTGCCGTCGGCCAGCGCGGCGAGGGCGTTGCGTTCGAGGTGTTCGCCGTCGTCGCCATGCGCTGGCGCGAGCGCCAGGCCCGACCACAGGCCGACGAACACGGTTTCATCGTCGACCACGAACGGTTGCTGCCCGAACGCTTGCAGGAACAGGTCGAGCTGCGCGGCCACGACATCCGGATCCTGCGTGTCCACGGGCCAGGCCACGACGAAATCATCCGACTCCGGGTGCGCGACAACCGCGTTCGGCGCCACGCCCGCCAGCGCTTCGCCCACCTGTCGCAGCAATTGATCGCCGTACTGGCGCCCGCGCGAATCGTTGACGCGGCCGAAGCCTTCGACGTCGAGCACCGCGACCGCCACGTGGGCGTGCGCGCGCAGCATCGCGGGCAGCAGGCGCGCGCGGAACTCGGCGCGATTCGGCAGGCCGGTGACGGGGTTGTGGTAGGCGAGGAATTCCAGGCGCTCGCTCTGCTCGAGGAAATCGCAGGCATGCGCGATGTCGCCGGCCAGGCGTTGCAGCAATTCGATTTCTTCCGCGTCATTGCGATGCACGGTCTCGGAGATCAGCACCAGGAAGCCCCACGGGTCCGTGCCGAGCGGCAAGGCGATCTCCGAGCGCGCACCGGTCGGCCCCATCATCGCGCGCAGTGCGGGGTTCACCTCGTCCGCCTGGAAATCGGGCACCACCACCATGCGGCGCTCGCGCATCGCAACGGCCCCCGGGAAGGCGTGGTAACGGCTGCTGGCATCGATCGCGACGAGATCCCCGCGCACGATCGGCGCGAGTACCGCCGGGTCGCCGCACTTGGCGACGAAGGACACCACGTCCTTCGCCACCAGCTTGCCGACCACCGCGGCCTGGAACCCGCCCTGGCCGACGGTGATCGCGCACGCGCAGTCGAGCACTTCCTGCCGGTGCGACGCGCGCAGCACCTGCGTGCCGAATGCGCTGAGCACGGTATGGATGCGCACGAGCTGGCGGATCCGGGCGTCCTGCGCGCGGCGCTCGGTGTCGTCGTGGTGCGCGCCGCGGAAACCGGTGACGTGGCCCTGTGCATCGTGGATGGAACGCGCGTTGCTGATGATCGTGCGCACGCCGCCGTCCTTGTGGCAGAACTTCAGCGTGCGACGGCGCCAGCGATTGGCGCCGGTACGGTAATGCGGGATCAGGGCTTCCACCGCGGCGCGGGTGTCGCGGGCCAGCAGGTCCAGCATGCTGCGTCCGATGAGGTCCTGCGGCGCGTAGCCGAGCATGTCGCGCACGGCGTCGTTGGTGTAGACGATGCGCCCGTTGGCGTCGATCTCCCAGATCCAGTCGAGGCTCGATTCCACGATGCTGCGGAAGCGCTCTTCGCTTTCCTGCAACGCGACCGCCATGCCTTCGCGGTCGCTGCGTTGCCGCGCGGCGCGCAGGGCGCGTTCCATCGCCGAGGGCAGGCGGCGCAGGTTGTCCTTCAGTACGTAGTCGTCGGCGCCGCGTTGCAGCGCTTCGATCGCCAGTTCTTCGCCGATGGTGCCGGACACGAACAGGAACGGGATGTCGGGCGCCAGTTCCTGCGCGATGCGCAACGCGTCCTGGCCGCCGAAGCCGGGCATCGCGAAGTCGCTGAGGATGATGTCCGGCAGGCGCGCGTGCAGCGCCGCGCGCAACGACGCTTCGCTGCTCACGCGCTGGTGTTCGACCGGCGCGCCCAGCTCGCGCATGGCGCGCAGGATCAGCTCGGCGTCGGCCGGCGAGTCCTCCACCATCAGCACGTACAGGGGCGTGGTCCGGTAATCCATCAGTCCGGCACCTCGTTGGCGAGCATCCAGTACATGCCCACCTGCGCCACGACCGTGGCGAACGCATCGAAGTCCACCGGCTTGACCACGTAGCTGTTCACGCCGAGCGTGTAGCTGGCCAGCAGGTCGAACTCCTCGCGCGAGGACGTCATCATCACCACCGGGATGCGCTGCGTGCGCGTGTCCTTCTTGAGTTTCTCCAGCACCTGCAGGCCGTCCATGCGCGGCATCTTGATGTCCAGCAGCACCAGCTTCGGATCGCCGGTGTCGCGGCCGGCGTGCTCGCCTTCGCGGAACAGGTACTCCAGCGCTTCCACGCCGTCGCGCACCCACACCACGTGGTTGGCGATGCCGCGCCGCTTGAGCGTGCGCATCGTCATCTCCGCATCGGCGGTGGAGTCTTCGACCAGCAGGATCTCGACCTGGCGCAGGGTCATGCGGGTTCCTCTTCGGCGGGCAGTTCGATGGTGAATGCCGCGCCGTGGCCCGGGCTCGCGTCGGCGGAGACGTGGCCGCCGTGGCGCGCGAGGATGCGCTCCACGATCGCCAGGCCCACGCCGGTGCCTTCGAATTCGTCCTGCGGATGCAGGCGCTGGAACACGCCGAACAACTTGTCGGCATAGCGCATGTCGAAGCCCACGCCGTTGTCGCGCACGGTGTAGCGCACGCGGTCGCCGATGCGTTCGCCGGCCACGGCCACGCGCGCATCATGGCCGCGCGGGCCGCTGTACTTCAGCGCGTTCGACAGCAGGTTCACCCACACCTGGCGCAGCAGCACCGGATCGGCGTAGGCGTCGGGCAGGGGGCCGATGTCGACCTCGGCCGGCGAATGCAGGCCGCCGGCTTCGACGAGCGCATGGCGCGCGAGGTCGCGCATGTCGACGTGCGTGCATTCCAGCGGCTTGCGGCCCAGGCGCGAGAACGCGAGCAGGTCGTCGATCAGCGAGCCCATGTGGCGTGCGCCGTCGCTGATCGCATCGAGGTAGCGCCGCATTTCCGGATCCAGCACTGCCTCGGCATCCTCGCGCAGCATCCGCGCGTAGCCATCGATGTGGCGGAGCGGGGCGCGCAGGTCGTGCGAGACCGTGTAGCTGAAGGCTTCCAGTTCGCGGTTTGTGCGCGCCAGCGTGTCGGCGTTCTGCGTGAGCTGCTGGTTGAGTTCGAGGATGGCCTGTTCCGCCGCGCGGCGTTGCGTGATGTCGCGGGCCATGCCGACGAAGCCGACCCGCGTGCCGTCGGCATCGCGCAGTTCGTTGACGGTGAGCAGCACCGGGAAGCGCTGGCCGTCGCGCGCGATGTAGGTCCACGCGGCTTCCTCGCCGTGGTTGTGCACCAGGGCGACGGTGGTGTCGAACGAGAGCGGGCCGTCCGCGGGCACGTCCATCCCGAGGGCGCCCGCGCGTACGCGCAGTTCGTCCGGATCGTGGATCGCCGGCACCGGCTGGCCGATGACGGCGTCGGGCGCGTAGCCCAGCGCATCGGCCGCCGCGCGGTTGAACAACAGCGTGCGGCCGGTTTCGTCGGCGGCGATGATCATGTAGCCCGCGACGTCGAGGATCGCGTTCTGCAGCACGAGGGCGCGTTCGTGCTGCGCGCGGATGCGCATGTTGCGTTGCAACTGCCGCCACAGCAGCCATGAGGTGATGACCAGCAGCGAGAGCGCGGCCAGCGTGCCGAGCAGGAGCGTGCGTTCGAAGCGGCGCGCGCTGGTCGCGGCGTGCCGCGTGCGTTCGAGCAGCCGGGTTTCGGCATCCGCGCGCAGCGCGCCGAGTTCGCCGAGCATCCAGTCGTACGACCCGACACCGAGCCCGCTGAAACGCGCCCGCGCCGCGGCGAGCCCTTCGTTCTCGACGTGCGCGGCCGCCTGCAGCATGAAGGCGTGGCGTTGCATCAGGGCCAGCCGCGCGTCGCGTGCGCGGCGATGCTGGACCGGATCGCCTTCCACGGCGCGCAGCAGCGTGGCGGCCACGTGCATGCCATCGGCGAAGGCGCGCTCGCGGCGGTCGACGAAGCGTTGCTGTCCGGTGATGAGATAGCCGCGGTGGTGCGCTTCCATCGCGCCGCTGGCGGCTTCGAGCGAGAGCGCGCCCTGCAGGAGCGTCGCGGTGCGATCGGCGAAGGCTTGCGTGCCTTGCGCGCGCAGGTTCTGTTGCCAGGCCAGGAGCGCGAGGCCCGCGACCAGCGCGACCCCGAGCACGAGGCCCGCGAGCAGCACGCCGCGCTGGCGTTGTCGGTCTTTCGCGTTCTGCGCGACCTGTCGATCCATGAGCCCCCTGATACCCCTGTTCAGCGCATCCCACCTGTACGCCACGGGATGTTGTTGCCGAGTCAACGCGGCATGTCAGGGAGAACGACGCTCACCAGCGACCAACATTCAACACAAAGGAAACGGGCCGCTTGCGCGGCCCGTCGCTTGTCACGCTTGCGCAGTACTCAGTAGACCTGCACGCGATCCTCGGGCTTGAGGTACAGCGCTTCGCCGGCCTTCGCACCGAACGCGTCGTACCACGCATCGATGTTGCGCACCGTCTGCGCGCGATAGCGGCCCGGCGCATGGCCGTCGCCGATGATCTGCGCACGCAGCGCCGCATCGCGCGTCTTGCCGCGCCATGCCTGCGCGAACGCCAGGAAGAAGCGCTGGTCGCCCGTGAGGCCATCGATCACCGGCGCCGGCTTGCCACCGAGCGACTTCACGTACGCCATGTGCGCCGCGTTGAGGCCGGCCACGTCCGCGATGTTCTCGCCCAGCACCTGCGCGCCCTTCAGGTGCAGGCCCGGCAGCGGTTCGTACGCGTCGTACTGCTTCACGAGGCGATCGGCGGCGGCCTTGAAGTGCGCCATGTCTTCCTTCGTCCACCAGTTGCGCAACGCACCGTCGGCGTCGAACTCGGCGCCGGTGTTGTCGAAGCTGTGGCTGATTTCGTGGCCGATCACCGCACCGATCGAGCCGTAGTTGGCGGCGGCGTCGGCGTTGGGATCGAAGAACGGCGCTTCGAGGATCGCGGCGGGGAAGTTCAGCGCGTTCTGCAGCGGCAGGTTCACCGCGTTGACCGTCTGCGGCGTCATCCACCACTCGCCGCGGTCGATCGGTGCGCCGAGCTTGGCGAGCTGGTGCTGGTATTCGAACTTCTCGGCGCGCATGCGGTTGCCCAGCGCGTCGTCGGGGCGGATCTCCAGCGAACCGTAATCGCGCCACGTGTCCGGATAGCCCACCGACACGCGCATGGCCTTCACCTTCGCGCGCGCCTTGTCCTTCGTCGCCGGCGTCATCCAGTCGAGCTTCGCGAGGCGTTCGTCGAACGAGGCCACGATGTTCGACACCATTTCCTCGACCTTCGCCTTCGACGAGGCCGGGAAGAAGCGATCGACGTACAGCTTGCCCACCGCGTCGCCGAGGTCGTTGTTGGTCGCGCCGATCGCGCGCTTCCAGCGGTCCTGCTGCTTCGGCGTGCCGCTGAGCGTGGTGCCGTAGAAGTCGAACGCCGCATCGGCGTAGGCCTTCGGCAACAGGCCGGCGCCGTGGTTGATCTCATGGAAGCGCAGCCACGCCTTCCATGTGTCGAGCGGTTCGGACGCGACGAGCGCGGACAGCTTCTTGATCGCCGCCGCCTGCCACGCCACGGCCGAGGACTGGCCGGAGAGGCTCGCGCCTTCGAAGAACGCCGGCCAGTCGATGCCCGGGGCCTGCTTGGTCCAGTCGGCCACCGGCCACGCATCGGGGATGGCGTGGATGTCGTTGCTTTCGATCACGCTGGCGTGCGCCTTGGCGATCTTCATCTCCAGGTCGTACACGGCCTTCGCCTTGGCGGCGGCGTCCGGCGTGCCCGAGAGTTCGAGCAGCTTGGTCACGTAGGCCTGGTACTTGGTGCGCGCATCGGCCATTTCCTTGCCGGCGCCGATGTAATAGTCGCGGTTCGGCATGCCCAGGCCGCCCTGCAGCAGGGTGGCGACGTTGTGCGCGGGATCCTTCAGGCCTTGCGAGACGAACACGCCGAACAGGTGTTCGGTGTCGAAGTTGGTGGAGTTGAGCGGATCGACGTCCGCGCGCACCTGTTCGCCGAGCGCCTTCGACAGCGCCGTCTTGTCGGCGATGGCGTCGATGGCCTTCAGGTCCGCATCGATGGCGGCGAGGCCGCGCTTCTCGATGGCGCCTTCGTCCATGTAGGCGGCGTAGTAGTCGGCGATCTTGCGCGCCGGCGTGCCGGCGGCGGGATTGTCCTTGCCGGCGTTCTGGATGATTTCGGCGTTACGCTTTTCGGCCTTCTCGAACACGACGAGGAACGTGCCGGTGCTCGCGCGATCGGCCGGGATCTCGGCGGTCTTGCGCCATGCGCCGTTGGCGTATTCGTCGAAGTCGTCGCCGGGCTTGACGCCCTTGTCGATGCCGGCCAGGTCGATGCCGATGGTGGGCGCGGCGGTGGACGCGGTCGCCGGGGGCGTCTTCGCTTCGGGCGTGGTGGTGGCGGCGGGCTGCGGCTTGCAGGCCGCAAGGGTGCACGCCGAAACCAGCGCGGTGGTGAGGATCCAGCCAGTGCGTTGCTGCATGGGTCGGGACTCGTCCGGGTCGGAAGGAGCGCCACCATACCCCGCGGGCCGCGGGGGAACGCATGGACCAATCGTCATGCCGCGCCATTCAGCCAACGCGATCGCCGCCCGGCCCGGGGGAACGTCACCCCCTGTATGCAAAGCCAAATTTAGGCTGTGCAACCCGTAAGGTTCTTTCCCCCGAGATCCGTGGACGAGCAGCAGGAGACACCGCCCCCCGCGGCGGACGAGGCGCTGGCACAGGCCCGGCGCGAACTGAACGCATGTCGGCAGCAGAGCCGGTTCGGCGACGCGGCACTGCGCGCGATTTCGGACGCGGTGGTGATCGTGGACCTGGAGGGGCAGGTGTCGCTGCTCAATCCCGTCGCCGCGCACCTCACCGGATGGACCGAACAGGAATCGATCGGCCGGCCGCTCGGCGACGTGGTGCGCTTCGTCGATGAAGCGGGCAACGGCATCGATCCGCTGTCGCCGGATTCGACCTGGCATTTCACGTCGCTGCGTCGCCGCGATGGCCACGTGGTGCTGGTGGACGGCACGGTGGCGAGCATCGTCGACGACATGCGTCATTCGCTCGGTTCGGTGATCACCTTCCGCAACGTCACCGCGGCCAAGCGCCTCACCGACGAGCTGAAGCACCAGGCGCACCACGATCCGCTGACGGGCCTGCCGAACCGGCGCGCGTTCGAATCGCGCCTGCGCCGCGCGGTGCAGACGGCGAAGGAACTCCAGTCGCGCCACGCGTTGCTGTACTTCGACCTCGACAACTTCAAGCCGGTGAACGACACGGCCGGCCACGCCGCGGGCGATGAACTGCTGCGGCAGCTGGCGAAGCTGCTGCGCACGCAGTTGCGCGAAGGCGATGCGCTGGCACGCCTGGGCGGCGACGAGTTCGCGGTGCTGCTGGAAGACGTGACGGCGGAGCAGGCGACGTTCGTGGCGGAGAAGGTGCGTCGCGCGATCGCGGCCTACCAGTTCGACTGGCAGGGCGACATCTTCCGCATCGGCGCCAGCATCGGACAGCTCGAATTCGCGGACGGCAAGCTCACGGCGTACGAGTTGCTCTATCGCGCGGACGAGATGTGCTACCTCGCCAAGTCGCGCGGGCGCGATCGCGTGGTGGCGTTCTCGCGCGAACGCGACCGCAGCGGCGACGTGCCGAAGTCGGTGAAGGCGCTGCGCAGCAACCGGTCGCGCTTGCGCCGGCCCGGCGGTTCGCCCGCGCGTCCCTGACGTGTCGCGCCTGCAAGCACTCCATTAGAATGCGCGGCTTAATGCGCACCGCTGCCCTCCAACGCTGGTTCCTGCGGCTGTCGCTGACGGCGACGCTGGCGCTTGCGCTGGTGCCGACGCTGGGGCGCATCGCGCAGGCCACCGAGGCCACGCCGTCGCAGGCCTGGACCGCGATGTGCACGGTGGCGGGGCTGGTGCAGGTCGCCGTCGACCCGGCCCACGATCCCGCACGCCATCCGGGACATCCGGCCGACCACGCGGGGCAGGGCGATTGCGCGTACTGCCCGCTGCTGCAATCGCTGCAGGTGCCGCAGGCCGTGCTCGCCGTGGTGCCGGCCTCGCTCGGGCCCGTCGGTCCGCCGGTCCAATCCCGGTCCGTCGCGCTCCCGTTCCGCCATCCGGCTGGCCTCGGTTCCCGCGGTCCGCCCGTTCTCTCCTGAGTCGCAACGCCCTTCACACGCGCCCCGCATTCAGGGTGCGATGGTTTTTCGCGTTCGGGAGCCAATCCATGCCATCCGCTGTTGCCGCGCCCCGCGGCGCGTCGCGTTCGCGCGCCGTGTCGCTCGCGCCGCTGTCCCTGCTCATCCTCCACGCGCTGCTGATGCCGCGCGCCTATGCCGTCACGCCCGCGCCCGTCGCGGACGACGGCCCGCAACACCGCCAGCCCGTCGACCTGGATCCGGTCCGCGTCGAGGGCGTGCGCCCCGTCAACACCACCGAAGACATCGAGACCGCGCGCAAGCGCCTCGACGAGAAGGCCGGCGGCACGGCGCTCGTCGATGGCGAGAGTTACCGCGATCGTCGCGCCAGCACCTTGTCCGACGCGCTGGGCTATGCGCCCGGCGTGTTCGTGCAATCGCGCTTCGGCGCGGAGGAAGCGCGCATCTCGATCCGCGGCTCGGGGCTGCAGCGCACCTTCCACGGACGCGGCCTGGTGCTGCTGCAGGACGGCACGCCGCTCAACCTCGCCGATGGCGCGGTGGATTTCCAGGCGATCGAACCGTTGTCCGCGCGTTACATCAGCATCCATCGCGGGGCGAACGCGCTCGAATACGGCGCGGCGACGCTGGGCGGCGCGGTGGACTTCGTGTCGCCGACCGGCTTCGATGCGCCCGCGCTGACGCTGCGTGGCGAAGCCGGTGCGTTCGATTACCGGCGCGGGCAGGTCGCGGTCGCCGGCACGCACGATCGCGCCGATGGCTACGCCAGCCTCACCGGCATGTCGCAGGAAGGGTTCCGCGAACACGCGGTGCAGGAGACCTATCGCTTCTTCGGCAACGCCGGCCTGCGCTTCAGCGACACGCTCGACGGGCGCCTGTATGCGACGAAGGTGGACTCGCGATCGCAATTGCCGGGCAATCTCACGTTCGCCGAATGGCGCAACGATCCGACGCAGGCCGCACCCGCCAACGTCGCGATGGACCAGCGTCGCGACTTCGTCCTCCAACGCTTCGCGGGCAAGCTCGCGTGGACGCCGGATGCGCACCGGCAGCTCGTGTTGTCGGTGTTCGTGTCCGACAAAGACCTGCACCATCCGATCTTCCAGGTGCTGGAACAGGACTCGCGCGACGTCGGCGCCGACCTGCGCTGGCGCGGCGAATCGACCTGGAACGGCCACGCGAACGTGCTGGTCGCGGGCCTGCGCGTCGCCAACGGCACGCTGCACGACGATCGCTTCGTCAACGTCGGCGGCCAGCATGGCGCGCGCACCAACACGTTCGACCAGCATGCGCGCGACAGCGTGGCGTACATCGAGGACCAGTTCGCGTTCGATGCGCGCTGGACGCTCGCGCTGGGCGCGCAGGGGCTGCATTCGGTGCGGCGTTCGCGGGACCTGTTCATCACCGGCGGGCGCGACGAGAGTTTCGACGTGACGTATTCGGGCGTGAGCCCGAAGGTTGGCCTGCGCTATCGCATCGACGACGGCGCGCAGGTGTTCGCCAACATCAGCCGCAGCCTGGAGCCGCCGAGCTTCGGCGAACTCACCGGCGGGCCGGGCGTGACCCAGGTGGACAAGCAACGCGGCGTCACCGCCGAACTCGGCACGCGCGTGCAGCGCGCGACGTGGTGGCTGGATGCGGCCGTGTACCGCGCGCGCCTGGACGGCGAACTGCTCGCGCTCAACGATGCGCTGGGCAATCCGCGCGGCACCGTCAACGCCGACCGCACGGTGCACCAGGGCGTCGAACTGGGCGGGTCGCGCGACTGGTCCGATCACTGGCGCCTGAGCGTGAATTACCTGTTCAACGATTTCCGTTTCGACGGCGACCCGGTGTTCGGCGACAACGCGCTCGCGGGCGTGCCGCGCCAGCAGGTGCGCTCGGAAGTGCGCTTCTCGCCGGTCGCGACGTTCTACGTGGCCGCGAACGTGGATGCGTTCGATCGCACCTGGATCGACCACGCCAACACGCTGCAGGCGCCGGGCGCGGCGGTGTGGGGCCTGCGCGTCGGTGGCGAAGCGGGCGCGCGCTGGCACTGGTTCGCCGAAGTGCGCAACGTCTTCGACCGGCGCTGGGTGGCGGGCACCAACGTGGTCGCCAATGCGTTCGGCGTCGACGGGCGCCACGTGTTGCCCGGCGATGGCCGCGGTGTGTACGCGGGATTCGAGATGCGGCGCTGACGGGATCGGGCGTTTTCGCATGTTGGCGTAGGGGCGCGGTGCCTAGAGTGGCCGCGCTTCCCTTCCGCCATCGAGGAAACCCCCATGCTTCCAGCCCGCATCGAAACCGCGGTCATCGACGACGCCTCGCTTCCGTGGATCCCGTTCGCGCCCTACAGCGATACGGTGATGGTCAAGTACTTCAAGCTCGACCCGGTCCGCGGTGAAGTCATCGCCATGCTCAAGGCGCCGGCCAGCACCGTGATGCCGCGCCATTACCACTCCGGCACCGTCATCGTGTACACCATCGCCGGCGAGTGGAAGTACCAGGAACACGACTGGACCGCCACGCCCGGCAGCATCGTGTACGAAACCGCAGCCTCCTCGCACACGCCGCAGGCGTCCGATGCCGCGGGCGAAGTGATCGCGCTCAACATCGTGTCCGGCGACCTGGTGTACCTGGACGAGCAGGACAACGTGGTCGCGATCGAGAACTGGAAGACCGCGCTGGAGCGTTACACCGCGTACTGCACGCAGCACGGCATCGTGCCGCGCGACCTCACCGCCTTCCACTGATGCACGCGCGGGCAGGCTGCCCGCAGGAACAGTCGCGCGCGACGCGGGCCTGCGCCTAACGTGCGCAGCCCGCGGAGGAGTCATCCAGCCACGTGTCATCCGAGGAACATTGCAGCGACGTGCCGCGCGAGTTCGCCGAACTCGCGCGTGCCCTGGGGCACCATCGCGAAAGCCTGCGGCGCGTCATCGCCGCGTTCTACCGCAGCACGATGACGGACCTGGTGGCGATGGAACACGCCGCGGCGCACGGCCACTGGGGCGAAGTGCGCCGCCTGTCGTATCGCATCGCGCTGGGCTGCATGCAGGTGGAGGCCCATGCGGCCACGCAGGGATTGCTGCCCTTGCGTGAAGTGCATGGCGACGTGGCCGCGCGCGCCATCTTCTTCGGCGTGTACGGCCAGCACCGATGGCGCCTGCTGGAGACGCTGGAGCGCGCCGCGGATTTCGTGCTGGGGGAAGGCGAGGGCGACGCGGGGTTCAGTGGAACTCCGCCCGGACCGCCGGCGAACGCAACCGCTTGATGAGCCAGCCGAACACGACGGCGACCGCCAGCGCCAGCACGGCGGTGAAGGCAGAGATCACCCGGAACATCGACCGCATGTCGGGCCCGCCTTCCGCCGACATGTCCTGGAAGGGCATGTGCGAATACATCAGCACCTGCAGGCCCAGCCCCAGCACCTGCCAGGCGATGCCCAGCGCGAGGAAGACGATGAAGGCCACGCGCGCGATGTTGTTCCGGCGCAGCAGTCCGATCGACGCCGCCAGCGTGCCCACCGCCATCAGCAGCACGAACAGGAAGATGTAGCGCGTCCCGCCTAGCAGGAGTCCCGCGTATGGCGGTGCACCCGGCGCGGTATCCGCCTGCGACATCGCGCCCTGGATCTCCGGCGTGGCGAACATCACCTGCATCATCACGTTCTGCCCGATCGCGATGAGCGTGCCGAAGCCCGACAGCACGATGAACACCCACGCCACCGCGGTGACGAACTGCGAACGGACGACGGCCTGCTGCATGGCGATTCCCTCCCCGGAATGCGTGGCCGCACTGTACTCCCGGCCACGCGCGCGGGTTAACCCATCGTCGGTGCGCACGTTGCGGCCGGCGGACGCGCCCGCGGACGTTCGATGCATCGCCCGGGCTGCATGCCCGCGCGTTCCCCCGACACGCCGAGGTGCGCCATGACCCGCCAGTCCCGCTTCGCGCCGCTCGCCGCGGCGCTCGCCTTGTTCGTGCTGCAGGCGCCCGCCGCCGAAAAGATGAAACCCGCCGCGGCGCCGGCGTCCGATGCCAAGCGCATCGAAAGCGCCATGACCGCCGCGCCCGCGAAGGTCGCCCACGACGCGACGATCGTCGCGATCGACGACAAGGGCGCCATGCGCACGTTGCGCGAAGGCCACAACGGATTCACGTGCATGCCCGACAACCCGACCACGCCCGGCCCCGATCCGATGTGCCTGGACAGCGCCGCGATGGACTGGGCGAAAGCCTGGATGGGCAAGCAGGCGCCGCCGACGGGCAAGATCGGCTTGATGTACATGCTCTCGGGCGGGACCGACGCCAGCAACACCGATCCGTACGCGACCGCGCCCACGCAGGCGAACCACTGGGTCGAAACGGGACCGCACGTGATGATCGTCGGCGCCGACCAGTCGTTCTATGCGATGTATCCGCACGAGGCGTCGCCCGACACCGCGATGCCGTACGTCATGTGGGCCGGCACGCCGTACCAGCACCTGATGGTGCCGGTGAAATAACCCTGGCAGCCGCCGCGCGGTTCAGTCCAGGAACTTCGGCACGCCGACCTGCAGCCCCTTGCCCGGCAGCGCCATCAGCGTCGACGTGCCGTGCGCGACGAGTTCGTTGGCTTCGTCGTACACGGCGGCTTCCGTGTAACTGATCTGCCGTCCCGCGCGCAGGCAGCGGCCTTCCGCGCGCAAGTGTCCGCGCGTCACCGCTTTCAGGTAATTGAGCTTGAGGTCCACGTTCACCAGGCCCGCGTCTTCGGGCAGGCGCATGAAGGCCGCCCAGAACGTCGCGGTGTCGATCAGCGTCGCGAGCACGCCGCCATGCACGATGCCGAACGGTTGCATGTGGCGCAGCGCGAGTTCGAGGTCGATGCGGCAGCGATCGAGTTCGAGCTCGGCGATCTGCAAGCCGATCAATTCCGGATAGGGCGCGGCATGCACGCTGGCCTGGATGGCGGCGACGTAGGCGGGATTGGGGGTCATGGGCTTAGAGTACGTGGCGCGCAGGGGTGCGCGGACAGGGGTGACCGGGGATGCGGGATTTTGCACAAGCCTTCCGGACGGCGTGGCTTGCCATGCTGGTGTTCGTTGCCACGTCGGGGTGCGAGCGCGCCCCGCAGAGCGCACCGGCCTCCGGGGACGTCGCCAGCCTCCGTGGCACCTGGGTGTCGGACCGGCAGCGTTCGATGGACTTCAATCGCGCGAACGCGAAGCTCAAGCCCGAGACGATCGAATTCCTGGACCAGTTGCTCGGGCGCCAAACCCTTGCCTTCGACGACCGCACGATGCGCGCCGTGATGCCCGCGTTCCAGGTGTCGGTGAAAGGCAAGCAGTACGCCATGGCCGCCATGGACGAGCCGCAGCCCTACGAGGTGCTGCACGCAGGCGCGCACGTGGTGGTCGTGCGAAGCGAGTCGCGGTTCATCGGCACGCAGGTCACGACGTTCAATTTCATCGACGCAAACACGTTCTGGATCTACACGGGCGGGCCAGCCGGATCGGAGACGCCCGACCTGCACACGCGCGAGTATTTCACGCGTATCCGCGTGGAGCGCTCGCCCCAGCGGCCATAGCCACTCGTCGGCTCCCCCGACCGGGGGATGCCGAATCCGTTGACGTACTGTGCGACGTACAGTACTGTGCCGCGCCATGGGCACCCCCGACACCTTCGGAAAACTGGAACTCGAGCTGCGGCGCGGCGTGGTGGTGCTTGCCACGCTCTCGCAGCTGCGGGCCCCGCGCTATGGCTACGAGCTGCGCCAGGCGCTCTCGGAAAGCGGCATGCCGATCGAGGAGGGCACGCTGTATCCGCTGTTGCGCCGCCTCGAGACGCAGGGCCTGCTGAAGAGCGAATGGAAGATCGAGGACGGACCGCCGCGGCGCTACTACGCGCTCAATGCCGACGGCCGCAAGTTGCTGAAGAAGCTCACCGAATCCTGGCAGGGCATGAACTCCGCCATGGACCGACTCCTGGAAGAGGGCTGATCGATGAATGCGAACGACGTGATCGAGTCCTACGTCACCGACGTAGCCGTGCAGTTGCCGCGCAAGCAGCGCAACGATGTGGCGTTCGAATTGCGCGCGCTGCTCAACGAGGAACTGCAGGAACGCGCAGGCGATGCCGGGCGCGAGCCGGATGCCGAGATGGCGATCCGCATGCTGCGCGAACATGGCCGCCCCGCGGATGTCGCCGCGCGTTACCAGCCCACGCTGACGATCATCGATCCGGCCGACGGGCACGCGTTCGCGCGCGCCACGCTCCTCGGCCTGGCGGTGATCTGGGGCGTGGGCCTGTTCCTGCGCCTGCAGCAGCCGATCGGCACCGCCGGCGAATTCTGGACCGCACTCGGCCAGTGGTGGGGCGCGACCGTCGTGTTCTCGCTGTGGTGGCCGGGCATGTTGCTGCTGGGCTTCGCGTCGTCGGCGTGGCTGCGTCGCCGCTGGCCGCAGACGGGCGAGTGGAAACCGCGCGCGGGCGATCGCATCGCCGGCAGCCGCGCCTCGCTGGTGCTCGCGATCGTCGGCATCCTGTGCGGCCTGTACATCCTGGTGCAGCCGACGTGGTTGCTCGACGTGGTCTGGCGGGGCCACGCCGCGCCGGTGGCGTACCAGGCGCTGACGTACACCGACACCTTCCTCCATCGCCAGGCGCCGTGGCTGCTGCTGTTGCTGCTGCTCAACGTGCCGATGTTCCTGGTGGTGATCGTGCAGGGCCGCTGGACGCCGCGCATGCGCCGCATCGAAACCGTCGGCACGTTGCTGCTCTGCGCGGTGATGACGTGGGCGGTGCTGGATGGCCCGATCTTCATGACGAAGCCGAGCGACGAGATGACGAAGTTCTTCCTCGTGCTCATCACGGGCGTATCGCTGGCGACCGTGGCGATCCGCGAATACCGCGCGGTGCGCCCGAATCCGAAGGGCGAGGTCCATGCGGGACGTTGAGCGCATGGCCTCGATGGCGCGACGGCTGCTGCCCGTCGCGCTGTCAGTGTGTTGCACGGTGGCGATCGCGGCGAAGCCGGTGGCGCCGAAGCCCTTGGCGGATGGTGATTACACGTTCGCGCACCGGTTCGCCGAGCAGCCCAGCATGCCGAGCGTTTCGATGCACGTGCGCATCCGCAAGGGCCACATCGTGGTGACCAACGAATCGGTGTCGAGCGCCTTCGAAAAAGGCGTCGTCGACGAAGGCCTGCTGCTGTGGCATCCGGCAACGCAGCAATGGATCATCGGCGACACGCCGGCCGACGCGAAGGCCCCCGAAGTCGGCGGCTGTTCGGGCGGGCCCGAAGTGATCGACCTGGCGAAGCGGATCTACTGGACCTGTTGAATCGCCGGCGCTAGCGCGGCGGCGGCAACGACGCCATCACCTGCGTGATCCGCGCGCGGTCCGCATCGGTCAGCGGGCACCGCCGGCCTTCCGGCACCTGGTCGATGTTGTTCCGCGAGGCGCGCCGCACGCCGACCATGCGCTTGCCTTCGTACGCGCGCACCAGCAGGTACAGGTCCATCGGGTCGTCGCCCTTGCTGGCGCCCGCCGCGCATTGCAGTGTCACCGCCGCCATCACGCGCGCGATGCTCGGTGCATCGGTGAGGTCGGCCTTGGTCGTCGCGGCGCGCGGCAGGGAGTCGGCCGTGTGCGTTTCCTGGCTCGGCGCGTCGAAGTCGCGGAAGTAGACCTCCACGCGCGTCAGGTACTTCGCGTCCGGCATCGGTTTCGCGCAGCCCTGCAGCGCCAGCAACGCGGCGACGCAGCACGCGATGCGCCGAACCGACATGCACCTCCGCGGCGACACCTCACCCATTGCGCGGCGGCTGGAATCCGCCCTGCAACGCAATCTCCAGCGCATTGAGCAGCTTGCCGGTGCGCGGCACCGTGCCTTGCTTCGCAAGATCGGTCGCATCGTTGGCGTGCAGCGCCAGCCAGTGATGGAACACCTCGCCGAGCCGCGCCTTGTCCGGGTGCGTGGCGAACAGCGCAATCAGCGCCACGGTCGTGACGTCCAGCCCGACGTTCTGGTCGCGCAGGATCGCGTTGAGGTGTTCGAACTGTTCCGGGGTCATGGCGTTGCGATCACCGCGACGGAAACTTCTCGAACATCTTCGGCACGTACTGGCCGATCGCCGCGTCCATCGCTTCCGGGGTCTGCGGCACGTCGCCGTTGGCGGTGGCGCGCCAGAGCGCCCGCTTGGTCTTCGCGTCGTACATGTCCAGGACCAGCGTGCCGACGAGGTTGGTCTTCGGTACCGAGGTGCCGGTGCTGGTGCCGACGCCCGCGCCGCCGTTGTTGCCCCAGCCGCCGAGGCCGAAGCCCAGCGAGAAGTGGTTGTAGCTGACGTCCTCGCGCGTTTCGAGGTGGCCGACGAGCGCGATCTCGCCATCGGCGACGCGCTGCATGCCCTTGGCGGCCAGTTGCGCGTCGATGGCGCGCACGAGCTTGTCGCGCACGATCGGCGACTGCGTCTGCGGTTCTTCGACCCAGGTGTAGGTGCGGTAGTGCGTGAGGTCGACGCCGGCGGCCTGGTCGGTCTGCACGACCGGCTTGCCGCTCGCGCAGGCCGCGAGCATCGCCACCAGCACGATCGCCAACGTGTTCGGAATGCGTTTCATGGTGCGTCCCTCCCGGGATGGGTCTCCCGCTGTGCGACCGATCGTGCGCCAGGTCGGGGAAACCCGATGCGACGATGCCGCGGGCCGGGGCAGCGTATGACACCACCCAGGCCCGAGGCCTTTCCATTGGCTCTTGGGCTAACGCCGCCGGGAACGCCCGTGAACGTTCACAACGGCAGGTCGTAGAAGACCATCACGCGCAGGTCCTGCAGGTCCGTGTCGCCCCGGTCGTCGCGCGCCACGCGCGCGTAGCGCAGCCGGACGAGCAAGCCCTGCAGCGGGCCGTCCGGCGGCGACCACTGCACGTTGAAGTCCGTCTCGCCCTGCGCATGGGCCGACGGCGCATCCGGATCGGAGCCGGCGACGTGCAACGCGTACGCGCTGAAGCCGGTGTGCCCGGGGAAGGTGTATTGCGCGCGCAGCAGCCAGGCGTCTTCGCCGGCGCGGTTGAAATCCTCGACCTGCACGCTCGTGTAGCCGGGATAGCCGCTCCACGGCGCCGTCATGTCGTGGTCGCCGCGCGCATCGGTGTAGCCGGCCGTGAGCAAGGCGCCGGCGACCGCGAGGTCCGCCTTCAGCCCCCACTGGTGCGCATCGAACGCGCTGCCGGTGAGACGGTGGTTGCCGACGCTGCGCTGGTCGGAATACTGCGCGGCCACCTCCAGCGTGGCGTGTTCGCCCAGCGGAAACCCGTACTTGGCTTCGGTGTAGAAGATATTGATGACATTGCTGCTCCAGTAATCCACCGCGCCCAGCGACACGTCCCCGAGGCTGTAGTTGAGGCCGGCCGCGTACACGCCGCGCTTGATGTCGGCGCCTGCGTCGGTGGACATCGACACGAATTCGTCGCTGTTGCGTTCCTTGATCTTGTCGAAGTAGCCCGCGCCCCAGCGCCATTGCGCGGTCCGTTCGCCATCGCCGTGCAGGCCCTGCACCACGGCGGCCAGGAACGTGTTGGGCGCCATGCGCGAGTCGTTCCTGTTGAGGTAGGGCGTGTCGAAGCCGCGCGCGCCGACCGTCATCTGCACGTCGTCGGCCAGCAGCACTTCGGCATAGGCCTCGCCGAGCACGGCGAAGCCCTGCTGGCCGGGCTTGAGCAACGTGGTGCCGTCCTTGTCGTCCGGCGCGTACAGCGGCGCGGAGCCGTACACGGTCGCGCCGAAGGCGACGCGATCCCGGAAATACCCCGTCTTCAATCCCGCCGAACCGCCGAGCGCCCACGCTTCGCTTTCGCTGTCGTCGTACTTGTCGCGGTCGAGGTAGTAACTGCGGAGCTGGACGGTCCAGTCGGTGTCTTCCCACGCCTTGCGGCGCGTGTCGCGCACCCAGTCGTCGTGCGACTTCGGGCCGAAGCTCTGGTCCAGGTGCGTCTGGCCCTGTTCGGTGGAGTCCTGCGGCTGGTCGATGTCGCCGGGCGGCGTGGCCTGTTGCGCGAACGCGCACGTCGCCGTGCACAGGCCGGCGGCCGCCGCGAGGACGACGCGCCATCGACGGCCGGGGTTCATCGCGTTCCGCAACGCCCGCTCGTGTCCCGAACGGGCAATTGCCCGCCGCCTGCCCCTGCGGGAGGCTCGTGCGGACCGCGGCGGCGGAGCATTGCCATGTCCATTCCCGTAGCTGAGCTTTTCAGGATCCTCGTTGTCGGCGAACAGAACGCGCCCGTCAAGGAGATCATCGAAGACGAACTGCGTTTCACCGTCACGCTGGTGCCCGCGGCCCGCGCCGCGGAAGCCATCCGCGGCGGCGCGGACCTCGGGGCGATCGTCGTGTCGGAAGGCGACGCCGGCGACGTGGTGGCCGCGCGCAACGACCGCGGCATGCGCATGCCGATCTTCCTGCTCGGCGCGCGCGATGCGGGCACGTTGTCGGCGCCGTACCTCGGCGCGCTCGACGGCATCCTGGTGGAAGGCCTGGAAAGCCGGAACTTCTACGAGAAGCGCCTCGTCTCGGAAGTCGAACGCTACGCGCAGTCGCTGATGACGCCGTTCTTCGGCGCGCTGATGCAGTACGACTACGACGCCAACCGCACCTGGGCGTGCCCCGGCCACCAGGGCGGCCAGATGTTCCGCCACCACCCGGCGGGGCGCCTGTTCTACCAGCACATGGGCGAGAACGTGTTCCGCGACGACATCTGCAACGCGATGGTGTCGCTCGGCGACCTGCTGATCCACGAGGGGCCGGCCCTCGAGGCCCAACGCGCCGCCGCACGCGTCTTCGGCGCCGAGCGCACGTACTTCGTGCTCAACGGCACGTCCACGTCGAACAAGGTGGTCAACACCGCGCTGCTGCGCGCAGGCGACATCGTGTTGTTCGACCGCAACAACCACAAGTCCAACCACCACGGCGCGCTGGTGATGGCCGAGGCGATCCCCGTGTTCCTGGAAGCGGACCGCAACGGCTTCGGCCTGGTGGGGCCCGTCGACTGGAGCGCACTGGACGAAGACACCATCCGCGCGCGCATCCGCGCCCATCCCCGGCTGCGCGACACCGACCGCTGGAAGCAGCCGCGCCCGATCCGCGTGGCGATCATCGAGCAGTGCACCTACGACGGCACCGTGTACAACGCGCGCAAGGTGCTCGAGAAGATCGGCCACCTGTGCGAATACATCCACTTCGACGAAGCGTGGGCGGGGTTCGGCGCGTTCCATCCGTTGATGGAGGATCACTTCGCGATGGGGCTGGCGCTCAAGCCCGGCGATCCCGGCGTGATCGCGACCCAGTCCACGCACAAGCAACTGGCGGGGTTCTCGCAGGCTTCGCAGATCCACGTGCGCGATGCGCACATCGCCGACGAACCGTTCCGCGTCGGGCATCGGCGCTTCAACGAAGCGTTCCTGATGCATGCGTCCACGTCGCCGTTCTATCCGCTCTTCTCCAGCCTCGACATCAACGCGCAGATGCACGGCGACAAGGCCGGCCGCGTGTTGTGGGACGACGCGGTGCGCCTCGGCATCGAAGCGCGCAAAGCCGTGCGCCGGCGCTTCAGCGGATTCGTCGACGCGTTCGTGCCCGACGTGGTCGACTACCAGGGCGCGCGCGTGCCGTGGGAAGACGTGCCCACCGACGTGTTGGCCCGGGAACAGCGCTACTGGCAACTGGAACCGGGGCAGACCTGGCATGGCTATCGGCATCTCGGCCAGGACGCCGCGATGCAGGACCCGACGAAGCTGCTGCTGACCACGCCGGGCATCGACGTGCGCACGGGCGACTACGCCGGCACCGGCATCCCCGCCACGATCCTGGCCAACTACCTGCGCGAGAACCAGGTCATCCCGGAGAAGAACGACCTCAACAGCATCCTGTTCCTGCTCACGCCCGCGGTGGGCGAGGGGAAGATGGCGATGTTGCTCGCCGCGCTGGAGAACTTCCGCGAACACGTGGCGCTCGACAGCCCGCTGCAGGCGGTGCTGCCGATGCTGTGCCGGCGCTTCCCGCAACGCTATGCGGGCTACACGATCGGCCGGCTCGCGCAGGAGATGCACGAGTTCTACGTCTCGCGCGGGATCAAGGACCTGCAGCGCGAAAGCTTCCGCTACGAATCCTTCCCCGAGCAGGCGATGTCCGCGCGCGCGGCGAACGCGGCGCTGGTCGGCGGCGACGTCGACATGGTGCCCATCGCGGAGGTGTCCGGCCGCGTCGCCGCCACGCTGGCGCTGATCTATCCGCCGGGCATCGGCATCATCGTGCCGGGCGAGCGCTGGGACGAACGCGCGAAACCGATGGTCGATTACTTCCTCGCCTTCGAGGAAAGCGCCAACCGCTTCCCGGGCTTCGCCAACGAAGTGCAGGGTGTGTACGCGATCGAAGACGGCGGGCGCGTGCGGTTCCACACGTACGTGGTCTCGCGCAAGCTCGACGGTGGCTGAGGCGATGGCCTGGCGCACGCGCAGGTTCCAGCAGATCCTCGAGCCGGCCGACCGGATCGCCGAGGTGATGTTCGGGCTGATCATGGCGCTCACGTTCACCGGCTCGCTCAGCATTTCGGACGCGGGCCGCAACGATGTGCGCGCGATGCTGATCGGCGCGCTGGGCTGCAACATCGCGTGGGGCCTGATCGACGGGATCTTCTACGTGATGATCGGGTTCGCCGATCGCCGCGGCGATTCGCTGGCGGTGCAGGCGGTGCGCGAGGCCACCGATCCGGCGCAGGCCCGGCAGCTGCTGTCGAAGGCGCTGCCCGACGAAGTCGTCGCGGTGTTGACCGACGAGCAACTCGAACGCGTGCGCGTCCGCCTGTCGGACGTGCCCGCTGCCGCCATGCCGCCGCCTCGCATGGGCGTGCGCGACCTGCTGGCGGGGCTCGGCGTGGCGTGCCTGGTGTTCGGCAGCACGCTGCCGATCGCGCTGCCGTTCCTGGTGTTCCACGAGGTGCCGCTGGCCATGCGCGTGTCCAACGGCATCGCGATCGCGATGCTGTTCGTCGCCGGCGCCCTGTACGCGCGCGCCGTGGGCGGCCGGGGGTGGCTCATCGGATCGATCATGGTGGTGCTGGGCTGCGTGCTCGTGGCCATGACGATCGCGCTCGGCGGCTGAGCCGCCGCATTGGGCAAACGGCCAATTGCTGGGGCCATGCGGCAGGTCTAGGGTCCGTCCGAGTCTGGACGCGTCCGGGAAGCGACATGAACACGACGGCCACCGCAACGAGCTCCGCCACTTCCACGCCCGCCACCAAGAAGATGAGCCTCGTGCAGCTCACGCTGCTGGTGGCCGTCAACATGATGGGCTCGGGCATCATCATGCTCCCCGCGAACATGGCGCAGGTGGGCGCGATCTCGCTGCTGTCGTGGGGCGTGACCGCGCTGGGCTCGATGGCGATCGCCTACGGGTTCGCGCAGGCGGGCGTCTTCAATTCCAAGGCCGGCGGCATGGCGGCGTACGCGGAGGACGCGTACGGACGCGATGGCTACTTCCTGACGTTCTTCCTGTACTTCCTGTCGCTGGCGATCGGCAACGTCGCCATCGCGATCTCCGCCGTGGGGTACCTGGCGGCCTTCATCCCGTGGCTGTCCTCGGCCCCGATCGCCACGTGCATCGGCGTGATCGTGCTGGTGTGGCTCACCACCGTCGCCAATTTCGGCGGCCCGAACATCACCGGCAAGATCGGCAGCATCACGGTGTGGGGCGTCATCATCCCGGTGGCGGGCATCTGCGTGATCGGCTGGTTCTTCTTCAGCGGCACGACGTTCAAGCAAGCGTGGAATCCGCAGGGCCTGAGCCTCGGCGCCGGCATGGGATCGAGCATCGCGCTGACGCTGTGGGCGTTCCTGGGCATGGAGTCGGCGGCGCAGAACTCCGATGCGGTGGAGAACCCGAAGCGCAACGTGCCGCTGGCGTGCATGTTCGGCACGCTCGGCGCGGCGGTCGTCTACATCCTGTCGACCACCGTCATCCAGGGCATCGTGCCCAACAAGCTTCTCGCCGCCTCGACGGGTCCGTTCGCCGACGCGTATGCGCAGATGTTCGGCGGCACCGTGGGCACCATCATCCGCGCGCTGGCGATCCTCGCGTGCCTGGGCTCGCTGCTGGGCTGGCAGTTCACGATCGCGCAGACCGCCAAGACGGCGGCGGGCGAAGGCCTGTTCCCTGCGTTCTTCGCCAAGACCAACCGCATGCTCGCGCCGGTCACCGGCATGATCGTGATGGGCGTGGTGCAGACCATCCTCGCGCTGTCGACCATTTCGCCGTCGCTGAGCGAGCAGTTCTCCGCGCTGGTGGGCCTGGCCGTGGTCACCAACGTCATTCCCTACATCATCGCGCTGTCGGCCCTCGGGGTGATCATGCGCAAGGCCGGCGGCGTCCCGCAGGGCACGTACCGCAAGAACATGTTCGTCGCCGTCGTGGGCATGCTGTACAGCACGTACGCGATCTACGCGTCGGGCGGAGACGCCGTGATGGGCGGCACCATCGTGATGGCGCTGACCTTCATCATCTACGGCTTCATGGCAACCAAGTCCCCGCCGCCGGCGAGCACCGGCCCCGCGCGCACGGCATGACCAAGGCGCAAGCGCCCGCGATCTGGAGGTATTCCATGCACACCGCCCGCACTCTCGCGTTCGCATCCACGGCCCTGGCGCTCGCGATGCTCGCCCCCATGCCGGCGCAGGCCCAGGCCACCTTCGCGCATGCGCGGGACGCCGGCACGCTGTCGTTCGGTTACCTGCCGGGCGCACGCCCGCTGACGTGGCGCAACGACTCGGGTGCCGCGGAAGGCTATGCCATCTCGCTGTGCCGCCTCGTCGCCGAAGCGGTGCGCCTGCAGCTCAAGCAGCCCGGCCTGAAAGTGGAGTTCGTGCCGCTTGACGAAGATCCGGCGGCGGCGCTCGCCGCGGGCCGCATCGACATGTCGTGCACGCCGATGCAGGCGACGCTGACGCGCCGCGCGTCGGTGGACTTCTCCATCCCGGTCATGCCGGGCGGCACCGGCATCCTGGTGCGCAAGAACGTCTCGCCCGCGCTGCGCAACCTGCTGGAAGGCCGCAAGCCGGGCGCGCAACCGATCTGGCGCGGCTCGCCGCAACTGGCGGCGCTGCAGCAGCGGGACTTCGCGGTGGTGCCGGGCACGGCGTCGGCGAAGTTGCTGGAGGCGCGCCGGCAGGAGATCGGTGTCAACTTCAAGATCACGCCCGTGACCAGCATGGCCGAAGGCCTGGCGCGCGTGGTGTCCGGCAAGTCCGATGCGCTGGTGTCGGACCGCAACGTGCTGATGGACCTGGCGCGCAACGGGCAGGGCGCGGGCGACGTGATGGTCATCGATCGCGAGTTCGACCCGACGTCCTACGCGTTCGCGCTGCGGCGCGGCGACGAGGACTTCCGGTTGCTGGTCGACCGCGTGCTGAGCCGCACGTATCGCACGGGCAAGTTCGAGCAGCTGTACGCGACGCACTTCGGCCCCGCCGGCGAATCCACGCGGATGTTCTTCCGCCGCCTCGCCGAACCCGACTGAGCCGATCCGTTGCAACCACCGACAGCGGCGCCGCTTGCGGCGCCGTTTGCGTTGCACCTACCCGACGCGGGGTTGTCCGTCCTGCAGGCGCACCAGCGCGAACAGCGGCGTGGTCAGCAGCAACGCGATCATCGCCTTGAACACCAGGTCGTGCGATTGCCCGATCGCGACGCCGACGCAGTACAGGCACGCCGCGACGCCGACGACGATCGAGGCCGCGAGGTGGTCGGTCCGGTGCGCGGCGCGATCCATCCGCCACATCGCCATGACCGAATAGATGTACGGCAGCGCCATCAGGATGACCGTGGCGTTGGTGATGCGCGAGAACTGCTCGGACAGGGTCGGCGACGCGGTCAGGATCACCAGCGCCGTCATCAGCACGCCGGTGACCACCAGGTTGCGCGCCGGCATGCCGTTCGCGTTGAGGCGCGAGAACGACTGCGGGAACATGCCGTCGGTGGCCGCCGCCTGCGACGACTGCGCGGCGATCAGGATCCAGCCCACCAGCGAGCCCGATGCCTTGAGGATCGCGGCGATGGCGATCACGCTGCCGGCCCACGGGCCGAGCATCACGCTGGCCACTTCGGCGAAGGGCGCATGCGAGGACTGCAACTGGGCGTTGGGCAGGATGCCCATGATCACCGTGCAGCACGAGACGTAGATCACCGCGGAGATAGCCAGTCCCATGATCGTGGCCAGCGGCACGTTGCGCTTCGGATTCTCGATCACGCCCGCCGACACCGCCGCGCTCTCCACCCCGAGGAACGCCCACAACGCGATCGACGCGCTCGTCATCACGGCCGATGCGGCGGGCATGTTCGACGGATTCCATCCCGCATCGAACACGCCGCGGTCGAACCAGAACCAGCCGAGCAATCCCACGACCGCGACCGGCAGGATGCCGGCGACCGTGGTGATCGTGGTGAAGTGCCCGACCGACGACGCGCCGCGCGTGTTGAGCCACACGAACAGCCAGATCACGAGGATGGTGCAGATGCACGCCGGCACCGGCGATTCCAGGACGTGTGCGAACACGGCGAGATAGCCCGTCACCGACACCGCGATCGCCACGTTGCCCAGCACGCTGGCGCCCCAGTAGAGCGTGTTCGTCTGGAACGCCGCGAAGGGACCGACGGCATCGCGCGCATACGCGTACGGTCCGCCGGCTTTGGGTGCAGAAGAACTCAGGCGCACGAACACCAGGCCGAGCGCCGTGGCGCCCAGCGTCGACACCAGCCACCCGAACACCGAAATGCTGCCGACGGCGGCCAGGCTGGACGGCAGCAGGAACAAGCCCGTGCCGACCATGTTGGCGACGACCAGCGACGTCGCCGCCACCAGCCCCATCTTCTTGTCGCCGGTGCCGCCGTGCATGCCGCTAGTCCTTCACGCACTGCACGTAGTACTCGCCGTCGTGCACTTCCACGCCGTGCGTGTCGTGGCCGAAGCCGGGGAAGGTCTTGTCCCAGCTCTTGAGCGCTTTCAGGTATCCGATGTACGGCCCGTCCGCCGCGCCCGCGGTTTCGCCGGGCATCATCATCGGAATGCCGGGCGGGTAGGGCACGACGCTCGTGGCGATCGTGCGGTCGGCCAGCTGCGACAACGGCACGCGCTCGATGCGGTTGCGGATGAGCGCCTGGTACGCATCGGCCGGCGACATGCGCGCTTCGGGGATCGACTGGAACGCCTTCTGCAGGTTCTGCATCTGCGAGGTGCGGCGCAGCTCTTCGAACATGCGATCGCCCAACCCGCGCAGCCCGAGGCCGGTGTAGGTGTCCGGATAGTCGGCGACGAGGTGCGGCATGATCCGCGACAACGGCGTGTCTTGGTCGTAGTCGTGCTTGAAGTCGAGCATCGCCGCGAGCAGCGTGCTCCACTTGGCCTTGGTGATGCCCAGCGAGAACAGGAACAACACGCCGAAGTCGCTGGTCTTCTCCACTTCGATGCCGCGCGCGTGGAGGTAGGCGGTGAGCAGCGAGGCGGGGAAGCCCTTCGGCCCGAGCGACCCATCGTCCTGCACGCCCGGCATCAGCACGGTGACCTTGATCGGATCGAGCATGCAGTAGTCGTCTTCGAGGTCGTCGAAGCCATGCCACGCATCGCCCGGATGCAGCACCCAGCACTGCTGGTCGGTGCCCAGCAGTTCCGGAGATGCGTCTTCGAAATTCACGCGCTTGCCGCTGGACGGGTCGTGCACCGTGTCGGCATTCCAGGTGCGGAAGAACCAATCCTTCTTCGCCTCCGCCTGGCGGCGCAGCCGGCCGACCAGCTGGCGGAAATGGATCGCCTCGTCGATGGACTCGCGCGTCAGCGCCGCGCCGCTCGCGCCGTCCATCATCGTGGCGGCCATTTCGTTGGACGCGATGATCGGATAGAACGGCGACGTGGAGCCGTGCAGCATGAAGGTTTCATTGAAGCGCGGATGCGGGATCGCGTTGCGGCCATCGCGCACGTGGATGTACGAGGCCTGCGAGAACGCGGCCAGCAGCTTGTGCGTGGAATGCGTGCAGAACACCGTGGGGCCGTTCGGATCGTGCGCCGACGGATCCCCGCGCATCGCCATGCGCCCGGCATACAACGGATTGAACCGCGCATAGCCGAACCACGCTTCGTCGAAATGCACCCGGTCCACCCACGGTCCGAGCTGCGAGAGCACGCGGTCCACCTTGTAGCAAAGCCCGTCGTACGTGGAATTGGTGACCACGGCGAACGCGGGCTGCTGGTCCTCCAGGCCTTTCGACAACGGCGTGTCCGCGATCGCCTTGCGCACCGTCTTCTCGTCGAAGCGCCCGGGATAGATCGGCCCCATCAGGCCGTACCGGTTGCGCGAGGGGATCATGTACTGCGGGATGCCGCCGCTCATGATCAGCCCGTGCTCGAGCGACTTGTGGCAGTTGCGGTCGCACAGCACCACCTGGTCGCGGCCGATGCACGCCATGAAGATGATGCGGTTGGACGTGGACGAGCCGTTGGTGACGGTGTAGCTGCGGTGCGATCCGAAGA
Organism: Noviluteimonas caseinilytica; assembly: GCF_018406605.1. Lineage (GTDB taxonomy): Bacteria > Pseudomonadota > Gammaproteobacteria > Xanthomonadales > Xanthomonadaceae > Noviluteimonas > Noviluteimonas caseinilytica. The sequence continues at coordinate 3,054,798 of NZ_AP024545.1, read as the reverse complement.
TGCGGGAGATGTACTTCTCGCTCTCGCCGATCGGACCGGTGTGGTCCAGCAGCGAGCCCAGGCTGCCCACGCTGATGGACAGGTCGGTGCGGAACACGTTCTCGCCGTAGAAATCGAAGAACGCGCGCCCGGCCGGGTGCTTGAGGAACGCGGTGCCGCCGGTGTGCCCCGGCGTGTGCCACGAGTACGCGTGCACGCGATGGAACCGCGAGAGCGCGGTGACCATCGGGCCGAACAGGCCCTCGGCGTAGATGCGCATGGCGGATTCGACGCGGCCGCACATGAAAGGCGCCGTGTCCTCCAGCAGCCACACCAGTTCGTCGATTTGCCGCAGCTTCTCGGCGTTGAGCGTCTTCGCCTTTTCCGGTTCGGTCAGCAGGAAGATGGGCACGCGCTCGTTGCGCGCGCGGATCGCATCGACCAGCGCGGCCGCATCGCCCGACGCGTCGTCGCCCACGGGCATCGACCAGTCGACGAGCATGGCGTGCAGCCCGGTGTCGGAAGTGGCAATCCCTTGCGCGTCGCTGCCTTCGGCGGCGGTCACCGTCTCGACGTTGCGGCGCGCGAATTCCTCGGCCAGCGCCGCGCACGCGCGTCCGCTCGCGGTGTCGGTCCCGACCTGCCGATGGGCAATGAGGACGCGGAAACGTTGGGGCTGGTCGGTGCTGGCGCGCATTGCGTTCTCCTTCAGCGCCCCGAGGCGAGGGCGTCGTTGGCGACGACCGTCGCCCACATGTCGCCGTTGGCGTCGGGATGGATGTTCTGGACTTCGCGGCTGAAGCCCGGGAAGCGCTTGCCGAATGCTTCGACGGCTTCGAGGAACTTCAGGATGGTGCCGCCCTTGGGGTCGACGCGTTCGCCCGGCATCAGCACCGGGATGCCCGGCGGATACGGGACGATCATCAGCGCCGCCACGCGGCCGGGCAGGTCGCGGATGCGCACCTCTTCGGTGCGGCCGTGGATCAGGTGCTGGTAGGCATCCGAAGGCGTGAGCACCTGTTCGGAAATGACTTCGCCCGCGTGGTTGGCCATCGCCTGCAGGTCGAGCTCGGTCATCGCCTGGTGCATTTCTTCGCACAGCCCGCGCAACGTCATCGTGCCGTAGCGGTCGGGGTAGGCGCGCGCGAGTTCCGGCAGGGCTTCCTCGATCGATGCGTCGCGGTCGTACAGGCGCTTGAACGCGAGCAGCGTTTCGAGCAGCGTGCCGGACTTGCCTTGCGTGGTGCCGACGGAGAACAGGATCAGCACCGTGTAGTCGCCCGTGCGCGCGATTTCCTGGCGCCGCGCATCGAGGAACTTGCTGAGGATGGTGCCGGGGATGCCGAGCTTGGCGATCTTGCCCTGCGCGTCGGTGCCGGGGCACAGGATGGTGACCTTGGTGGGGTCGAGCATCGCGAAGTCGTCGGCGACCACTTCATCCGGCAAGCCGTGCCAGTCCTCGCCCACGCGCATCGTCCAGCACTGCGCGTCGTTGCACAGCGTGTCGGTCGGTGCCTCCTGGAAGGGGACCTGCTTGCCGTCGATGCGCACGCTGTCGGGCTGGTAGAGCCTGAAGCTCCATTCGCCTGCCTTCGCGTAGCGCGCGGCCGCGGCGGCGACGCGCTTGCGGAAGTCGATCGCATAACCGACGGTCTCTTCCAGCAACGCCGGCCCGGTGGGTGCATCCATCATCGCGCTGGCGATGTCGAGCGAGGCGATCAGCGGGTAGAACGGCGAGGTGGTGCCGTGCATCATGAAGGCCTCCTTCAACGGAGACCATGCGACCTTGCCGCGCTCGCTGTTGCTGACGTGGATGTACGAGGCCATCGAGAAGGCCGGCAGCATCTTGTGCGTCGACTGCACGCTGAAGACCGTCGGGCGCTTCGGCATGTCGCGCGGTACGCCCATGGCGTAGCGGTGGCGGTACAGCGGATGGAACTTGCCGTACGCATACCAGGCTTCGTCGAAGTGCACGCGCGGCACGCTGTCGGACAGCAGCTTGGCGACGCGATCCACGTTGTAGAGGATGCCGTCGTAGGTCGGGTTGGTGACCACGGCATGCACCGCTTCGGTGGAACGCGCGCCCTTCGACAACGGCGAATCCTTCACCAGCCCCGCGATGTGCGCGGCGGTGAAGCGGCTTGGCGGAATCAATCCGATCATGCCGTAGCCGTTGCGGCTCGGCTGGAAGTACACCGGCCGCGACCGCGCGAGCGTCATCGCGTGGTTCAGCGATTTGTGGCAGTTGCGATCCACCACCACCATCTCGTCCTGGCCCACGCAGGCCTGGATCACGATGCGGTTGGAGGCGGACGAGCCGGCGAGCACGTAGAACGTCCAGTCGGCGCCGAACACGCGCGCGGCCATGCGCTGCGATTCCGCCGGCGGGCCTTCGATGTCGAGCCACGAGCCCAGCTCGACGTTGGAGATGCCGATGTCGGCGCGCATCAGGTTCTCGCCGAAGAAGCGATGGAACTCCGCGCCGGCCGGATGCTTGAGGTAGGCCGCGCCGCCCATGTGTCCGGGCGCATCCCACTGGTAGGTGCCTTCCTCGGTGAGTTTCTTCAGCGCCTTGAAGTAGGGCGGCAGCAACGCTTCGTGGTATTCGTCGATGGCGAACTGCGCGCGGCGCGCGAAGAACTCGGGCGTCTCGCCGGCGAGGTTCACGTACTCGCGCACTTCCGAGACGATGCTCCAGGGGATGGAACCCTCGGTGAGGTCGCGCGTCAGCAGGAAGATCGGGATGCGCAGCGACTTGCGGCGCACCGCGTGGATGATCGCGAGCACTTCGTCTTCGCGCGGCTTCGCGGTCTCGCCGAGGTTCCAGTCGATCGCCACGCCCGAGTAGGTCGCCGAACCGCGCGCCACGCCCAGGCCGTCCTCCCACGAATGCGTGGGCACCACCTCGATGCCTTGCTGCTTCATCGCCTCGCCGAGGCGTTGCAGCGCGAAGCGGAACACCGATCCGCTGTCCGGCGGGTCGCTGGTGACCACGAGGATCCATGGGGCGTTCATCGACATTGCGGCAGCCCTCAGGGGTTGAGGTCGTAGCGGAAGGTCATCTGCAGGCGTTGCGCATCGCCGGTATCACCGGCCAGGGTCTTGTTGTGTCCCCACAGCCATTCGGCGCCGACCATCGCGCGCTCGCTGAACTGCCAGGCGACGTTGAGCGAGGCGTACTGCGTGGTGTCGGGCAACGACTGGTCGATGAAGACGTTGAAGTCCGGGTTGATGTTCAGGTAGCCGTACGACGCGCTCGAGCTGACCGCGTCGCTCCAGGCGTGCGTGTAGCCCATGCCCCAGGCGTAGGCGTCGGTCGCCTCCAGGTCCAGCGATGGGTTGAACGCCGCATCCAGGCCGAAGCCGGTGATGTCCTGCAGGAAGTTCGCATAGCCCTTGCCCGTGCTCACCCAGCCCTGGACGCTGTCGTCGCCGAACACGCCGGCGGCGAAGGTCAGTTGCGTGGCGTAGGCTTCGGTGGAACGCGTGCGGTCGCTCGAGGCGCTCTGCACTGCCAGGTTGCGGAACAGGTTGGACCACTGGATGTGCCAGTCGGGGGCTTCGTAACGCAGGCCCAGGGTCACGTCCGGGTATTTCGAATACGTCTGGTTGTCGCTGATGAGCGCGATGTCGGCGTTGGGTTTTTCCAGCGTCATCGGCAGCGTCAGGCGGCCTTCGCCGTGGCGCCAGATGACCGGCGTGTAGCGGAACTGCGGCGCGTACTTGAAGGTGAAGGAATTCGGGCCCTCGTAATCGAGCGTGTTGGGGAACACGCTGATGTCGGTGAAGCCGGACAGGTAGTAGCCGGCGAGGATCGAGTAGTCCTTCGCTTCCAGTTCGCCGTACAGGTACTGCAGGTTGTAGTCCATGTCCGGACCGCCGAACCCGAAGAAGTTGTTCTTGTAGACGACCTTCAACAGGCCATAGGGCGTGTCGCGGCGGAAGTCCATGCGCACCACGCTCTGCTTGGCGCTGAGGTTGCTCTGCATGTGCGAGTCGTGGAAGGGCTGGCCTTCCACCGGGATGCCCGCCGGGATGAACAGGTCCTTGTAGGGCATCAGCTTGTTGTCGAACATCATGTCGGTCTGCGCGACGACATCCAGCTTCACCATGTTCCCCGAATCGCCCAGGCGCACGTAGCCCGAGGGTGGCGGCTCTTCGACGCCGGCCAGCGCCGAGGGCGGCTTGTGGATGCGCGAGGCCGGTTCCTGCTGCGGGATGTCGGCGTCGGTGACCGGCTGCGCCGCGGCGGCGACCGCGGGCGCGACGGTGGGCGCGGCGGCGGCCTGCGCCTGCTGCGTCGTCTCCAGTTCCGACAGGCGCTGCTGCATCTGCTGCATCGCCTGCTGCTGCTGTTGCAGCTGCGCCTGCATCTTCGCGATCTGTTCCTTCAGTTCGGCCGTGGTGGCGTCCTTCGATTGCGCGGCGGCGACGCCGGGTGCGATCGCGGCGGCCAGGGCAACGCCGAGCAGATGCAACTTCATCGATGCGATTCGATCCTGCGGGGAGCGCATGGCAGTCTCCTTCCGGTGGCAGTCGGGCACGCGTCCGCTACGCGCGGACGGCGGTTGGGACGAGGGACGGGCGGCTTACAACCACGCGCGATCCCCGGTGAAATCGATGGTGAGCCACGTCGTGGCGGTGTCCTCGCCCAGGCGCGCGGCGATCTCGTCGCGCAGCGCATCGGCCATGGAAATCGGTGAGAACACGTGCGTGTCCGGCAGCAGCACGTGGATCTCGATGAACTGCCCGCGCCCGACTTTCTGCACGTGGCTGGCGTAATCCAGGAAGCCGCGCTCGGCCATCACCGCATCCATCACCGCGCGCACCTTGCGGTCCAGTTCGGTGGGCGCGACCTGCAGGATTTCGCGGAACGCGCGCACCGTGCCGAGCAGCGGCACCGGCAGCGTGACCATCGAGACCGCCAGCAGCACCGCCGGATCCACGAGCGGGATCCAGCGCGCGAAGCGCGTGCCTGCCATCGCGATCGCCAGCCCGAAGCCGGCGAGCAACGCGAAGCTGAGCATCGCGCTGACCATCCACGTGCGCGAATCCATCGCCAGCAACGGCGAGCCCAACCTGCGCGATTGCCTGCGCATGAACGTGGACATGCCGATGCCGACCACGCCCAGCGTCGCCGCCCAAGCGATCGCGGTGCCGAATTCGATGACATGCCCGCCGCGCAGCAGACCCTCGACCGCATCGATGCCCGCGTACACGCAGGCCGTGGCGAGGATCGCGCCGCCGACGGTTTCCACCAGCGGTTCCAGGTGCCAGAAGCCGTACTGGAAACGCCGGCTCGCCGGGTTGGACAGCAGGCGCGAGACGGTGAGCGAGCCCGTCGTCACCAGCACGTCGATCAGGCTGTAGATGCCATCGAACATGATGGCCGAGGCGTTGAGGATCCAGCCCGCGATGAGTGCGCCGGCGCCCACGAGCGTCGTGACGAAGATGGACGCCCGGAGCAGTCGTTGTTCGGCGCGCGTATCCATGGCTATCCCGCGCCGGAGCGGTCGGCGAACCGCTCAGGCATTCCATCGCGATGGCGTTTTCGAGGCTCATGGCTGCAACCTCGACGCTATACCCGCGGCATACCTCGCTCAATTGGACGTTTGCCCAACGCGCGCGCATGGATTGCGCGCGCTGCTGCCGGTGGCGACGACGTTGCGCCGCGGCGTCAGGGCTTGGCGGCCACCGCGTCGTCCGGCACTTCCTTCCACGCACTGTCGGGGTCGTAGGTCTTCATCGCCTTGACGGTGCTGTCGGTCTGCTGGCCGAGGTCGCGTTCGAACACCTGGCCGTCGTAGCCGATCATGAAGGTCATCACGCCGGTTTCGCCGTACTCGGCGGGCCACGCGACCAGCGCGTAGCCGCGGCTCATGTTGTCGCCGAACTTGTAGTCGAACGCGCCACCCGGCGCGGACGGCCCTTGTGCGGTGAGGATGCGGAAGCGATAGCCGTGGAAGATGCCCTTCGGCGTGTCGTCGCCGAACAGCGGGCCGAGCGGGCTGATTTCGCCGCTGTCGTCCTCGGCCCAGTACAGGCCGTCGTGCTTGCCGTCGGTGCTGGTGAACTTCTGCGCGTACTCGAGCACGCCGTCGCCGTCGCGGTCCTTTTCGGCGTAGTCGTCCTGCGCGTCCTTGTAGGCGCGCACCGCCTGTTCGACGTCGAGTTCGTTGCGGCCGATGCGGCGCGTGCGGATTTCATCCTGGCCGGCGGCCAGGTCGAAGTGCCACCCGCTGCCGTCCTTCGTCAGCGGGACCGGGAGCGAGTAGGGATCGTTGCCGACGACGAGGGTTTTGCGTCCGTCCTTGCGCGCTTCATACGCGTGCTTCTCGCGGTACTTCACCAGGAACGCATCGACGTCCTTGCGATCGATGCCGCCGACGGGCACGTAATCCTTCCAGCCCGCGCCGAGCACGGTGGCGAGCTTCGCCTGGTCGGCGTGGTCCTGGCCGAGCGCCGCGACGAGTGCGTCGCCGGCGGCGTCGGGCGAGGGGTAGGCCTGCTGTGCGAACGCGGTCGACGCGCACGCGAGCGATGCAGCAAGCAACGACATCCGGATTGTCTGGATCGTGTTCATCGACGACGCCCTCCGCCACCACCGCCACGCGCTGGTCGGCTCATCGAGCGACCCGCTCCGGAACTCCTGCCCGCACCCGACCGGCTGGAACTGCCGCGGTTGGACGCCGCGCGCGATGCGCCGGAATTGCCCGCACCGGAGAACGCGTTGTTGCGCGACCCCCCGTAGCTGCCGCCGCCGCCGTACTGCGAACGCGCTGCATCCCGCGAGCCCATGTTGGTCGCGCCGTTCTGCCGGTACGACGACGACGCGGAACCACCGGGTCCGCGATCCACGCGCCCGCCACCGGCCTGCGACGAACGCGGATCGCGCGACGCGGTGTTGGAGAAGTCGCGTGCCTGCTGGTTGTTGCGCGCCGGCTGCATGCCCTGGCGTTCCATCGATTGCCGCGCCTGCGAGCGGCGCGCATCGTCGCCGCGGAAGCCGGCGCGATTCTCCGCACCCGCCTGGCGGTTGCCGAATTTCTCGCGGCTGGCCTGGTCGCGGTAGGGCACGCCGTCGCGACGCGAACTGTCGTGCTGGAACCTGCCGTTGTTGTTTTCCCGGTTGGCGACGCGGTCGCTGCGGTTGCCGCGATCCCCGCGCTCGCCGCGTTCACGGTCGATGTTGCGTTCGAAGTTGTTGTAGCGGTTCGAATTGATGTTGATGTCGCCGTTGCCCCAGTTGCAATCGCCCCACAGGCCGCCGGCGATGCCGATGCCGATGCCCCACATGATGCCGCCCACGAGCGCGGCGCCGGGATACCAGTACGCGCCCGGCGGGTAGTAGTAGGGCGGGTAGGCGGGATAGCCCCACGCGCCGTACATGTACGAGGGGTCGTACGTGGGCACGTAGACCTTCTCCGGCTCCGAGGACTCGATGATGATCGTCTGCGGGTACGCAGCGGCAGCGGTACCGGTCGCGGCTTCCTGCGACACCTTCTGGTGCTCGTCCGACTTGAGGTTGCCCGCGGCCTGCGCCTTGCGGCGCAATTCCTGCACGGTGTTCATGACGTCATCGGGCTGGGCCAGGAACGCATCGCCGAGCTTCTGCGTCCACGCGATGTCGTGCCCGAGCATCAGCACCACCTGCGGAAATGCGACCAGCGCCTGCACGCTCGGATCCCAGTCTTCCGTCGCGACGCCCTTGACCGCGGCGTCGCCTTTCACGTCGGGATGTGCCTTCGACCACTTGGCCGCATCGGCGACATCGCCCGGATACGTCGAGGCCATCAGCACCTGCGCGAGCAGGGCGTCGGGATACAACGCGACGGGCGCGAGCGCCTGGGCGAGTTCTTCTTTCGAGAACACGTCCTGCTGCGTCAGCGTCGACGGCGTTGCGGTCGACTGGCCGGCGGGTGGCGCGGCCTGCGCGCGTGCATCGACCGCGATGCCCATGGCCAGCACGCATGCGGCGAGTGCCGTGATGCGCAACGCCAGCAAGGGCGCGTCGCGCCGCGTTGCGGTGTGCGTCCGTGGGGTGTCCATGCGGTCCTCCTTATGTGGAATCAGCAGCTGTAGGGAATGACGACGGGAAGAATGTGATGTGGCGGCCAACGGTCGGGTCATCTACGTGAAGCCGCGGGGGCGAGCATGCGCAACGCCTGCAAGAGTTCTTCGTCGTCGACGGGTTTGGTCAGGTACGCGCGCGCACCTTCGGCGAGGCTGCGCGCGCGGTTGGCGGGCGTGTCGTTGCCGGTGAGCACCACGACGGGGATCGGCGCTTCGCGCACCGCGAGCGCCTTCTGCACGTCGAAGCCCGACATGCCCGGCAGGTGCAGGTCGAGGATCACGCCGTCGATGCCCTCGAGGTGTTCCATGAAATCACTGCCACTCGCGAAGAGGCGGGATTCGAATCCCGACAGGCCGAGCAGCCGCTCCAACGCTCGGCGAACGCCGGGTTCGTCGTCGACGATCGCGATGACGGGCGCGCGCGACTGCATGGCGCGGACGCTAGGCCCGCGCAGCGCCGCGTTCAATTGGGCGTTGGCCCAACGGGCGCTGGCGCGATGCGCTGGCGTTCGACGAGGCGCACCAGGTCGGCCAGGCTGTGCAGGCCCAGCTTTTCCATCACGTGCATGCGATGCACCTTCACGGTCTTCTCGACCACGCCCAGCTCCGCGGCGATCTGCTTGTTGAGCTTGCCCGACACCAGCCACGGCAGGATCTCGTGCTCGCGCGGCGTCAGCCGGTCCAGCGCGGCACGCACGCGGGCGTCGTCGGCGGCACGCGCGCGTTGCGCGAGGTCCTGCTCGATCGCGCGTTGCACGGCGCCGAGCAGGGCATCGGCATCGACGGGCTTGGTCAGGAAGTCCACCGCGCCGTGTTTCATCGCATTCACGCTCGAGGGCACGTCGCCGCAGCCGGAGAGGAACACCACCGGCACCGGCACGGCGCTGCGATGCAGGGCCTCCTGCAATTCCAGGCCGCTTTCGCCCGGCATCGCCAGGTCCAGCACGAGGCAGCCCGGCACGTCGGCGTCGTAATGCGCCAGGAATTCCTTCGCCGAGGTACTCGAAGTGGTGGCGATGCCCTCGATCTCGAACAGGCGCGCCAGCGATCGCAGGATGCGCGGGTCGTTGTCGACCAGGTGCACGACGGGCGTCATCGCGCTCATTGCACGCGCGCCGGCAGTTCGAAGCCGACGCACGCGCCGCCTTCGGGCACCACGCGCGCGGACACGCGCCCGCCGTGGGATTCGATGATGTTGCGGCAGACCGCCAGGCCCATGCCCATGCCGCCTGGCTTGGTGGTCTCGAACGGTTCGAACATCACCGGCAGGATCGCCGGGTCGATGCCGTGGCCGTGGTCGATCACGTCCACGCGCACGCTGCCATCCTCGCTGGCACGCGATCGCACGCGCAGCAGGTGCGGGCCTTCGGTGTCTTCCATGGCGTCGCACCCGTTGATGACGAAGTTGAGGAGGACCTGCTGCAGCAGGATGCGGTCGCCATCGATCGCCGGCAGGTGGCCGGCGAGTTCGAGCTGCACGTCCACGCCGCGGTGCAGCAGGTCGTTGCGCACCAGGTGCAGCGCATCGATCACGACCTCGTTGACGACCAGCGGCACGTGGTCGGCGTGTTCCTTGCGCAGCCACTGGCGCAACCGGTGGATCACTTCGCCCGCGCGCCGGCCTTCGGCCACGATGTCGGCCAGGATTTCGTCGAGCACCCGTTGCGAGGCCTCCGCGCCACGCGCCCGCAACAGGCGCTGCGCGGCCTGCGCGTTGGTCAGGATGGTCGCGAGCGGCTGGTTGAGTTCGTGGGCGAGGGCGCCGGAGAGTTCGCCCAGCATCGCCACGCGCGAGAGGTGTGCGATCTCGTCGCGCTGGCGCGCCGCTTCGTGTTCCCGGCGCCGCCATTCAGCGACGTCGGCCAGCACCAGCAGCAGGACATCGCGACCCGCCAGTCGCACGGAGCGGGCTTCGACGCCGATGGGCGTGAGCCGGCCGTCGGGTTGCACCGCGGTCTGCTCGCCATCGTGCCCGCAACCCGGCAATGCGTCGTGCACGTGGATCCCGTGCAGGCCTTGCGGCGGGTCGCCCAGCATGTGCGCTGCGGTCGCGTTCGCCACGGCGATGTAGCCGTTCGCGTCGATCAGCAGCATGCCCGTCGGCGCGGCATCGAGCAGGGCGCGGACGTCGTCGGGCGTGGCATGCGCGAGCAGCGAGGCATCGCTGCTGAATGCGCGACGCCGGGGCGATTGGCCCATGCGGTGCAGCAATCCCCAGACGTGCGAAATCCCGGCGCGCAACCCGGGGCCGGGCGGATCGGTGACGCGACCGGGTAACTGGTTTTGACCCATAACCGCGCGTTCCTGACCGCGAATTACGGTGGTCGGTGATGTCCCTATGCAAGATGCACAACGCCAGCATCTTCGGTGGGAGGACATCCATCCAGCGGGTGACCGACGAACGGTCATGTGTCCCGAAGGTCACCTATCGCAGCCCTTGCAGCGGGCATACCATCGGCCCACGCAGGACTGAGCAGTACCAACCTAAGGGGAAGGGAACCGCCATGAAGATCGCAGGTCTTTCGGTGTTGACGCTCGGGTTGCTCGCCATCGCACCATTGCATGCGCAGCAGATCACGCCGCTGGATACGGTGAGTTTCCGCATCGGCGGTTACATCACCTCATGGGATACGAAGGTGCGCGCCGACGGCACGACCTCGCGCGGCACCGACGTGGATTTCAAGCGCGACTTCGGCCTCGACGACAGCGCCGCCATCGGCTACGTCGGCGTCACCTGGCGGCCGTGGGAGAAGCATGAATTCGGCCTCACGTACTACCAGAACGATGCCGACGCCACGCGCACCGTCACGCGCGACATCACTTTCAAGAACACCACGTACCGCACCAACAGCATCGTCAGCGCCGACGTCGGCATCGATGCGTACGAGGCGTACTACGTGTGGTGGGCCGCATCGAAGGAAAACTGGGCGCTCGGCCCGCGCGTGGGCATGATCTGGTATCGCATGGATGCCGCGCTCGCGTTGCAGGTGGATGCCTCGGGCACGACCGTCGGCGGCGCGGTGCGCGAAGACGCCTCGGCCGACCTGCCCTCGATCACGATCGGCGGTGCATGGCGCTGGACGCCGGGCGGCCACGGCCAGTGGCGCATCGGCGCCGACGCCGGTTACTTCCAGGCCAACGTCGACAACGTGGATGCCAACGTGACGTTCGGACGCATCGGCGTGGAGTGGTTCCCGTGGGAGCGCTCGGGCTTCTCGTTGGATTACACCGTCAGCAAGATCAACGCCGACGCGAAGAAATCCGATTTCCTCGGCAACGTGGATTTCGTCGACAGCGGCCTGAAGCTGGGTTACGTCTATCGCTGGTAAGCGGTCCAACCGGAGCACTGCATGTCTGCCAGCGACCAATTGATGCCGGCCTCGGCCGAGGCCCCGTCGACTGCACAACGTTTGTTCCTGCGGTATTTCACCGGGACGCTGGTGGACCTGGTGGTGTTGAACCTGTTCGTCGAATTCACGGACAAAGTCTTCGTCGATTCGTTCTCCATCTCGCTGCTGGCCGCCGTGCTGCTGCAGGTGCTGCTGAAGGCGACGATCTGGGTGGAGCACAAGGTCGGCGCGTACTTCAAGAAGAAACCCGGCAAGTTCAACACCTTCCTGCGTTTCTTCTTCGCGTGGCTGGTGTTGTTCGGGTCGAAGTTCGTGATCCTCGAGGCGTTGTCGCAGGCGTTCGGCGAGACGGTGCGCTTCACCGGCGCCTGGCACGGCATCATCTGGCTGATCGTGGTGGTGGTCGTGATGCTGCTGGTCGAGGAACTGATCGTGCGGTTCTATCGGAAGCTTGCGTAACCGGCGCGGGCGTAGGATCGCGGTGTTCCAGCAAGACGGAGGTGTCCCATGAACAGGCACCGTTTCACCATCGCGCTGCTGGTCGCGGCGCTGGCTTCGCCGGCTGCGGCGCAACAGTCCTCCGGCAACCTCATGGGCGACGGCAAGGCCGGCGACGTCGTGCGCGTCGAACGGCAGGCCACCGGCTACCACCGCGAGATCAAGGTGGAAGCCGACGGCAAGTACCGCATCCCGCGCATCCCCACCGGCATCTACATCGTCACCGTGACGCATGCCGACGGCACGGTCGACAAGCCGAAGGAAGTGCGCGTGCAGATCGGGACGACGTCGCGGGTGAAGTGACCGGCCCGGTTCAGGGCTTCCAGTCCACCGCGTACGCATCCACGTAATCATCCACCGCCGCGCCGACGGTGGGATGGAAGTTGGCTGCGCCGAAGCGGTCGAACAGTTCGAAGCGGCGCAGCTTGTCCTTGACCGGGTCCTTCATTTCCGCGAAGCGCAGTTCGATATTGGATTCGCGCAGGGCCTGCACGAGTTCGACCAGCATGTCCGCCGACGTCACGTCGATGCTGGTGACCGGCTCGGCGGTCACGACGACGCGCTTCACCGGCGTCGGCGATGCGGCCACGGCGTCGAGCACGCGCTGGCGAAAGAGTTCGGCGTTGGCGAAGAACAGCGGCGCATCCCAGCGGAACAGCACCAGGCCCGGCACGCGCCGCGCGTCGGGATAGCGCGCGGTGTCGTGGAAGCCGCGGATGCCGTCCACGCGCCCCAGCACCGCGTAGTGCGGGCGCCAGCCGTCCCACAGGAATTCGATCACGGCGATGGCGATCGCCAGGCCGATGCCGGGGATCGCACCGAACAGCGCCACGCCCGCGAAGCACACGATGGACAGCCAGAACTCCCAGCGCTGGATGCGGTAGATGCGGCGCAGGTCCGCGAACTCGAACAAGCCGATCGCCGCGGCGATCACGACCGCGGCCAGCGCGCTGTTCGGCAAATCCTTCAGCAGGTTCGGCGCCAGCAGGAGCAGCAGCGCAACGCTCACCGCACCGACGATGCCGGTGAGCTGCGTCTTCGCCCCCGCGGCTTCCGCCACCGGGGTGCGCGACGCGCTGCTGCTGATCGCGAAGCCCTGGAACAAGCCCGCGGCGAGGTTGGCCGCGCCCAGCCCGATCATTTCCTGGTTCGGATCCACGGCTGTGCGCGTCTTCGCGGCATACGTGCGCGACAGCACGCTCGTATCGGCGAAGGCCACCATCGCGACGGCGCAACCGCCGATCGCGACCTGCGCCAGGTCCGCGAATGCGATGTGCGGCAGCGCGAACGACGGCAAGCCCTGCGGCAACGGGCCCAGCACTTTCACGCCGAAGCGTTCGCCCAGCGCGAGCAGCCCGGCCACGACGGTGGCGGCGACGACGGCGATCAGCAACCCGGGCACGCGCTTGAACGGCTTGAGCACCAGGATCGTCGCCAGCGTGCCGGCGCCGACGGCGGCGGCGACCCAGTTCGCCTTGCCGTCGAGCAACGCGTGCACGACCTGCACGATGTCGCGCAGCGGGCCTGCGCCTTCGATCGAGAAGCCGAAGAACTTCGGCAATTGGCTGATCAGCACCGTGAGCGCGATGCCGTTCATGTAGCCGTAGCGGATGGGCTTGGAGAGCAGGTCGGTCACGAAGCCCAGCCGCAGCAGGCCGATGACGATGCACACCAGGCCGGACACGACGGCCATCATCGCGGCGAGCGCGACCGCGCGTTCGGGACTGCCCGCCGAGAGCGGAAGCACGACGGACAGGATCACCGCGGCCAGCGCGGAATCGGGCCCGAGCACCAGGATGCGGCTGGGCCCGAACACGGCGTACGCCAGCAACGGCACGATGGTCGCGTACAACCCGTTGATCCCCGGCAAGCCCGACGCGACGGCGTACGCAATGCCCACCGGCACCAGCATCGTGGTGAGCACCAGGCCGGCGACGATGTCGTTCGGCAACCACGCGGCCTCGTAGCGGCGCAGCGTGTCGATCCCGGGCACCCAGCGTTGCCAGCGTTGCATGGCTCATCCTTTCGGGACGCGCAGCGGGGACGCGGCATTGGACGAACGGTCCGTCGCGGGCGCGCGTGGCGCGGAGCAGAATAGCGCCTCGTCCTGCGCCCCGGGGACCGCGATGTCCGACCAGACCGACGACCCCACCATCCAGGTGTTGCTCGAACGCCTCGTGAAGTTCCGCCTGCCGCGCACGCTGGATATCAAAAAGCGCGTGGATGCCGGCGAACGCCTGACCGATTCGGAAATCGGCTTCCTGTCGCAGGCGCTGGAGGATGCGCAGGCCGCGGTGAAGTACGTTGCGCGCAGTCCGGAAGTCCACGCGCTGGGCGCGCAGATCGCGCAACTGTACGAAGCGATCGTGCACAAGGCGCTGGAGAACGAGAAGCGCGCATGAAACGCGAGGACAAGAAGACCGCGTCCGACGCCCCGCCGGACAAGATGAAGCGCAAGGACTACGAGGCGGCGCTGGAGAAGCTGCACGCCGAGTTGGTGAAGCTGCAGCTGTGGGTGGTCGCCAAGCAGCTGAAAGTCTGCATCGTGTTCGAAGGCCGCGACACGGCGGGGAAGGGCGGTACGATCAAGGCCATCACCGACCGCGTGAGCCCGCGCGTGTTCCGCGTCGTCGCCCTGCCGGCGCCGACCGAGCGCGAGCTGAGCCAGATGTACATGCAGCGCTACATGAAGCACCTGCCCGCTGCCGGCGAAATCGTGATCTTCGATCGCAGCTGGTACAACCGCGCGGGCGTGGAGCGGGTGATGGGCTTCACGCCGGAAGCGAAGGTGCAGCGCTTCCTGCGCATCACGCCGCTGGTGGAGCGCGCGATCGTCGAGTCGGACATCATCCTGCTCAAGTACTGGCTGGAAGTGGGCGAAGCCGAGCAGACGCGGCGCCTGGAAGCGCGCGCCAGCGACGGGCGCAAGCTGTGGAAGCTCACGCCGATGGACCTGAAGTCCTACGGGCGCTGGTACGACTACTCGCGGGCGCGCGACGACATGTTCGCCGCCACCGACACGCCGCACGCGCCGTGGTTCGTCGCACGCACGGACGACAAGCGCCGCGCGCGCCTCAACATCATCCGGCACCTGCTCGACCAGATACCGTACGAGGAACTGCCCCGCGACAAAGTGGTGTTGCCGAAACGGCAGAAGCGCGGCGATTACGTCGAGCCGGACTATCCGTATCGCTACGTCAAGGAACGCTACTGACGGGGGCGACCACCGAGCGGATGCGCTTGCGCTGCCGCGCGAGGGCCCGTTCGGCAAAGCGTCGCAGCGCGGCGCGGGATTCGCCGAACGGCGAGTCCTTGCCGCAATGCGCGACGAGCAGGCTCAGGTCCTGCAACACGCCGAGTTGCTCGGTGACGTGTTTGTCGAAGCCTGCGTCGGAAAGGGGCAAGGCCGCCGCGAGGGCGACGCGATGCTGCTGCGAAAGCCGTCGCATGCGCCGGCGCCAGCGATGCCAGTCCTGGTCGTCGTCGTGCGCACAGGCGCGGTCGCGTGCCGCGTCGGCCTTGCGTGCCGACGCCGCCAGCGCATCGACCACGGTCGACGTTGCGACGTTGTCCCACGCCAGGCCGGACAGCCCCGCGCGCAGCGTCACCAGGATCGCGCGTTCGTGCTGCAGGGCCTGCGCGAACCCGGGTCCATGCGCCATGGCCGCCCGCCGTCGCAGCGCGATGCCGCGCGCGTGCGCGAGCGCCGTGCGCGTCGGTTCGTCGCGCGCCTTCGTGCGCAAGCGATCGAGCGTCTCGACGAGTGCATGCGCATCCCGCAACGGCGACAGGCGCCGGTTCGCGCGCCGCAATTCACGATCGATCAGCTTCGCGCCCGGGCCGACGTCCGCGGCCACGAGTGCGAGCAGGGCGCGCGTGCGGCGGATCGCCTTGCGTGCCTGGTGGATGCCGGTGTGCACGTGGCTGCCGTGTCGACCGAGGTGGTCGATGGCCGCCGCCAGTTCGGCCAGGCCGTGGTCGCGCAGCGCCTCCGTGGTCATCGCGGGGCCTAGCCGACGGCCTTGTATGCACTCGATGCGACGGTCTTGTCGAAGCGCCCCAGCAAATGCGGATCGAACTTGCGTCCCTGCTCGACGTTGAGCATGCGCATCACCTCGTCGTGCCGCTTGGGCGCGTGATACGGCCGCACGGTGGCGATGGCGTCGTAGGCATCGACGATGCAGAGGATGCGCGCGAGCACCGGGATGTCGTCGCCGCGCAAGCCATCCGGATAGCCGCTGCCATCGATGGCTTCGTGGTGGTGCAGCACGACGGTGGCGATGGCGGCCACGCGCGGATCCGGGATCGCCGACAGGATGTCGTGGCCGCGGCGCGGATGCGTGCGCATCACCGCGATGTCGTCGGCGTCGTAGCGCGCCGGCTTGAACAGCACGCGATCGGGAATGCCGAGCTTGCCGATGTCGTGGAGCTGCCCGGCCCAGTGCAGGACGCCCAGTTCCTCGGCGGACAGCCCGAGCGCGCGCCCCGTTTCCACGGACAGCGCGCAGGTGCGGTCGCAGTGCGCGGACGTGTTGTCGTCGCGCTCGTGCAGGGCGCGCAGGACGGCGGCGGTTTCGCGGGCGAGGTCGGCCATGGTTCCGAAGCTAACGCGTTGGCCGGGGCGTTCCGGACGTGGCCGCCCGTCGGCGGACGCCCGGTCGGGCGGCCACGCGGGTTTGGCCCTACGATGCGCGTCCAACCTCCTGGATCGGCAAAGCGCATGGGCACCGGTCTGGCGGATTTCATCGAGCACCACAGCGAGACGATCATTTCCCACGCGATGGTGTTCGCGAAGACGGTGGACGTGGGCGCGCCGCTCGATGACGCCGCCTTGCGCGACCACCTCCCGGACATCGTCGCGGCCATCGTCGCGGACCTGCGCCGCCCGCAAACGCGCGAGGAAGAAATCGAGAAATCCGAGGGCCGCGCGCTCGCCCCCGTCGGGACGCCGCGCACCGCCGCCGGCACCCACGCGTTGTTCCGCGCGCACAGCGGCTTCAGCGTGTCGCACCTGGTGTCCGAATACCGCGCATTGCGCGCGTCCGTGCTACGCCTGTGGGCCGACGCCCCCGAGGCCGCGGCCGTCAGCGCGGACGAGGTGACGCGTTTCAACGAAGCGATCGACGAAGCCATCGCCGAATCGGTGAGCCACTACGCGGACGAAGTGGAACGCTGGCGCAACATCTTCCTCGGCGTGCTGGGCCACGACCTGCGCAGCCCGTTGAGCGCCATCGTGATGACCTCCGAACTGATCGCGCGCACCGCGGTGGATGCACCGATGGCCGAGGCCGCGCAGCGTTTGATCCGCAGCGGCGAGCGCATGCGCGCGTTGCTGGACAAGCTGCTGGTCTACAACCGCGCGAAGCTGGGCGTCGGGTTCGAGATCGACAAGGCACAGGTCGACCTGGTGCAGGTGTGCCGGGACGAAGTGGACCTGCTGCAGGGCACGATGCCGCAGGTGCGCATCGAATTCCGCGCGGAAGGGCCGGTGTCCGGGATGTTCGATGCCACGCGCGTGCGCGAAGCGCTCGCCAACCTGGTGGTGAATGCCTTGAAGTACGGCAACCGCGGCGGCGACATCCAGGTCACGTTGCGCCAGGCCGACGCGGGCGTCGAACTGAAGGTCGGCAACGCAGGCGAGCCGATCTCGCGCGAGATGCTGGACCTGATGTTCGAACCGCTGCGCCGCGGCGGCGTGCTGGGCGGCGAACAGGAACACGAGCGCGCCAGCCTCGGCCTCGGTCTGTTCATCGTCAACCAGATCGCGCTGGCGCACGCGGGCACCATCCGCGCCGACTCGTCGGACGGGAAGACGACGTTCACGCTGAACCTGCCGAACGGCTGAGCTTCAAGCGCCGGCGAGCGTGCGCGTGATCTCCGCGGCGCCTTGCGTGCTGCACCCCGCGGTGTTGGTGCCCGACCAGAGCGGCGAGAAATCGTCGCGGCCGATACGTTCGGCGTGCGACCGCAGCGGTGCGATCGCCTCGGCGGCGAGCGGGAACGCGGGCGGCAAATCGGAGAGCGGTCCGAGGTCGCGCATCAGGCGATTGGAGATCCCGCGCGCCGGCCGGCCACTGAAGAGATTGGTGAGCGCGGTGTCCGGCACGGACGCGCGCGCGATGGCGGTGCGATGCACCGGCGAGGTCGTGGCTTCCGGACATAGCAAGTAGGACGTCCCGACCTGCACGGCGCTCGCGCCGGCCCGTAACGCCGCACGCACGTCGGCGTGGCTGCCGATGCCACCCGCGGCAATCAATGGCACGTCGATCGCGTGCGCCAGGCCGGCCAGCAAGTCGCGCAAGGGCAACTGCAACGACAGATCGTCCGACAGGAAATGCCCGCGATGCCCGCCGGCTTCCAGCCCTTGCGCGATCACCGCATCGGCGCCGTGCGCCGCGAGCCATCGGCCTTCCTCGATGGTCGTCGCGGAGCCGAGCACGAACGCGCCCCAGCCCTTGATCCGTTGCAGCAAATCCGGCGCGGGCAGCCCGAAGTGGAAGCTGACGACCTTCGGCCGGAATCCGGCGATCACATCGACGACCGCGGCATCGATCGGTCGTCGCGCACCCGCGTCGTTCGCATCGGGGAACGCCAGGCCGAGTTCGTCGTAATACGGCTGCAAGGCTTCACGCCAGCGCGCTTCACGCGACGCATCGGGCGTCGGCATCGCGTGGCAGAAGAAGTTGAGGTTCACCGGTCGCGGCGTGGCCGCGGCGATGCGTTCCAGCGCGGCGCGCAACTGCGCGGCATCGAGCATCGCGCAGGGCAGGGAGCCCAGCCCGCCGGCACCGGAGACGGCGATGGCCAGGTCGGCGCCCTGCACGCCGGCCATCGGGGCCTGGATCACGGGGAGGTCGATGTCGAGCATCGGACGGAGTATGCCCCGCGGCGAAAAAGTACTGGTCCGCCACGCGTAGAAATACGGGCGCGGTGGCGCCGGCAACGCTTCAGGATGTTGACCCACCCCGTGGCCGCCTTCGCATGCAATGGGCGTTCCCACTCGCGGGGATCATCTGCAGTCAGGAGACGTCCATGATTTCCATGAAAGGTCTGAAACAGCTCGCCCTGTCGTCCGCACTGATGGGTCTCCTCGTTGCGCTGCCCGCCCTCGCGGCCGACGGCGATCCGAGCACGATCAAGGGCCTGATCACCGCGGTCAACGGCGACATGATCACGGTCAAGGACAGCAACAACGTCGAGCGCAAGATCCACGTCTCGCCCGACACGAAGATCAAGAAGAAGAAGGGCCTGGCGGCCGTGCGTTACGAAACGGTCGAGAAAGGCGCCCTGATGGCGGGCCTGCCGATCGTGGCCGACGTGGTCGCGCAGGGCGACGGCTTCAACGCCACGGCGATTTCGTTCGGCTCGGAAGACTTCCGCACCGCGCAGCAGGTGCAGGCCGGCGTGGCGCCGACCCATGCAGGCATGGAAGCGAACGCCGCGCGCATGAACGACTTCGGCACGTATGAAGCGCTCGCCACGGCAGAGGTGCATTTCGCCTCGGGCAGCACCGCGATTTCCTCGCAGGGCAAGTCCGACCTGATGGCGCTCGCCGCGAAGACCAAGGAGCTGAAGGATTACCGGATGGTGGTGCAGGGCTTCACCGATTCCACCGGCGACGCCGCCGCCAACCAGGTCCTCAGCACCAAGCGCGCCGCGGCCGTCACCAATTTCCTGCAGCAGAAGGCCGGCGTTTCGCCCGGTCGCGTGCAGGCCGGCGACGGCATGGGCGTGGCGTCCGACGCCGGCACGGGCAGCAATGCCAGTGCGCGCAAGGTGGTCGTGAAGCTGGTGGTCGACAAGGGTGTGAACGCCGGGAAGTAAACGTGCTTCGCGGGTGACGAACCAAGGCCGGGAGCGTGCGCTTCCGGCCTTTCGCATTGCGTGGCGCGGGAGTTCGGTAGGGTCGGTCGCATGCCCTTGTTGCTGCTCCCGTTGATCGTGCTCGTCCTGTTCGCGGCCTGGCTCGTGCTGCTGCCGGTGTCGCTGTGGGCGCGGTATTCGTCCGGGCGCGCGCGGCGGCGTGCGCAGGGGTGGTTCCTGCGCGGCAATGCGTGGTTGCTTGCGGTGTCGTTGCCGATCTTCGTGGTGTCGTCGTGGGCTGCGACGCACTGGATGGCGGACGCGCTGCGAGATGCGGGCTGGGGTTTGCTGTTCGGCGCGGGGGTCGGCGTGCTCGGCGTGTCGCTGACGCGCTTCGAGCGCGATGCAAAAGGCTGGACCTACACGCCCAATCGCTGGGTCGTGCTGGGGCTCACGGCGATCGTGGCGGCGCGCGTGTTCGCCGGGTTGTGGATGGCGTGGCGGCATTTGTCGGGCGACGCGTCTGGCGCTTTTGCCGGATGGCTCGACGCGGGCGCGTGGACCGGGATCGCCGGCGTGTTCCTCGGCTACGCGCTGGCCTACACCTGGGGCGTGCTGGCGCGGCTGTCGCGCATTGCGTGAATCCCGGTCACCCGGTGACCGGCCGGCATGACCCATTCGGTGGATGCCTTGCGTCCTACCTGATGGCAGGGGCGCAAGGAGGGTGTCATGCGCAAGCGCTTGAAGGTGCGGCAACTCGTCGTGGTCGCGTTCGCGTGGTGCATCGCGAACACGGCCTTCGCCCAGGCAGACCTGTACATCCGCGACACGCCGGCGGACACCGGTGTGCAGCCCAATCCCGATGCGGGGCCGATGTGGGTGTCGGAAGACATATGGGTGCGCAACAGCCCGGATCCCAACTGGCGCCCGACGGCGTTCAATCCCGCGTCGCCGCCCTGGACGCCCGCGGCGCACCAGAATCCCGAATACCGCAATCCGCGCTACGGCCTGCCGAATTACGTGTACGTGCGCGTGCGCAATCGCGGATCGTCGGCGTCGGCCGGCACCGAACATCTGCACGTGTACTGGTCGAAAGGCGCGGCCGGCCCGACGTGGTCGTCCGGCTGGATGGATGCGTTTCCGACCGTGTGCGGCGCCAGTCGCCTCACGGGCGCGGAGATCACCAAGCCGCGCGTCAACGCAGCGACGGCCACCGCGACGCAACGCCAGCGCCTGCGCGATGCGTACATCACGATGGCCACGACGCCGGAATTCGCATTGCTCACCGGCTACGACTACTGGACGAAGCAACAACAGATCCACGTGCGCGCGCCGGAACACCACAACCCCGCGTTCCTGCCGTGGCACCGCGAATTCCTCAACCGCCTCGAACTGTTGCTGCAGCAGGCCGACCCGCGCGTCAAGCTGATGTACTGGCAATGGACGACGGATCCGACCAACAGCACCAACGGCACGAATCTCTACACGTCGGGGTTCATGGGCAACTCCGGCCGCGGCACGGGCGGGACGAGCATGGGCGCACCGTTGTCGCCCGCGCTGGAACCCATCGCGTCGGAAGGCGCGAGCGTCGTGCGCAACCTGCGCACCGGCGTGCCCGGCTCGGCGTCGGATACCACGCACATGGGGTGGGCCAACTACCGCGGCAGCGACGCCGCGGAAAACTTCAGCGTGCAGATCGAGACCACGCCCAACCACGATGCGAACCACGGGTACATCGGTGGCACCGGCGGTTCGATGTCGGTCGTTGCCTCCGCCACGCGCGATCCGTTCTTCTTCCTGCTGCACGGCAAGGTCGACCAGTTGTGGTCGCGCTGGCAGCGCGCGAACACCGCGCGCATCGAAGCCGGCACGGCGTACGGCACCTCGTCGACCAGCGCGGTCATCGTCAACGGCCTGCGTCCGTGGAATGGCGCGGTGCCGACCGGCTCGCCGATCGATCCGTGGACGACGGGCGGCGGCTTCATCGTGACGAAGACCAGCTTCGATCGCTCGGTGCTGTCGCCGCCGATCTACGACAGCGCGCCGCTCACGATTCCCGTCGTGCCGGCGGGGCAGGCGGTCATCCTCGAAATCCCGTGGTATCCGCCGAATCCCGCCGACTACGCGTGCCTCGGCGACACGCAGTTCGGCCTGCTGGCGCGCGTGACGCCGGTGACGACCACCGAAGGCACCAACATCACCACCAACGTGCGCAACGGCAACAACCTGGCGTGGCGCAACCTCCAGGTCGTCGACGACTTCAGCGGCACGATGGCGGCGATGGCGATGATGGTGGAGAACGACACGCAGGCGCCGATGACGGCGTCGCTGCAGTTCCGCGAAGGGGCGCAGCGGTTCGCGCAACTCGGGCAGTCTGTCGAAACGATCGACGTGGGGATGCCGTCGGCGTTGTACCGCCGGATCGCGGGGCAGGGCCGCGAACAGGTGAAGCCGGCGCAGGCGATGCAGGGCGTGCCGGCGGACACGGTGTTCGTGCGGTTGAAGGGATTCGAGGATGCGTTGGACGGGATCGCGTTGAAGCCCGGTGAGCGATTCCCGTTGCGCCTCGTGTTGCAGTTGCGGCGCGATGCGAAGCCGATGCGCGAGCCCTTGGTGTTCGACGTCGTGCAACGCAGCGGCAAGGGCGAGGATGTCGGGGGTGTGCGCTTCCAGCTCGACGTCGCGCAGGTGAATCTCGTGAAGCCGCGCAGTGAATGGCGCGTTTCACCCTCCGATCAGGCGCCGCCGGGCTGGACCTCGACCAACTTCGACGATGCCGCCTGGCCCGAAGCCCCGGCGCCGCTGGGCTTCGCGCCGAAACTCGAAGCCATGGCCGGCGTGGCGCCGGGCACGAAGGTGGCGTATTTCCGCAAGCGCTTCGACGTGCAGGATCCGCAGCTGGTGCGCGACCTCACCTTGCGCCTGCGCGTCGATGACGGCGCGGTCGTGTACCTCAACGGACGCGAAGTGCATCGCACGAACTTCGACAAGCAAGTGCTGAAGCCGGTGTCGGGGGCGGCGGAACTCGCGTATTTCCCGGTGCGGCTATCGCCGGAGTTGCTGCGCGCCGGGACGAACGTGCTCGCGGTGGAAGTGCATCAATACGAGGACAACGCGCAGGACGACCTGGTGTTCGATGCCGCGCTGGTCGGCAATCGCGTGGACGCGACCGAACCGCCGAGCGTGCGCATCGCGCTCGATGACGCGCTCGTGCGCGCGGGGCAATCGATTCAACTGCATGTCGATGCCATCGATCCGAACGGCGAACTCCGCAAGGTCACGTTGTTCGCCGACGACAAGCCCGTGCAACCGACGACGGCCCCCACGACTTTCGCCTGGACGCCGACCAGGGGCCCGCAACGCCTGCGCGCCGTCGCCGAAGACAGCGAAGGCCGCACGACCGCGGAAGACCGCCTGGTCGTCGGCGTCGACGACCTGCCGCCGGTCGTGACGCTGCAGGCCCGCGCCGGCGACGCGCCGGGCACGGTGATCCTGACGGCCGATGCCACGGATGCGGACGGCAGGATCCGCAACGTCGAATTCTTCATGGCCGACAGCGATCTGTTCGAAGCGAAGTTCGTGCCGGTGGGATCGCGCCAGGCGCCGCCGTTCGAAGTGACCGTGCAGGTGCCGGAAACGGAACACCGCATCGTGACCGTGCGCGTGACCGACGATGGTGGCGAAACCAGCGATGCGAGCACGCATGTGCACGTGGGGCCGCACCGGGAGGGGAGCGCGAAGTGACCCAAAAAAGAAAAGGCCCGCTTTCGCGGGCCTTTTCCTTCAATGGTGGAGGTGGGGGGAATTGAATTGCTCCGAAACTGCGCAAGATTCGGGCCGCCACTGCGGGCGGGCGAATTTCGATATGCGCGACGGTATACACAAACCACAAAAAGTTGGGGGTGTGTGCAGCGGGTTCCCGGCCGGATAAGGGTGGATGGCTAGAACGGGAGGTCTGGCCGGATTTGAAATGACCCGGTAAACCTCGCCTCTTGCTTCAGAGCAGCTTCCACCAACAGCCTGGTGCGGCTGTCGCTGTTCAAGAAATCCGCGGTGTCATCGTCGACGTCGACTTCGAGGATGATTCCACCCGACTCATCTGGCATTACGAAAAGTTCACTGACCCCTTCCTTCAAGCCCTCCGACGAAAGGCGATAGTTGAATGCATGTATGAGTCTTTTCCTCAGGACCGTTGCGAAGTAATTTTGAACGGCACGATTGCTCGCGATGGATGTGTACGACTCATTCAGAAGCAAATGCAAATGCTCGCTGTTGTACGTGGCAAGAGACTCCATCTCACCGATGAACCAATCAACCTTGTCGGCGCCAACGAAATGTACCTGCGCGTCCAAATGACGCTTGCGGACCATGTAGCGCGTGAGCAGCAGCAATTGGTCAATCTCCACAACATTCGGTGTCTTTTCAGAATGCTGCACGTCAACCATTGGCGCATCAACAATGACAGCGAGTCGGAACAGGTAGATTCGTTTCCCTGCGAAGGCACGCTGAGCAGCTCGATCAGGGATCGCTTCAATTTCGTAATCGAGCGCCTTCATTAGGCCAGATATTGAATTAAAGATCGGAGAGTCGTTTCGGCTGGCAGCCTCTTTCCTCGTACCTTCGGGGCTTCCGCCCTGACGGGGACCAGGCGGCGCAATCACCTGAAACGCAAAAACGTCCCGCGTGATGTTGAACGTCACGGCCTTCGCTTGGCGATTTGACTCAAGGTAATTGCTTCGCCAGTCGCTGGAGCTCAGGAACGTTCGAAGGGGCTCGATGTCAGTCCAGTAGTGAACCGGCTGCCACTCGATGTTCGGGTCCTGTCCCCGCTTGTCGCGCGACAGGAAGGCCCAGGTTGTCGTGCGCTCCTTCTTGCAGCTCGCCAGAACGGTGGTTACAAATTCGTAACCTTGAACTTCGAACACTCTGTAAGCGATGAGGTCGAGTTCGCGAGCTTTGCCGTCGGTGTCGTCGACGTAGTATCGGTTGCTAATTACGCTCCAACCGTTTGCGCGAAAGCGCTCGGTGACCATGTGCTCCAAGGGGTATCCGGTCGCCTCGATCGCCTTCTTGACATCCTCCGGATCTACGGGTTTTCGCACTGGTCCCCTCCAACTGACAGCGAAATGCGTCCAATGCGCGCAACCTTAACCGAAGCGACGACCCAGGCTCGGAGCTGCGGGCGGGCCACCAAGCGTCAACTGGCGAACGGACCAGTGTTCCACGTGTACCCATCTCACGGACCCGTTGAAATTACATAACGTTGGTCCCGGCCTGTATCGTTCACGGCCATGCCCGCACCCTCAGCTACCGCCAGCCTGATCACTAGCATGCGGCACTCCCGCGCGCTGGCGATCCTCGTGCTGCTGTTGCTCCTGCTGCGCATCGGTTCGGCCTCGGCGTGCGTGCAGCACGAGCTGGCCGATCTCGGCATGGGGACGCCCGGCAAGGCGTTGGTGGATAAGCCTGCTGACGCTGCGGGCGCCGACGGCGTAGCCATGCACGCGAGCTGCACGCACTGCAACTGCCACCACGCGGCGGCGGTGCTCATGGCGATCGCGACGCCAGCCGCCATCGCCAACACCAGCGTGCTCGGCGATCGCTTCGACGAACATGCTTCGGCCCCGTTGCCCTTGACCCTCCGGCCACCCATCGCCTGATCGACGACGTCTCCGGTCCCTCGGCCCTGCCGAGGTCCTGTCGATCCTGAGGGTTTCCCAATGCACTTTGTTCGCATGCCGCGACGACGGTCTGTCGTGCGGTTGCTCGTTGCCGTCATGGCATCGGGCCTGCTGTTCGCCGCGTACGCGCAGGAGCCTGCTCCGCGGGCCCCGGCGCCGATCCGCGACGCGATCCAATCCGCGTGGCGACAACATCCGACCTACCAGTCCACCGAATCGCAACTTGCTGGCGCGCGCGCGCGTCGGGACGCGGCTGGTCGTCCGCTTTACAACCCCGAGCTCACCTTCGACTACGACGACGAAGGCACGGACAAGACCGCCACCGCCGGCATCAACCTGACACTCGACCTGGCTGGCAAGCGGCGCGCTCGGGAGTCTTCCGCTACAGCGCGCGTCGATGAAACGATCGCGCGTGTCCACCTGCAACGGCGCGATTTCGTTCGGAGCTGGTTCGCAGCCATGAGCGATTGGCGCATGGCCACGGAGCGTACTAAGACCGGCGAACGCCGCGTGGCGCTCCTCGCGCGCTTCGCGGACCTCGCCCGGAAGCAGTTCGCGGCAGACGACATATCCGGGCTTGAACGCGATCTCGCGCTCCTTGCACGCGACGAAGCCGAGGCCGAACAGGCCACGCTGCTTGCCGAGCAGGCGCAGGCCGAGGCACGGTTCCGAAGCGTCGGTGGCGATACCGCATTGGCGAACCTGCCGGACGTGGTCCTTCCCTTGCCGGCCCGCGGTGAAGGCGCCGACGACGCGCCCGAAGTCGAAATCGCGCGGGCAGCCGCAGCCGGGGCCGAGCGCGACATCGCTGTCGCTCGCAAGGCACGCATTGCCGATCCCACCGTTGGCGTTCGGGGTGGTCGCGTCGAGTACGACGACCTGGCCCGCGACAACGTCGTTGGCGTGACGTTGACCGTGCCGCTGAACATCCGCAACACCTATCGCGCCGAAGTCGTCGCCGCGGAGGCTGACGCCGCCGTGGCGCGCGCGGAAGTCGATCGCATCGCACTCGAAGTCGCCGCCGAGCGCAGGCGCGCGATCGACAGCTACGGCACGACGCGCGCGGCGTGGTCGCGTTGGAAGGAGAGCCGCGGCACCGATGTCACGCGTCGGGAAAATCTCCTGGAACGCCTGTGGCGCGAAGGTGAGCTCTCCACCGCCGACTACCTGTTGCAGCTCAAGCAGACCCTCGACACCGAACTGGCGCGCGCGGAGCTGCAAGCCCGAGTCTGGCGCGCCTATGCCGATTACCTCGCCGCCACCGGCCAGCTCGAACGCTGGGCCGGACTGGAAGGCACCCCATGAGAACGCATTCGATGGAATCGATCCGACCCCTGAGCCTGCTGGTCGCCGCTGCCTTGGCGATCGCGACGTCCGCCTGCACGCAAAAAGAAGCAACGGACGCACACGAAGAAGAAGCCGAAGGACAAGAGGCCAATGTGCTTCGCATGGACGCCGCCGCGCTGCGCGCCGCGGGTATTCGCCTTCAACACCTGGTGCCCGCGAGCGGTGGCGAACAGCTCCGCGCTCCCGGAGAGGTCCTCGACGACGCTTACGGCACGACCCTGATCACGCCCCAGGTGCAATCGCTCGTCGTGCGGCGCCACGCCAAGCTGGGCGACGAAGTGCGTGCCGGCACGCCGCTCGTGACGCTGACGAGCATCGAGGTCTCCGACGCGCAGGCGGAACTGCGTATCGCCGAGCAGGAGTGGCGGCGCGTGGAGGCGCTTGGCCGCGAGGCGGTCGCCGGTCGCCGGATCACTGAAGCGAAGGTTGCGGTCGACCGTGCGCGCGCGAAGGCACAGGCATACGGCCTGCCCGGCACCGCGCCGGGCGGCGTCAATGGGCGATTTACCTTGACCGCACCGCACGCCGGTCGCATCACCGAGGACGACTTCGTGGTCGGTGAGCGGATCGAGCCCGGTCGCACCCTGTATCGCCTCGTCGATGAATCCATCGTCTGGGTCGACGCCAAGTTGCCGTCCGGCACTGTGGCGCGCGTTGCCAGCGGCAGCCCCGTGATCGTCGTGGTCGACGGTAAACGCATCGAAGGCAAGGTTCTGCGGGCCGCGCATCGCACCTCCGAAGCCACGCGCAACGCGGTGATTCGCATCGAAGTGCCCAACCGCGACGACCTCCTGCATGGCGGCGACTTCGTCGACGTCTACCTCCAATCCGCCGAAGTCGGGCGCCAAACGCTGTCCTTGCCGACCGACGCGCTCGTGCAGATGGGTGGTGACACGGTCGCCTTCCGCCGCAACGCGGCCGGCGCGATCGAACCCGTGCCCGTTCGTGTCGGTGAAGTCGTAGGGGATCACACCGTGATCGAAGAGGGTCTGAAAGCGGGCGACCAGGTCGTCGTCGCCGGTGCCTTCGAGGTCAAGTCGCAGCTCCTCAAGTCGCAACTGGGAGAAGGTCATGGTGACTGACCAGTCTTCTTCCTTGGTGGGAGGCGCGCCATGTTGAATCGCCTCGTTGAGATCTCGCTTCGCTACAAATTGCTGGTGGTGATCGCCTTCCTGGTCGTCGCCGCCCTGGGCGTCGCCGCGGTGCGCAGCGTGCCCATCGACGCCTTCCCCGACGTAACGCCAGCGCAGGTCAATGTCTACACCGAGTCGCCCGGCCTCGCCGCCGAAGACGTCGAGCAGCTCCTGACGACGCCGGTCGAATCGGCGCTGGCGGGGTTGCCGAAGGTGCAGGAAATCCGCTCGGTCAGCTTGTTCGGCCTGTCCTACGTCGCCGTCTACTTCGACGACGACATGGACACCTACTTCGCCCGTCAGTTGGTCAACGAGCGCCTGCAGGAAATCGGCGACCGGCTTCCCGAGGGCTACGGCAAGCCGTCGATGGGGCCCAACGCCTCGGGGCTTGGCCAGGTCTACTGGTATACGGTCGAACGCGCGCCGGGTGTCACCAAAGACCAGGTCAGCGACATGGACCTCCGGACGTGGCAGGAGTGGACGGTGCGGCTGATCCTGCGCACGGCCCCTGGCGTCGACGACGTCACCTCGTGGGGCGGCGGCGAGCGCGAGTTCCAGATCCGCATCGACCCGCAAAGGCTCTACGCCCGCGGGCTCGGTTTCGGCGACGTGCTGTCCGCGATCCCGGCCAACAACGGCCAGGTTGGCGGCAACGTGATGGACGTCGGGCGCGAGCAGTTCCTGGTGCGTGGACTCGGCCTGCTCAAGACCGCCGATGACATCGGCGCCATCGTCCTGAAGTCGGAGGATGGCGTGCCCGTTTATGTGCGCGATGTTGCGCAGGTGATCGAAGCGCCCGCGCCACGGTTCGGTGCGGTCACGCGCGACGGCGAGGAGGTCGTGCTCGGCATGGCGCTCGCGCGCATCGGCGAGAACGCGAAGGAGGTGGTCGAAGGCGTCAAGGGCAAGCTTGACGTGGTCCGCGCGGCATTGCCGAAGACCATGGTGCTCAAGCCCATCTACGAGCGCACGGACCTCGTCGACAAGGCAGTGGGCACGGCAGTTCGCGCGCTCGTCGAAGGATCGCTGCTGGTAGCCGTGATCCTCTTCCTGTTCCTCGGGGATTTACGCTCGGCACTCGTCGTGATCGTGACGCTACCCCTCGCCATGCTCATCGCCTTCATCGGCATGGGCCAGTTCGGGTTGTCGGCGAACCTGATGTCGCTCGCGGGTCTGGCAATCGGCATCGGCATGATGGTCGACGGCGCGGTGGTGATGGTGGAGAACGCCTACCGCATCATGGCCGAGCGCCAAGCGCACGGAGAAAGGGTCGACCGAACGTCCGCGGTGCTGGCGGCCGCGAAGGAAGTCGCCAACCCGATTGCCTTCGCGATCCTGATCATCATCGTGGTCTTCTTGCCCCTGTTCTCGCTCGAAGGGCTGGAAGGGAAGATGTTCAAGCCCATGGCGTTCAACATCGCCTTCGCCATGGCTGGCTCAATGGTGTTGAGCCTGACGCTGATCCCGGTGCTGGCGTCGTTGATCCTGAAGCCGAAGGAAGAACGCGATACCTGGTTGGTCGCAAGAATCAAGCGCGTCTACAACCCGCTGCTCGACAAGGCGCTGTCGAAGAAGCGCACGGTCGTTGTCGGCGCGGTGGTCTCACTCGTCGCCAGCCTCGCGTTGTTCCCGTTCCTGGGCAAGGAGTTCATGCCGCAGTTGCAGGAGGGATCGATCATGTGGCGCATCACGGGCATCCCGTCGACGTCTCTAGACGAATCGATCCGCACGAGCAAAACGATTTCGGATGCGTTCAAGCAGTTTCCCGAGGTCGACACGACCGTCGCTATGATCGGCCGCGCGGAGAAAGGCGAAACCGCCGACGTCAACTACATGGAGATTTACACGGCGCTCAAGCCGGAGGATGAGTGGACGGCGGGCCGCGACATCAAGGAACTCGAATCGGCCATGCAGGAAACACTGGAAAAGGTGGTGCCGAACGTCGTGCCCGG
The DNA here is from genome assembly GCF_018406605.1 of Noviluteimonas caseinilytica. Classification (GTDB taxonomy): domain Bacteria; phylum Pseudomonadota; class Gammaproteobacteria; order Xanthomonadales; family Xanthomonadaceae; genus Noviluteimonas; species Noviluteimonas caseinilytica. Next base: position 3,024,982 of record NZ_AP024545.1, on the reverse strand, counting down.
CTACACGCAGCCGATCCAGATGCGTGTCGAGGAACTGATCTCGGGCGTGCGCGCCACGTTGGCCCTCAAGTTATACGGCGAAGACCTCGGGGAACTCGACCGCTTGAGCGGGCGCATCAAGTCGGTGCTCGCCAAGGTACCGGGCGTTGCCGACCTCTCGTTGGAAGCGAACATCGGTAAGCCGCAGATTCGCATCGCGGTCGATCGCGACGAACTCGCGCGCCATGGCATGAATGCCGAGGAGGTGCTGACCATCGTCCGCAACGGCGTGGGCGGTGAGCCCGTCAGCGTGTTGCTCGACGGCGTGAAGCGCTTCGACATCGCCGTGCGCCTCGGGGATGACGCGCGCGCATCGGTCGAAGCACTGCGCCGCATTCCCATGCGGACGTCGAGCGGTGCGATCGTGCCGTTGTCGGAGGTCGCCGACGTGAGTGTCGGCGAGGGCTATTCCTTCGTGCGGCGGGAGCAACTGCAACGGTACGCCGTGATCCAGATGGATGTGCGTGGCCGCGACGTGGATGGCTTCGTAAAAGAGGCCAACCAGGCGATCCAGTCCAAGATGCAGATGCCGCCCGGCTACTGGGTCGAATGGGGCGGTGCGTTCGAGAATCAGCAGCGCGCATTGGCAAAGCTCGCCCTGATCGTGCCGGTGACGATCTTCTTCATCTTCATCCTGCTCTACACGGCGTTCAACTCGATCAAGTACGCCGCGCTCATCCTGGCGAACGTGCCTTTCGCGACCATCGGTGGGCTCATCGCCTTGTTCGTCACGGGCCAGTACCTGTCGGTCCCTTCCGCTATCGGGTTCATTGCCGTGTTCGGCGTGGCCATGCTCAACGGCATCGTGCTTGTCAGCTTCCTCAATGAGCTGCGGGACAAGGGGCTTTCAGTGCGCGACGCCGTGTTGCAGGGCACCGCGCTGCGGCTGCGGCCGGTGCTCATGACGGCCAGCGTGGCGATCCTGGGGCTCGTGCCGATGCTGCTGTCGACGGGGGTGGGCGCTGAAACGCAGAGACCCCTCGCAACGGTCGTGGTCGGCGGGCTCCTCAGCTCGACGTTCTTGACGCTGGTCCTGCTTCCCGTGCTGTACGAATGGCTCGAAACGCGAGCCGCCCGCCGTACCGCGCGCACATCAACCGGAGCATCACGATGAAATTGATCAAGGCGTTCGTGCACCGCTCGCGGGTGTCGGACCTGATCCACGCCCTCGGCGCCGCCGGCTTCCAGCGCTTGAGCCTCTTCGACGTGAAGGGGCTCCTTCGTGCGCTGGATGCGCGCGAGCAGGAGTACTCGGTGCAATTAGGTGACCTCGTGGTCAGCGAGGTGCAGATGGAGCTGTTCTGCGAAGCGGAGCGGGTCGAGCAGGCGGTGGAGCTGTTCCGGCGCGTTGGATGGACGGGGCGCGGCGACGCGGGGTGGGTGTACGTCATCCCGGTCGATCAAAGCGTCGCCATTGCACCGGCGGAGGGCACCTGACATGGGCGCTGGACACGATCACGGTACGGGTGAAATCCAGCATGAGCGACCGCTGTGGTGGGCCTTCGGGCTCACCACCGCGTTCCTGATCGCGGAGGTCGCCGGCGGTCTCATCACCAACAGCCTGGCGTTGCTGTCGGATGCGGCGCACATGGCGACGGATGTCATCGCGCTCGCAGTGTCGCTCTTCGCCGTCCGCCTCAGCCGGAAGCCTGCGGATGAGCGCCGTACGTACGGCTACGCGCGGATGGAAGCCATCGGCGCGATGATCAACGGCGGGCTGCTGTTCGTCGTCGCGGCCTACATCCTCTGGGAAGCTATCGGAAGATTTCGGAACCCACCGGACGTCGCATCGGGCGGCATGCTGGTGATCGCTGCGTTCGGCCTCGTGGTGAACCTGATCTCGATGCGCTTGCTGAAGGCCGGCAGCGGCACGAGCCTCAACGTGAAGGGCGCCTACCTGGAAGTGTGGAGCGACATGCTCGGGTCGATCGGCGTCTTGATCGGCGCGCTGATCATCCGCGCCACGGGCTGGACCATCGTCGATCCGATCATCGCGGTGCTGATCGGGCTGTGGGTCCTCCCGCGCACCTGGACGTTGCTGCGCGCCGCCGGCCACATGCTGATGCAGGGCACGCCGAGCGACATCGACATCGACGAGGTGCGAACGATGATGCAAGCGCACCCGTCGGTGACGCTGGTGCACGATCTGCATGTTTGGTCGATGGGTTCGCGCGAGGTGATTCTCACCGGCCACGTCGTCGTCACCGACGTCGCCGTAGACCTCGATGACGTGCGGCGCAGGCTGGCCGCAGCACTGGACGAGCGCTTCGGCATCGAGCACTCGACGCTACAGATGGAGCGGAGCAGGGAAGAGGGTGACCACTTGCATTCCTAGTGGTTGTTCTGTGGTCGGATGAGCGCCGACGCCAAACCTATCGCGGCCAATGCGCCCGCGAGTTGAGCGCCTACGAACGCTGGCACGTCCACGAGGCGAATGCCGGCGAACGTCTGCGTCAACGCGCGCGCGAACGTGACGGCGGGGTTTGCGAAGGACGTGCTGGCGGTGAACCAGTACGCTGCGAAAATCCATGCGGCGACGAGCGCCGGTAGCGCGGCAGGCCGATGGCGCGCGCCGAGGAGGATGGTCAGCAAGAGCCCGAAGGTCGCGACCCCTTCGCTCAACCACTGCGACGCCCCGGTGCGCGCATGCGTGCCGGGTTGCAACAGCGCCTGGTCGAACATCGCGTGCGCGACCGCCACGCCGACAACCGCAGCGATGACCTGCACCGCGACGTAGGCCACGGCCGTGCGCGTGTCGACTTCGCCTCGGACGCGCATCGCCAGGGTCACGGCCGGGTTGAAGTGCGCGCCCGAGATGGGGCCGAACAACACGATCAGGACGTACAGCGCGCCGGCCGTGGCCCCTGCGTTCGCGAGCAGCGCGACGCCGTCGTTTCCGCGCGACAGCGCGACGCCCATGATCCCGGAACCGACGACGGTGGCGAGGAGGAGCGTGGTGCCCAGGAACTCGGCGAGCAGCCGACGACCGAGTGCGTTCACAGCGACGCCAACAACGCGCGGACGCGCTCGCGGATGTCGTCGCGGACGGCGCGGTACTCATCGCCTTCGAGGTGCTTGGGGTCAGGCAGGGCCCAGTCCTCGCGTCGCTTCGCCGGCACCCACGGGCAGGAATCGCCGCAGCCCATCGTCACCACCGCGTCGAACTCGCCCGAAATCTCGTCGAGCGACTTCGAGCCGTGCGTGGTGAGGTCGTACCCCAGTTCCGACATTGCGCGGATCGCCTTCGGATTGATGACGCCGGATGGGGCCGACCCCGCGCTCAAGGCGTCGACGTCGGCGCCGCCGATCATGCGTGCGAAGGCTTCCGCCATCTGGCTGCGGTTGGAGTTTTCGATGCACACGAACAGGACGCGCTTCACGAGGTCGACCCTTCGTCGGCGATGGCATTAAGGCGCTGCTCGCGGGCCATCTTGTCCAGCGTGTGCAGGGGGAGGGCGAGCATGAGTTCGATGCGACGTCGCAGCGTCAGCCACGCATCGCGGAACGCATGCGGATCGCCCGACGCGGCGGGGTCGGGCACACCCCAGTGCGCCATCGCCGGATGGCCTGGCCACACCGGGCAGGATTCGCCGGCGGCCTTGTCGCAGACGGTGATGACGAAATCCATTGTCGGCGCGGCTGGGCCGGCGAACTCGTTCCAGCTCTTGCTGCGTAGTGTCTCGGCGCCGAGGCCGAAGTCGCGGATGGTTTGCAGCGCGAGCGGATGTACTTCGCCCGACGGATGGCTTCCCGCGCTGTAGGCGCGGAAGTGCCCTTGGCCCATCGCGTTCAACAGCACTTCGGCCATCTGGCTGCGCGCGGAGTTGCCCGTGCACAGGAACAGGGCGTTGTAGGTGGTGTCCATGTCTGCGCCCTCAGCAGCACGCGGCGGCGGGCGAGCAGCAGGACGTGCCCTTGTCGACCTTAGGCTTGATCTCAGCGACGTTCGGCGTGCATGCCGCGCCGTCGGTCGCGCAGGCGGCATCGCCCGCGTGGTACGTCGTCGCCTCGCCGAACGTGTGGAACGTTTCCCAGCGAGTGCCCTGCGGGTCTTCGGTCCAGTTCTTGTCGGAGCGCGCGTAGCAGCAGATCGTCGCCTCCTCTGGAACCACGGTGCCGCCCGCGGCGTCCAGGCGTTTGCCGAGCGCGACGAGCTCGTCGCCGTTGTCGACTTGCAGGCCCAGGTGATCAATGCCCGTTGCGCGCCCGGTATTGGATATCGCGAAGTTCACGCGCGGGTCTTCGAGCATCCACTTCGCGTAGTCGTCCTTCACGACGGTGGGCTGTGTGGCGAAAAGCTGCGAATAGAAGCGGATGCTGGCGGCGAGGTCGGCGACGTTGAGGTGTACGTGGAAGCGGTTCACTTCGGGGCTCCTTTCTTGCGTGGCTTGCAGGCGATGGGTGTGGGGCCGCAGTCCGCGGTCCCGGCGCAGCAGTTCTCGGTGAGGTAGGCGATCAGCGCGTTCATCTGGTCGTAGTTCGCGCGCACGCGGATCACCCGGCCCTCGCGCTGGTCGACCACGAGCCCGGACCCACGCAGCACGTTGAGGTGCGCGGTCAACGTCGCGGCGGGGAGGTCCAGGTGTTCGCGCAGTTCGCCTACCGGCATGCCGTCGGTGCCGGCCTCGACGAGGCGGCGGAACGCGCGGAGGCGGGACTCGTGACCGAGGGCGGAGAGGCTGGCGAGGGCGGATGGCATTTCCATGGTTCCGAGAATATCGAAATATGGAGCGAGGTCAACCCCTGGCGAGCGTCGCGGGTTCAGGTGTTGGACGGCGAGGCGCGGTAGGCCAATGTCGCCGATCGCAGGACGCGAAATGCGGACCGCAGGAACAGCAACAGGAGCGCAATCGCCACGACGATGTCGGGCCATCCCGCATCGAACACCCACACGGCGACCGTCGCGACGATGACGGCAATCCCCTCGAAGACGTCGTTGCGCGAGCACTCCCACGCGGAAGCCATGTTGACGTCGCCGGCACGGTACGGATTCAGGAGGCGCAGGCAATACAGATTTGCTGCGAGGTTGAGGATCGCGGCGACACCCATGCCTTCAAAGATTGGCACCGTCGGGTGCGCCAGTCGCCATCCGATCTGAATCGCAACGCCGAGTGCGGCGCACGAAATGAGCGCCCCTTTGAATACGGCTACACGAGCCTTGGCGCGCGCTCCGGCCGCGACAACAGACAGGCTGAGTGCGTACGTTACAGCGTCGCCGAGGTTGTCCAGCGTGCCTGACAGGAGCGCCGATGATCGGCTGTACCAAGCCGCGCCGACCATCATCCCGAAGGTCGCGATGTTGATCAGCATGACCGTGCGGAGGACGCGCTTCTGCGCTTCCTGCATGGCCTTGATATCGAGGTCGCAACCGCAGCAATCGCCCACTCCGGGTCTCCTCAACTCGTTGATTACCAATGTGGCCGTCGGCAGACGCGCCCAGTCAGTATCCGGCACAGAATCCACATCCCGCCGCGGAAGCATACTCGCGCTCGCCGGGCGCGGAGATGGCGGGCTTTTGCCGCGCGCTCCTGTCGTCGAGAGTCTCACTTCTTGGCGGTGCGGCCCACTACGAAGCGAGGTCGTCGAGGATCGGACACTCCGGTCGCGCATCGCCGTGGCAACGGCGCGCGAGGTCTTCGAGCGTCCGCTGCATCGACTGCATTTCCGCGATCTTTTCCGCCAGCGCTTGCGCATGCTGGTGCGCGAGCTTCTTCACGTCTGCGCTGGCGCGCCCGCGGTCGTCCCACAGGCCGAGCAGGTTCGCGATTTCCTTCATGGAGAAGCCCAGCGTGCGTGCGCGCTTGATGAAGCGGATGCGGTGCAGGTCGTTGTCGGTGTAGATGCGGTAGCCGGCGAAGGTGCGGCCCGCCTCCGGGATCAGGTCGATGCTCTCGTAGTGCCGGATCATCTTCGCACTGATTCCGGTGAGCGCGGCGGCCTCGCCGATGTTGTGGAAGCCTTGCGACTTGGCGTCGGCAAGTTCGGGGCGTGGGGCTTTACGGGGCATGGAAGAGGTCCTCACGGCGACGGCGACCAGCGGCGCAGCAACAGGGTATTCGACACGACGCTGACCGACGAGAAGGCCATCGCGGCGCTGGCAATAACCGGGTCGAGGAGTCCCATCGCGGCGAGCGGCAGGCCGACGACGTTATAGCCGAACGCCCAGAACAGGTTCTGGTGAATCTTGCGCGTGGTGCGGCGGGAGATGTCGATGGCGTCGGCGACCAGGGATGGCTCGGAGCGCATGAGCGTGATGCCGGCTGCGTGCATCGCGACGTCGGTGCCGCTGCCCATCGCGATGCCGACGTCGGCGGCGGCGAGGGCGGGCGCGTCGTTGATGCCGTCGCCGACCATGGCAACGCGACCGTCGCGCTGCAACTCGCGCACGACGTCGGCCTTGCCACCCGGGAGGACTTCGGCACGGACTTCGTCAATGCCTAGCGCGCGTGCGACGGTCTCGGCCGCGCTGCGATTGTCGCCGGAGATCATGATCGTGCGCAGGCCCATGCCATGGAGGCGCGCGATCGCTTCTCGTGCCCCGGGGCGCGGCTGGTCACGGAAGGACAGCAAGCCGAGAAGTCGAACACCAGCGTGCGTACGCTCGGCAAGCCAGGACACCGAATGGCCCGACGAGGTGAGCACAGCTTGACGCTCCGCCAGCGGTGACAGGTCGACACCTTCCTCGCGCATCCACAGGGTGCTCCCCAGGAAGAGTTCGCGGCCTTCAACCGAACCACGCAAACCGCGACCCGGGACAGCCTGAACATCGTCGGCCGTCGCCACGACCTCGTCGTATGCGGCGACCACGGCCTTCGCAAGCGGATGCTCGGACCCCGACTGCATCGACGCGGCGAGGCGCAGAAGTTCACGCGCATCGCCGTCGACGGCCGCGCGCTGGGCGAGGACAGGTTTGCCTTCGGTCAGTGTGCCGGTCTTGTCGAACGCGACGATCGCTACGTGCTTGGCGATTTCCAGCGCCTCGGCATCCTTGAACAGCACGCCGGCGCGCGCCGCGACGCCTGTGCCTGCCATCACCGCCGTCGGCGTCGCCAGGCCCAGGGCGCACGGACAGGCGATGACGAGCACCGCGATCGCGTGCAGGATCGCCGCGCTCCAATCGCTGGTCCCAAGGCCCCAGGCAGCGAAGGTAACGAGCGAGATCCCCACCACGACGGGGACGAACACGGCGCTCACCCGATCAACGACCTGTTGGATCGGCGCCTTGCGCCCTTGCGCTTCCTCGACCATGCGGATGATGCGGGCCAGCACGCTTTCGGAGCCGACCGCCGTCGCGCGCAATACAACGCGACCATCGCCGTTGATGGCGCCGCCGGTAACACGGTCGCCGACCTCCTTTGCCACCGGCAGCGATTCGCCCGTGACCAGCGATTCGTCGGCATGCGTGCGGCCTTCGACCACATCGCCATCCACGGGGAAGCGCTCGCCGGGACGCACGATCACGACGTCGCTGGTGACGACCGCGTCGATCACAAGGTCTTGCTCGACGCCGTCGCGGATGACGCGCGCCGTGCCCGGCCGCAGCGCCTGCAACGCTCCTATCGCCTCAGTGGTCTGTCGCTTCGCGCGTCCTTCCAGCCACTTGCCGAGCAAGACCAACGTGGTCACCGCGGCCGACGCCTCGAAGTACAGCGGCCAGTTGCCGTGGTGACCTGGTGCGCGCAGCAGGTTGAACAGGCTCAACCCGAATCCCGCCGACGTGCCCAGCGCGACGAGCAGGTCCATGTTGCCCGTGCCTGCGCGCACGGCCTTCCACGCTGATTTGTAGAAGCGCAGGCCGAGCCCGAACTGCACCGGCGCAGCGAGTGCCAATTGCCACCAGCCCGGCAGGCCCCAGTGCAGCCCGAAAGGCATGGCTGCCATCGGCAGCATGAGCGGCAGCGACAAGACTGCGGCGACGATCAGGTTGCGTGCTTCGGTCGACATGCCAGACACCGAGGCCTCGTATTCGGGCATGCGCGGGTTGGCCGCTTTGACGGCGTATCCGGCATCGACCACCGCGGCGTGCAGCGCCTCATCGGCTACGTCGTCATCGACGTGGACGGACGCTCGTTCCGTGGCCAGGTTGACGGTGGCCCCGACCACGCCAGGCACCTTTCGCAACGCGCGCTCGATGCGGGCCACGCAGGACGCGCAGGTCATGCCCTCGATGGCGAACTCCATGGTCCGCTGCGCTGCGTTCGAGGGGACGGCGATGGCGTTCATGGCGATGGCCTCGGGAAGGATGCGGCGCACTTTCGGGCTTCCCATGAGGGGAAGGTCAACCACCGCATCCCATGGGTTGCTTCCGCTTGACCTTCCCATCGGGGTAAGCCGGAGTCTCCTTCCGCCGGCAATTCGCCGGACGGGAGAAGGCCATGAAACTGATCGTCGAAGGGATGACGTGCGGGCATTGCGTCCGCGCAATCACCAAGGCCATCCAGTCGTTGGATGCGAATGCAACCGTGCAGGTGGATGTCGCCGGCGGCAGCGTGATCATCAAGGGCGGCGTGGACGCCGGCCTGGCGACCGCAGCGATCGAATCGGAAGGTTATCGAGTGGTGTCGGTGCAGGACGCGCCGAAAGCTTGCTGCGGTACGTGCCAAGCCTGATCGGAGAGGCGAAATGAAATTCCTCGTTGACGGCATTCGCTGCGGCGATTGCGTGCGTGCCATCGTAGACGCGGTGCTTGATATCGACATCGGCGCGCGCATCAAGGTCGATGCGGGCACGCGCCATGTAGGCATCGCGGGCCGGATGTCGCTCGAACAAGCATGCACGGCCATCGAAGCGCGCGGTTTCCACATCAGATCGGTTCTCGACGGGTCGATCGAGGATGCGATCTGGAACGGCACGCGACCCCCCACGCAGTACGTCTGATCCGCGAGGCTCGCTAGTTCCGGGCCCCAATGATCCCGCACCGTGCCATTTACACCCGTCCCATCCATCCGCAGACTCGCCCAAGTCGGGCCCGGGTCGTGCCCGTCTGAACCCCTCGATGAGTGGAGGCACCGCAATGGGTTACATCGCAGGCACCCTGGTCGCGTTCATCTTGCTCGGACTGGCGGCATTGTCGGGTTTCTCGCGCGACCGCTCCTTCCACGCCACGCTTTTGATGGTGGTCGCGTCGTACTACGTGCTGTTCGCGGCGATGGCAGGTTCGATATCGGCGATGGTGGTGGAATCAGCGATCGCGACCGCCTTCCTCCTTGCCGCCGTCGCAGGCTTCAGGCGCTGGCATTGGCTCATCGTCGTTGGACTTGCGGCACACGGCGTCTTCGACTTCGTGCTCCACCCGCTCATGACCAATCCCGGCATGCCTGCATGGTGGCCCGCCTTCTGCGGCACCTTCGACATCGCGGCAGCCGCGTGCATTGCCCTGCTGCTGTCCACCAGGCATCGCCGCGCATGAGGACGGCGTCGCAGCCGAGCTGGCCCCGCCGAAAACCTGCCGCGGGTACAGTTGACCTGTCCTCCGCCTGGTTCGGGTAGAGTGCCGCCATGCGTCTCCGGTCCATCCTGCTTCGCCTACTGCTGTGCATCGCCCTCGTGGCGAACGGCACGTCGGCGGTGTATGCGAGCACGATGATGGCCTTCAACGCCGGCATGGCTGCTACGCCCGCCGCCGGGCAATTTGCCGAACGGCCGTGCCACGACATGCCAGGGATGACGCACGCGGCGATGGCTGCGGACCACGCCATGCCGGCGATGATGCATGCGGCCATGGCTGCCGACCACAACGCACCCGCACCACCGGCCGCGCATTACGACTGCTGCCTGCCGGGCGCCTGCCTGTGCAGTTGCGTTTCGCACGCGCCCACGATCCCTGCGTTCGGGGCGTTTGCCATCTCGACGCTACCTTCGGCCGCGCCCGTCGCTGCGTTGCGCGTTTCGTTCGCGAGCCCGGCGCTTCCACACCTGATCCGACCTCCCATCGGCTAAGCGGACCCCCAGCGCCTGCGTGGCGCTTCCGCTCGTGCGCGTTCGATCGCGTACGCATGCCCGATTCTTTGGAGTGGTTGGATGTCTTCCGATCGTTTTCTAGGAGCGCCTGTCTATCCGGCGCGTCGTCAGTTTTTGCAAGGTCTTGCCGCAGCCGGCGTACTGGCCGGCTTCGGCGGCTTCCCGCTGCGCGCTTCCCCTGGTGTCACGCGCAACGCCACGTTGAGCGGCACCGAGTTCGACCTAGTCATCGGCGAGTCGCCGGCCAACTTCACCGGCCGCACGCGCACGGCCATTACCGTCAACGGCTCCATCCCCGCGCCCTTGTTGCGCTGGAAGGAAGGCACGACGGTCAACCTGCGCGTGAGCAACGCGCTGCCCGCCGGATCGATCCACGGGCATGAAGCCTCGATCCATTGGCACGGCATCCTGCTGCCCGCCAACATGGATGGCGTGCCGGGCATCAGCTTTGACGGCATCGGGCGCGGCGAGACGTACCACTATCGCTTCACGGTGAAGCAGGGCGGCACGTACTGGTATCACAGCCACTCCGGGTTCCAGGAGCAGGCCGGGCTCTACGGGCCGCTCGTCATCGACCCCATCGCGTCCGAGCCGTTCTCATACGATCGCGAGCACGTCGTGATGCTCACCGACTGGACCGATCTCGACCCCACGGCACTGTTCGCGCGCTTGAAGAAGATGCCGGGGTACGACAACTACTACAAGCGCACCGTCGGCGATTTCATGCGCGACGCGAAGCGCGATGGTCTGTCCGCCACGATCGACGACCGCAAGTTGTGGGGCAAGATGCGGATGACGCCGACCGACCTGTCGGACGTCAACGCGAATACCTACACCTACCTGATGAATGGCGCGACGTCGCTCGCGAACTGGACCGGCCTGTTCCGGTCCGGCGAAAAGGTGCGCCTGCGCTTCATCAACGGCTCGTCGATGACCTACTTCGACGTGCGCATCCCGGGCCTCAAGATGACGGTGGTCGCCGCCGACGGGCAGTACGTGCATCCGGTGACGGTCGATGAGTTCCGGATGGCGCCTGCGGAAACGTACGACGTCATCGTCGAACCGACCGGGCAAGACGCCTACACGATCTTCGCGCAGGACATGGCCCACACGGGCTACATCAGCGGCACGCTCGCGGTGCGCGACGGGCTGCGCGCGCCCGTGCCCTCGCTTGACCCGCGCGCGATCCTGGCGATGGCTGACATGGGTCACGGCGGCATGGGACATGACATGCCCGGCATGGGCGGCGGCGCGATGCAGCACGACATGGCGGGGATGCAACCTGGCGCGATGCAACACGACATGGCTGGGATGGACCATGCGGGCATGGGGCACGACATGCCCGGCATGCAGCATGGCGCCGCGATGCCGGTGCATCCGACAAGCGAAGCCGGCAATCCGTTCGTCGACATGCAAACGATGTCGCCCATGCCGCGGCTCGACGATCCCGGCATCGGCCTGCGCGACAACGGCCGCAAGGTCCTCAGCTACGGCATGTTGAAGAGCGCGTTCGAGGACCCCGATGGCCGCGACCCCGGCCGCGAAATCGAATTGCACCTCACGGGCCACATGGAACGCTTCGTATGGGGCTTCAATGGCCAGAAGTTCTCGGAGGTTGAACCCCTGCGACTGAATTACGGCGAGCGTCTTCGGATCGTGCTCGTCAACGACACGATGATGTCGCACCCCATCCACCTGCACGGCATGTGGAGCGACCTGGAAGACGATGACGGCAATTTCCACCTACGGAAACACACGCTCGATATCCCGCCGGGAACGCGGCGCAGCTACCGCGTGCGCGCAGACGCGCTCGGTGGCTGGGCGTACCACTGCCACCTTCTGTTCCACATGGAAGCCGGGATGATGCGCGAAGTGAGGGTCGAAGAATGAAGATGTTCAAGTTCAAGACTCTCGCGATCGGGTTGATGCTGTCGACCGGCGCGGCCGCGCAACATCACGATCATTCGTCAATGCCGATGCCGATGCCGATGCCGGCGAAGCCCGCGCAGCCGCCGAAGGCAACGCCGCCTGCGAAGCCAGCACCCAAGCCAGCGACCAAGCCGAAGCAGAAGCAGAAGCCTGCGCAGAAGCCGCGCGCCGAAAAACCCGTCGACCACTCGACGATGGACCATTCGCAGATGCAGATGGAGCACCCGACGATGGACCATTCGCAGATGCAGATGGACGGCGCGGTGCCCGTGCCCGGCGAGCTTCGCACGCCGATCCCGGCGTTGACCGACGCGGACCGTGAAGCAGCGCGACCTACCGAGCACCACCACGCTGAGCACGACAACACCGTGCACTCGAAGGTCCTGTTCAATCGCCTCGAAGCCTTCGATGCCGACCATGGCAACGGGCTGGCCTGGGAAGGGCAGGCGTGGATCGGCACCGACACCGACAAGGTGTGGCTGCGTTCCGAAGGCGAGCGTGTCGACGACCGCACGGAATCCGCCGATCTTGAGGTCATGTATGGCCGACCAATCGCTCGCTGGTGGGATGTCGTCGGCGGCGTTCGACACGACTTCAAACCCGGCAAGTCGCAAGATTGGGCCGCGATCGGTCTCGTGGGCATCGCGCCCTACAAGTTTGAAGTCGAGGCCACGGCGTACGTCGGCGCGTCAGGCCGAACAGCGGCGCGGATCGAAGCCGAGTACGAGGTGTTGCTGACCAACCGGCTCATCCTGCAACCGCTTGTGGAGGCCAACTTCAACGGCAAGGACGACGAGCGCCGCGGGGTTGGCTCCGGCCTCTCGACGATGGAGGCGGGACTTCGACTTCGGTACGAGGTGCACCGCAAGTTCGCACCCTACATCGGCGTCGTGTACGAGCGCGCGTTCGGCGACACGGCGGACTTTCGTCGCGCGCTGGGCGAAGACAAGAGCGACACCCGCATCGTTGTGGGCGTCAGGGTTTGGTTTTGAAGGGGAGAGCCACCATGCCATTCGTAAAGCGATCAACGCTTCTCACACTCGCAGTCCTGTCAGGCGTGGGCGTGCTCGCCTTCGCTGGATTCGTTTACTCCGGTTCGTACGACATCGGCGCCGACAACGCGCACACGCGCCCGGTGTTGTCGCTCTTGAGGACGATGCGCGAACGGTCCATTGCCGTCCGCGCGAAAGAGCTCACGCTACCGCCGTTGAACGATCCCGCCCGTATCCGCCAGGGAGCCGGAAACTACGACGCCATGTGCACGGGATGTCACCTCGCGCCGGGTATCGCGGAAACCGAGTTGAGCAAAGGTCTTTACCCAGCGCCACCCAACCTGGCGCGCGAGCAAGTGCCGCCTCGTGAGGCGTTCTGGGCAATCAAGCACGGCATCAAGGCGTCGGGCATGCCGGCCTGGGGCAAGAGCATGAACGACGAGTACATCTGGAACATGGTCGCGTTCCTCCAAAAACTGCCGAAGCTGGACGCCGACGCCTACCGCGACACGGTGGCGCATAGCGAAGGGCACTCGCACGGAGGTGGCGAAACCGGCCACCACCACCACGACAACGACGATCACGAGATGGAAGAAGCGCATGGCGAGCATCACGAGCACGAGATGCCCGCGTCCTCGTCGACGGTGTCCGCGCACGCCGAGCAACACGAGCATCAGATGCCGGCCGCCGCGTCGACGGTGCCCGCGCACGGCCAGCCTGGTCATCATCACTGAGCCACCGAGCATGAACAACGCCAATCATGACAATCCGCACGCGCATGGCCACGCGCATCACCATGGTGACGGGCATACGGCGGTTTCGATGCCGCCCGCGAAGGATGCGGGAACGATCTACACCTGTCCGATGCATCCCCAAATTCGCCAGGCCGGCCCGGGCATTTGCCCGATCTGTGGCATGGCGTTGGAGCCGGAACTCCCGTCCCTGGACGACGACGAGAATCACGAGTTGCGGGACTTCTCCCGGCGCTTTTGGTTAACGCTGCCGTTGACGATCATGGTCGTCGTGCTCGCGATGTGGGGCCATCGATGGACCGCGTTGTCGCCGCAGGCAAGGGCGTGGTTGGAGATGGCGCTCAGCGTGCCGGTCGTAGCGTGGGCGGGGTTGCCGTTCTTCGTGCGTTGCGTGCAATCCATCCGCCACCGCAGCCCCAATATGTGGACGCTGATCGGCATCGGTGTGGCGGCGGCTTTCGGGTACAGCGTCGTCGCCACCGTTGCGCCAGGGCTGTTCCCGGCGTCGTTCCATGCGCACGGGCGTGTCGGCGTGTATTTCGAGGCGGCCGTGGTCATCGTCTCTCTCACGCTGTTGGGACAGATGTTGGAGTTGCGCGCAAGGTCCAAGACATCTGCGGCGATCAAGGCGTTGTTGGGGCTCGCACCGAAGACCGCGCGCCGGATCGGAGACGACGGCGCCGAAGAGGATGTTCAGCTTGAGGACGTGCACGTCGGCGATCGGCTGCGCGTGCGCCCCGGAGAAAAGGTGCCGGTGGACGGAACGGTGTTGGAGGGGCAGGGCAGCGTCGACGAATCGATGATCACCGGCGAGCCGATCCCGCAGCGCAAGGACGCGGGCGCGCGCCTGATCGGTGCGACGATCAACGGCACCGGCTCGCTCATCATGCGCGCCGAAAAGGTGGGCGCCGACACCGTGCTGTCGCAGATCGTGCAGCTCGTCGCGCAGGCTCAGCGGTCGCGTGCGCCGATGCAGCGCATGGCCGATCGCGTCGCCTACTGGTTCGTCCTCGCGGTGCTGGCCGCTGCTGCGATCACGTTTCTGGCGTGGGGCTTCTTCGGGCCGGAACCCGCATGGACCTACGCGGTGCTGAACGCAATTTCGGTGCTGATCATCGCGTGCCCGTGCGCGTTGGGCTTGGCAACGCCGATGTCGATCATGGTCGCCACCGGGCGCGGTGCGACGGGCGGCGTGTTGTTCAAGGATGCGGAAGCGATCGAGCGCATCCGTCGCATCGACACCTTGATCGTCGACAAGACGGGCACGCTGACCGAAGGGCATCCCGCGTATCGCGATGCCGTGGGCGCCGACGGTGTCGCGCCAGCAGAAGTATTGCGCATCGCGGCAAGCCTGGACCAGGGAAGCGAGCATCCGCTGGCCGCGGCGATCGTCGCGGAAGCGCGACGGCGTGAAATGACACTTGCTGCCGTCGACGGATTCGACTCAGTGACCGGGTTCGGCGTGCGCGGCCACATCGAAGGGCGCGACGTGGCGCTCGGCAACACCCGCTTGATGGAACAGGTCGGCGCGGATATCACGCAATGGCGGGACAGGGCGGAAGCGTTTCGGAAGGACGGCGCCAGCGTGATGTTCCTCGCCATGGACGGTCGCGTTGCGGGTTTGCTCGCCGTTGCCGACCCGATCAAGGAATCGGCGCTGCCCACGTTGGAGGCGCTGCGGCGCAGCGGCCTGCATGTGGTCATGGCAACCGGGGACGGCGAAACGACCGCGCGCGCGGTCGCCGCGCGCCTCGGCATCGACGAGTTCCACGGCGAAGTCAGTCCGGCAGACAAGGCGGAGCTCGTGCGCGCTCTACAGGCGCAGGGAAAACAGGTCGCGATGGCGGGCGATGGCATCAACGATGCACCGGCGCTGGCAGCGGCCGACGTGGGCGTGGCGATGGGCACGGGCACGGATGTCGCGATGTCCAGCGCCCAGGTCACCTTGGTCAAGGGCGACTTGCGCGGCATCCTGCGCGCGCGCGAGCTGTCCGACGCCACGGTGCGCAACATGAAGCAGAACCTCGGGTTCGCATTCGCCTACAACGCGCTCGGCGTCCCGATCGCGGCCGGTGTGTTGTACCCGGTGTTCCACCTCTTGCTCAGCCCCATGATCGCGGCCCTCGCGATGAGCCTGAGTTCGGTTTCCGTAGTGGCCAATGCGCTGCGCCTGGGCGCAGGTGCGCGCATCACCCCCGATTCGCAGTAGCCAAGACAAGGAGAAACACCATGCAGCACGAACATGCGGCACACGGAAAGCAGGCGAAGCAGCAAATGCACGGCGGGCATTACGTTCGCCTGCTGGTGATGATGGGCCTGTCGTTCCTGGCGATGTACGCCTTGATGTACGCGATGGTGGATCGATTGGGGAATGTGTATGGAAGCGTCAACCAAGCCTGGATGGCTGGGCTGATGGCGGCCCCGATGCTTGTGATCGAATTGCTGGTCATGTGGGGCATGTATCCCGACAAGAAGCGCAACGCGCTCCTGGTGTCCATCGGGGTCGTGGCGATGATCGTTTTCTGGGCACTGATCCGGCAGCAGGCCGCCGTGACCGAACGCCAGTTCCTGCGCTCGATGATCCCGCACCATGCCGGCGCGATCCTCATGTGCGAGGAACGCAAGGGTCGCGATGGCGCCGAAGTGCAAGCGTTGTGTGCGGAAATCCTGGCGTCGCAGCGCGACGAGATCCGGAGGATGAAGGCGTTGCTCGGCGACGAGAATCCGAGGCCATGAACATCGCCGACGACCGGATGCAAAGCGGTTGCTGGGCAGGTACGTATTCCGACAGGCGACTCAAGGGGAGCGACACACCATGACGTTCAACTTGTTCCGATGCAGCGCTGGATACGTGCTCACGCCTAACAACTCACCCGAGCCGGAGAGTAAGCGCGATCTGGGGCCGCTGGAGTACATCGGGCAATTGACCGGCGACGCGCTGGGGCAGGAGGTGTATCGGCGCGTCGTTGTCGAGATCGCCCGGAGCACCTTTGCCGTGATTTCCAAGTCCGAGCTTGGACTTGCATGAGGGGGCCATGCAGGCTTCGCCAAGACGCTCCACCATCGGCCGGGCCGGTAGTAACATCCCGCCCATGACCCGGCGCGCCCGCCATCGCCTGAGGATTGCCTTGTTGGCAATCGTCTGCCTGCTGTTCCAGCAGGCCGCGCTGGCGGCGTACCTGTGCCCCATCGAGCAGATGCCGGCCGGGATGGCGGCAATGGCCGGGCACTGCGCGGAGATGGGGATGGACCTGGCCCGGGATAACCCCGCGCTGTGCGACAAGCACTGCAATCCGGAACATTCCGTGGTCGTCGATACGGTGAAACTGTCGGTGCCCCCACTGGCGCTGCCGGCACCGATGCTCGTGCCACTCGTCCTGCAATCCACCTCCCGCGTCGCAGTCCAGGCCGACGTGCCGATCGCGCGATCGGACCCTCCACCGCGGCTGCGTTTCTGCAGCCTTCTGATCTAGCCCCCGAAATGACGTAGCAATCCGCGCCGGTGCCAGTAGCGCCGCGCGCGTCGCCATGTCCGTTTTGGAGGCTTCATGAACGCCCGATTCGATCGTTGCAGCGCGTGGCGCTTGCCAACGCACGCGCTCGCCCATTTCTTCAGCGTGGTCATGTTGACCACGCCATTCGCGACTGCGGTCGCGGCCGATGACATCTCATTGTCCGAGGCCTTGCGCCTGGCCGGCACGCGCGCGCCCATGCTCGATGCCCGTCGGTTCGGCGTCGCCGCCGCGCAGGAGGAAGCCGCCCGCGCCGGGGCCCTTCCTGATCCCAGGCTGACGATTGGCGTCGATAACTATCCGGTGACGGGAAGTGATGCGTTCGATGCGAGCGCGGACGACATGACCATGAAGAAAATTGGTCTGTGGCAAGAGATCCCGTCCCGTGCGAAACGTTTGGCGCGAGTGTCGTTCGCGGACCGGCAGGTCGACGAGGCGACGGCCAAGGCGGAGGCAGAAGCGCTGGCGGTACGCCGTGCCACCGCGGAAGCATGGATCGCCGTGTGGTCGGCCCATCGCGAATTGACAGCGCTGCAGATGCTGAGGGAGCAAGCCGCGCTGGCGGCGAAACTGGCCAAGGCGCGCGTGTCGGGCGGTAGTGAAACGGTCAGCGACGCACTCGCCACCGAAGCCGCCCTGCTCGAACTCGACAACCGCATCGAGGCCACGCAGGCAGAGAAACGCGCAGCGCAAGCCGGACTCGCGCGCTGGGTGGGTGATGCCGCGGTCGAGGTGAGCAACGTGGCGCCGGATTTCAATTCGCTCCCGATGTCCGAGTCCCAGTTGCTTGCGGCGGTTGATCGGGTCGGCCCGTTGCTGCCCGCGACCGCGCAAGTCGAAACAGCGGCGGCCGCGATTGACGTGGCCCGCGCGGACAAGCGATCGGACTGGAGCGTTGGGGCTTCGTACGGCCAGCGCGCCGGTGGTCGCAGCGACATGATCATGTTGGAGGTGGGCATCGGCTTGCCGCTCTTCTCGCGCAATCGGCAAGACCGTGGAATCAGCGCCCGAGAGGCCGACTACCAGGCAGCGCTCGCAAGCCGAGAGGACCTCCGCCGCCAGGAAGCAGCGCGCATTCGCGCCGATATCGCTCGGTGGGAAGGATTGAAACGCCAGGTCGTGTTGCACGAGGACGCCTTGTTGCCCCTCGCGCAGGACCGCAGCGCGACGACGCTCGCCGCATACCGCGCCGGCGGCGATCTGCAACCATGGCTCAGCGCTCGTCGAGACGAGCTCGATGTCCATCTCGCGCACGCCGAACACCTCGGTGAACTGGGACGTGCCTGGGCCGCGTTGGCCTTCCTGTTGCCCGCGGAGACGCAGCCATGACCACCACGCATCGCCGTTTGCAAATCGTTGCCGGATTCGTCGCGCTCCTGGCGGCCGTCGGCATTGGCTACTGGTTCGGGCGGTCCCGCGAGAGCGCATCCACGACCGCTTCGCCCAACATGCAGCCAGCCGACCGCCAGGTCATTTATTGGTACGACCCGATGGTGCCGGACCAGCACTTCGACAAACCCGGCAAGTCGCCCTTCATGGACATGCCAATGGTGCCGAAGTACGCCGATGAGGCGACATCGGGGGGCATTTCCATTGCACCCGGCGTGCGCCAGAACCTCGGCATGCGCACGGCGGTGGTCAAGCCCGGACGATTGGGCGCGACGCTTGAAGTGCCCGGCACGATCACTTGGGACTTGCGCCAGGAGCGCATCGTCAGTGCCCGCGTCGATTCGGTTGTCGAGCACCTGGATGTGCGCGCGCCATTTGAACGGGTGCGGGCAGGACAGCCTTTGGCCCGCATCATCGCGCCGAGTTGGAACACCGCGATTGCCGAGGCGCAGGCGCTGGGCAACGCAAGCTCTCCCGCGGCGCAGGGGTTGCGACCAGCCGCGCATGAACGATTGCGCGCATTGGGTCTTCCCGAAGGGAGTGGCACGGGCCAGCGCGGCCGCCTCACGTTGACCTCGCCGGTCACCGGCGTCGTCAGTGAAATCGGAGTTCGCGAGGGCCAAGCCGCGCCGATGGGCACGTTGTTGTTCCGCATCAATGGCACGCAGACCGTCTGGCTCGAAGCCGCCATTCCGCAGGCGGGGCTCGCAGGCATTGCGAACGGGACGCCGGTGGATGCGACGGTCGACGCATTGCCGGGCGAAACCTTTCGTGGCCGCGTTGAAGCCGTGCTGTCGCAAGTCGACACGAACAGCCGCACGCAACAAGCGCGCATCGTGCTCGACAACCCGCGTGGCGTGCTCGTGCCGGGCATGTTCGCGCGCATTGCATTGCATCCGTCCGCGGGCGGCGAACGACCGCTCGTGCCGACCGAAGCGCTGATCGGCGCCGGGTCCCAGGCGCGGGTGATAGTGCTCGCGGCCGACGACACCTTTCGCGCGGTGCATGTGGAGGCAGGCCGCAGCGGTGGCGGGATGACCGAGATTCTCACGGGCTTGAAAGGCGGCGAGCGGGTGGTGGTTTCTGGCCAGTTCCTGATTGATTCGGAAGCGAACCTCTCGGGTGCGCTCGAACGCCTCGACGCAACCGACCGCGACAAGATGCCGAGCGACGTCATGCCGGGCATGCCGGAGATGACGATGCCACCTTCGCCTTCGGCGTCCGCCCAACGGAAATGCCCGGTGGTGTATTGGTACGACCCGATGGCGCCGGACAAGCACTTCGACAAGCCCGGCAAGTCGCCTTTCATGGACATGCAACTGGTGCCCAAGTTTGCCCCGAAGGCGAACGCGGACTGCACCATCCGTGATGTGCCTGACGCCGCAGGGCAGCAGCCATGATCGCCCGCATCATCCGGGCGTCGATCGCCCATCGGCTGTTCGTGCTGCTCGCCGCCGTTGCGCTAGCGGTCGTCGGGATCTGGTCGACGATGCACACGCCGCTCGATGCCTTGCCCGATCTGTCGGACACGCAGGTCATCATCCGCACCGAGTGGCCCGGCCAGGCGCCACGCATCGTCGAGGATCAGGTCACCTATCCACTCACCACGACGATGCTGTCGGTGCCTGGCGTGAAAGCGGTGCGCGGTTTTTCCTTCTTCGGCGACTCGTTTGTGTACGTGCTGTTCGATGACAAGACCGATCTGTACTGGGCGCGGTCCCGCGTCCTCGAATATCTGAGCCAGGTGCGCGATCGCTTGCCGGCCCAGGTCAATCCTGCGATCGGACCTGATGCGACCGGCGTGGGCTGGATTTACGAGTACGCGCTCGTCGATCGCACGGGTCGCCACGACCTCGGACAACTGCGCGCGTTGCAAGATTGGTTCTTGCGCTACGACCTCAAGACTGTGCCCGACGTCGCCGAAGTGGCCAGCGTGGGCGGCATGGTGCAGGCGTGGCAGGTCACGCCCGATCCGCGGGCACTGGCCGCTCGCGGGATCACCATCGACCAGCTTACTGGGGCGATCCAATCCGCGAACGGTGCGACCGGCGGATCGGTGATCGAGCAGGGCGAAGCCGAGTTCATGGTCCGGAGTGAGGGCTATCTGCGCACGCGCGAGGATTTTGAAAATGTGCCGGTCTCGATGATCGCAGGCGGTGTGCCGGTCCTCCTGCGTGACATTGCCACCGTGGAACGCGGGCCTATCCTGCGACGTGGCATCACCGAACTCGACGGGGAAGGCGAGGTCGCCGGCGGCGTCGTCATCCTGCGTTCCGGCAAGAATGCGTTGGTAGCCATCGAAGCCGTCAAGGCGCGGCTGCAGGCGTTGAAGGCGAGCCTGCCGCGCGGTGTCGAAATCGTGCCGACGTACGATCGGTCCGAGCTGATCCTCCACGCCGTGCACAACCTCACCCGCAAGCTGGGGGAAGAGTTCCTCGTGGTCGCGCTGGTGTGCGCGCTGTTCTTGTGGCACATCCGCTCGTCGCTGGTCGCGGTGATCACGCTGCCGCTGGGCGTGCTCGCGGCGTTCATCGTCATGCGCTACCAGGGCATCACCGCCAACCTGCTTTCGCTGGGCGGTATCGCGATTGCGATCGGCGCGATGGTCGATGCGGCGGTCGTCATGATCGAGAACGCGCACAAGCACCTCGAACATTTCCGCGGGGCGCATGGGCGCGAGCCGGAAGGCGACGAACGCTGGGCGTTGATGGCCACTTCCGCCAGCGAAGTCGGCCCGGCCCTGTTCGTGAGCCTGGTGGTGATCACGCTGTCCTTCGTGCCGGTGTTCGCGCTGCAGGCGCAGGAAGGGCGGCTGTTCTCACCGCTGGCGTTCACCAAGACCTACGCGATGGCCGCGGCAGCGGGCCTCTCCATCACCCTGATCCCGGTGCTGATGGGCTACCTGATCCGCGGGAACATTCGCTCCGAGCGGGACAATCCGCTCAATCGCATGCTGATCGCGATGTACAAACCAGCGCTTGACCTCGTGCTGCGTTTCCCGAAGCTGACGCTCGCGCTGGGGGGCGCCGCGCTGCTGCTGAGCGCGATCCCGATGTTGCGCCTGGGCAGCGAGTTCATGCCGCCGTTGGAAGAAGGCACGTTGCTGTACATGCCCTCGGCGCTCCCGGGCATGTCCGCAGGCAAGACGGCGCAACTGCTGCAGTTGACGGACAGGATGCTCAAGGCCGTGCCCGAAGTGGACCACGTTTTCGGCAAGGCAGGTCGCGCTGAAACCGCAACGGACCCTGCGCCGCTGGAAATGTTCGAGACCACAATCACATTCAAGCCGCGAAGCCAATGGCGGCCGGGGATGACACCGGAGAAGCTCCGCGTCGAACTCGATCGCGCCGTGCGTGTGCCGGGGCTCACGAACTTGTTCGTACCTCCGATCCGCAACCGAATCGACATGCTGGCCACTGGCATCAAGAGCCCGATCGGCATCAAGGTGTCGGGGCCAGACGTCGCCGTGCTGGCCGAGTTGAGTGATCGCATCGAACGCATCGCGCGCACGGTCCCGGGCGTCAGCTCGGCGCTGGCAGAGCGGATAGCCGGGGGGCGCTATCTCGATGTCACGGTTCGACCCGACGCGGCGGCACGGTACGGCCTGAGCCAGGCCGACGTGCAGCGGCTGATTGCGACGGTGGTGGGCGGCAGCCCCGTCACAGAGACCCTTCAGGGACGCGAACGCTACCCGGTGGTCGTGCGCTACCCGCGCCAGGTTCGCGACTCGTTGCCAGCACTCGCGCAACTCCCGATCATCGCGCCCGGCGGGGCGCAACTGACACTGGGGCAGGTGGCCGAACTGACCTTCAGCGAAGGGCCGCCGATGCTCCGCAGCGACAACGCGCGCTTGAGCACCTATGTGTACGTCGATGTGGCGGGACGCGATCTGGGATCGGTTGTCGCCGACTTGCAACGCAACGTCGCCAAGCAAGTGGCGATGCCGGCGGGCTATGCCGTGGATTGGTCCGGCCAGTTCGAGTATCTGAAACGCGCTGGCGAGCGCCTGCGTCTCGTCGTGCCGGCGACGTTGGCGATCATCTTCTGCCTGATCTACTTCGTCTTTCGGCGCGCTTCGGAGGCCCTGGTCATCATGCTGAGCCTGCCGTTGGCATTGATTGGCGGGTTGTGGCTGATCTGGGCGCTGGGGCATGCCGTGTCGGTGGCGACGCTCATTGGATTCATTGCACTCGCCGGCGTTGCCGCGGAGTTCGGCATCATCATGCTCCTGTACCTGCGCCACGCATGGGAGCGACAACTCGCAGCCAATCCTGAGGCAGGCGGTGTCGAACTCGACGCAGCCATCCGGGAAGGCGCGGTGCAGCGCGTCAGGCCGAAGGCGATGACGGTCGCCGTCATCCTTGCCGGTCTCTTGCCGATCATGATCGGCGGCGGTGCAGGGTCGGAGGTGATGCAACGCATCGCGGCCCCGATAGTCGGCGGCATGATCAGCGCGCCCCTCTTGTCGATGCTCGTAATCCCCGCCGCGTTCGTGCTGCTACGGCGCCGCGAGCTCGCCCGAAACAATTCCACTACAACCAGGAAAACGAAATGAAGCACCTCACCTTGCTGTTTGTGCCCATGTTGCTGGCCGCGTGCTCGCAGGATCGACCGCCCCAGGAAACAGGCCCCCAGCCAGTTGCGGCGGCGACGTCCGCTCGCGCCATGGCTGACGTCGCGCCCGCTACCGTTGCGACTGCTAGCGGCGTCGTCGAAGCAATGGACCCGGCAGGCGGAACGATCACCATCGCGCACGGTCCCGTGGCGCAATTGAAGTGGCCGCCCATGACGATGAAGTTCCGGACCGGAGCGATCGACGTGACTGCAATCCGCCTCGGTGACCACGTCGACTTCAAGTTCAAGTCGCAAGGCATGGATGCAACGCTGACCGAAATCGCACGTCGCCAGCCCGAGAACTGAGCGGCGCCCACGCGCTGCACTGCTTCGTGCTGTCGGGTTACAAGTAGATTCATTGCCCGGGCCGCGCAGCGCGACGGGGCTCGGTTTCTATGCCGATGAGGGCGACATGCGATTTGATATTCGTGCGGCCACAATGAGCGACGCCGCCTCGTCGCCGCAACTGCTTGTCAGTCAATGTCCGCCTTTACGACCCTTGCGGTCCGTGTCAGGCGCAACTGGGTTCGGAAAGAGGCTTCGCCAATCGCGTCGAGAGTTGTCGAATAGGTCAGGCTCCGCGCTTGCGCTTCCCGCGGCGATCAGTCCCGCGCGGCGCGGTGTTTGCCGCGAATTCGGAAGCAGGCGGAGGGCCCGACGACTCCCCATTACCGCAGCGCAGACACCGCGCCAATGTGCAGTGGCGTCACGGGTTCGGTTCCGCACCAACATTGCTGCTCGCGCTTCTGCCTCTTCGCACACAAGGTGTACGTGATCTCGCATGGCCGGGATGTCGGCGCGCACGAAATGACCGAAGGGCACTGCTTTGAACTCCCGGTCCCACATGGCGAGTTCCGCCTCCGTGAGATCTTCTGGCGGACCAACAACGTGCGGGGCGGGGGATTCAATCGGCTTTCTGGCCATCGCTCACCTCATGGTTTTCGAACCTAAGCCATTAATTACAAGCGCAGGGGGTGGCCGGCTGCCGCGGTGCGCATAGATTTTTCCATCCCCCCCGTGCCCTCGGCGCCCGGCTCGGTCGCCACGGCTTCCCTCCACGCACCTCAAGCTGTTTCGTGCGGCAGGCAAGTAGCCTCTTCGCCGTTGATGTTATGGACATGGTGAATTCAAAGGTGCCCTTGTCGCGGGCCACCGCACATCGCGGCGACAATGTAGTTGGCCCTGTCTGAAGGCCTACCGCGACCGGCTGCGCCTTTGGGGAAGGCTTCGATGGCCCTTTCACAGGGGCGATATGGCCCGCTTCAAAGGCTGGTGCTTCATTCGCACCCGACACCTCGAACTTCTGCCACAGACTGGAAGGCGTTGCCGTCGGCCTAACATCAAGCTTGCCTTCGCATGCGTCGATGGCCATCCAAGTGAATGCGAAAAGTGAGCATCGATGGAGGCCGCCTTGTCTGGTCAACTCGATCAAGCCTGCCGCCAGCAGTTCGTTGATGGCGCTCTGAAGTGAGGAGTTAGACGTCCATCCACGCCTGCGCATGATGGTCCTGGTAGCCGCGATGTCACCGTTGTGGCCGAAGCGGAAGCCCGCCATGAGGTCGAACAACAGACGTTTGGAGTTGGCCGACCTGCTCATGAAAGCCGGCGATTCGAGGACGGCGCGCGGGATCGTGACGTAGGGGCCGGATGCCAACCGACCCTTCAGATTGAAGAGCTTCCCGGCCATCACGGTTCCCCTTTGGCGTGCACGCATTCGAGTTGAGTGAGCGCCCATGTCGCCTCCAGGAGCATCTGGTGCGCAGCCCATGCCCACTCTTCTTCGTCGGCGTGCTGGACGGCCTCAATCAACGCGGTGCGCAGGCCGCCGGCAACCCAATTCAGGTGTTCCGCCGCCTCGTGCAGGTCGACCGCCCACGCATGGTCCGGTTCGACGTGCATTGTGAGCTGAACCTCGGGCGCGGGCGCGGCGAGCGCGTGGGCTGTGAACCGACGCAATGTCTCGCCGATGTCCCAGAGCGTTTGATGGGCGAACGGAAAACCATCAATCGAAGGACTTCGGGCAACGTCGACCAGGACGTGGTAACTGGCCTCGGCCATGGACTTCAACTTCGTCGCAAGTTCGCGCGAATCAATCGACATCCGGATTTACCTCCGAGAACGGGCGTGCCTTCCGCGGGCGACCGCGCCCTGCATGAGCGTTACGGGCCGGCGCAGCAAGACAAGTCGCAGGGGCTGGATGTTTCGATGCGCGATAACGATCGGCTAGCGAAGCCGCAAAGCGTTCGATGTCGGCTTGAAGCCATTGGGGGGCGCGACCCGGCCGTCGAACGGGTAGGGGGAAATCAGGGTCGTGATAGCTGCCGGTCGCGCCGTAGAACGTTGTTCGGCATTCGCCGAGCGCTTCTCGGACATCCTGCACGTGGAGCAACACCTTCATCGCCGGGGCACCGATCTGTTACTGGTGCGGCAACGGTAGTCTGCACGCGGCTGCGACGCGGCTACCCTTTTGGATTCAAAAGGGGATCAAATCTTCAACTTGACCGCCCGCGCGCGCGCGCGTTTGGCAAGTTTGTCGACCGTATGCTTGGGTATTTCGCGGGCTAATCGAAGGAATTCCTGCAGGTCGTCGAAAGTCACGAGCTCGGCTTCGCTTGCGGCGGACCGTAGCTTCAACAACGCCTCCGATGCCAAGTGATACCGGGCTGCCGCCGTATAAGTGATCGGACGACCGATCATGCGACGAGTGCGAAAGTGCGAGATCACCGCGTTGATTCGCTCGCTTGAACGACCGCGATGGGGGTTCGACAGGTGCATTAAAGCTTCGACGGCTTCTTCGGTCGCAGCTTTCAGTTCCGCCCGGGTCGATCCGGACTGAAGCTCGAAGCGCAGTTTATGGGCAACGCCGCGAATGACCAGCTTACCGAGCGGAGACAACCCGCGCTTGCGCCTGGGCGCAGACGATTGCGTTGGCATAGTTGAACTCCCAGTGGTTGGTAAAGCGAATCAGGCTCCGAAGCTCCACACAACAGAACGCCGACGAGGGGGCTAGCGTGCCTTCGCGGCCAGGAGAGTGGTCGCCCACCATTCAAGAATGACTCGTAGTCGGGGCAGGGCGCGCGCGCGGTCGTAGCTGCGGACGGTATCGTTTAGAATTTCGTGGTCGAGCACATGTTCGATGTCGACGCGATCGAACATGCGGCTTGCATCCTTACGGCTCGCCGCGTTGGCCAACGTCGAGAACGAACTTCTAAACCCGTGCGGGGTGTGTGTGCCGGCGAAACCGATTGAACGAAGTAACTTGCTCGGCGCCTCCAACGTCACATGGCCGGTCGTCGTTTCGAACACGAACTCGATGCCGCGCGGAAGCGTCTTCAGCCAGTTCACAACGTTCGGCGCAAGCGGAATAACGTGATCGCCGCGCGAACCGTCGGAGTTCTTCTGAAGGTCGCGGGGGATCGTCCAGGCCGGGTTCTTCCCGGTTAGGTTGAATTCGTCCCAGCGCGCGGCGACGACGCGCCCGGGTCGCTGTGCGGTCATCGCGCACAGGAACAGCGCGCCGCGTACCTGCCACGATGCCTGTGCCTGATCGATCCTTCGAAGGAGATCGCCCAACGCCCGCAGTTCGGTGACCGCCGGCAAACGCTTGCCCTCGCGTTCCATTGCCCTCCGGCCTCGCATGCCGCTTCCCGGCCTTGTTTCTGGGATGGGGTTGTGCGGCACGACGCCGCGCGCCAACGCCCAACGGAATATCCCATTGAGCATTTGCTTTATCTTTTTCGCCGTGTCTGGCTTTTCGCGGTGCAGTTTGTCGAGAAGCGGGGTGACCGTTGCTACGTCGATGTCACGAATCGGCGTCTGCCACAATGCTGTCGGCCTGAGATGAAGGTCGAGCCTGCCGCGTGTCTTTTTGGCGGTGCTGTCCGACCAAGCGTCTGCTTTCGCCATGTCGAACCACTTCTCGGCGACTTCCCCGAGCGTCGACCCGTTCGCACGCGTCGCGCCCCGTGCACGTTGTTCCGCACGCTTGACCCCGAGCGGCCGGATGCCCACTTTGACTTCCCGGCGTGCGTCTTCGGCTGCCGCGCGCGCCTTTGCGAGGCTCATCGCGGGATATGTGCCAAGCACCGCGATCGCCGCGCGGCCGTCGAAGCGGTAACGAAGCCGCCAACTCATCGTGCCAGTCTCAAGCACGTGCAGCGCGAGGCCGCCACCGTCGACGTATACGCCAGACTTCTTTATCGAAGCGATGAACCTATCCGTCAGTGCGGACTCGCGACGGGAACGTGCAGGCACGGGCGCGGACATTGTGCATACCGAGGAACTGAGAGGTGATCTCAGTGTATATATCTACACAACCGGCGCGACAACGATCTGATATGGGGGTAACACCTTCATAGCACTTCGATCGCTAAGGTATTGAAAGTAATAAAGAAAAGGCCCGCGCTGGGCGGGCCTTTTCCTTCAACTGGTGGAGGTGGGGGGAATTGAACCCCCGTCCGAAGGCACTCCATCCCCGGCACTACATGCTTAGCTCGCCGTTCGTTCTCGGCCTGTGGCAACACGACGTGCGAGGCACACCGCAGGACATACCCGCTTTAAGTTAAGTCGAAGCTGACGGGTCGCCACTCCAACCGATCCTGTGATGATGACCCTACATCCACGAGCACAGGCACAAGTGGGTTCGGGGCTAGGCCTTAAGCGGCCAGAGCGTAGACGTCGTCGTTCGCGTCTAGGTTTTTGCAGCTGGATTAACGAGGAAAGCTACCCCCTCGGCATGCGCCAAGCGATTTCGCGACCCCCGTCGAAGCCAGTGCACCCCCGGGGAACATCAATCACGCTGACCGGCGCAGTATAGGCCCGCGCGCCGTGCAGGCAAGGCGAAGCGCCGGATCGCGGCCGGAGGGGCCAGCGGCGATTCATCGCAGTCTATGCTTCGCCCCATGCAGCCCGTGCCCCCGAACGAGCCCATCCCGCCCGACCAGGACGCCATCGAGGCCACGAGCCGCAGTGGCTTCGTGCTGGCGGTGCTCGTGCTGATCGCCTCCACGTTGCTGGTCGTGCTGGCCTGGCGGGCGGCGCGCGAGCGCGAACTGAAGGCCGCGCACGCCGAGTTCCAGGCCTCGTGCCAGGAAATCGTGGAGCTGGTGCAGCAGCGCCTGGTGAACTACGAACTGACCATCCGCGGCGGCGCGGCGCTGTTCGCCAGCGTGACGCGGCCTAGCCCGCGGCAGTGGCAGGCGTACGTGGACGGGCTGGACCTGCCGGTGCGCTTCCCGGCGATGACGGGCCTGGGCTTCGCGGCCTACACCGACGCGCACGGGATGGAGCAGTTGCAACTGGATGCGCGCGCGGCGGGCCGCGGCTTGTTCAGCGTTTGGCCGCACGGCGTGCGCACGCACTACGCGCCGATCTTCTACCTCGAACCCAAGACCGCCGAGAACCTCAACGTCGTCGGTTACGACATGTATTCCGAGCCCGTGCGCCACGCCGCGATGGAAGCGGCGTTGCGCGACGCGGCGCCGCGCATGACAGGTCGCGTGCACCTGCTGCAGGACCTCGATCCCGAAGCGGCGGGATTCCTGGTGTATGCGCCGGTGTTCCGCGGCGGCCAGGCGCCGGCGACCTATGCCGAACGCTACGACGCGCTCAGCGGCTGGGTGTATTCGCCAGTGCGCGTGCCGCGCTTCGTGGCGACGGCGCTGCGGCCGATCCAGCGCAACGTCGCCTTCCGCATCCTCGATGTCACGGGCGGCACGCGCGCGATGCTGTATTCGGACGGCGACTATCCGTTGCGTACCGACGCGACGTTCCGTTACGAACAGCGCGCGAGTTCGTACGGCCGCACGTGGCAGTTCGAATTCGCGTCGGCGCCGCAGGAAGTGGCCGCGCCAGGGCTGCGTCCTTTGCGCACCGCGTTGGTCGTCGGCCTGCTTGCATCGCTGCTGTTGTTCGGCATCGCGTGGTCGCTGGCCTATACCGAATCGCGTGCGCAGCGGCTGGCGGCACGCATGTCGGCGGCGCACCGGCGCAGCGAGTCCCGCGTGCGTGCGCTCAACCGCACGCTGGAGGCGCGCGTCGAAACGCGCACGCGCGAACTGAGCGAAGCCAATCGCGGGCTGGAGACGTTCGCGTATTCGATCTCGCACGACCTGCGCGCACCATTGCGCGCGATCGAAGGCTTCGGCCGCGTGCTCGGCGATCGCTACGCGCCGGTGCTCGACGACACCGGCCGCGATTACCTGGTGCGCATCCGCGGCGCGGCGGCGCGCATGAGCGAGCTGATCGAAGCGTTGCTGAAGGTGTCGCGCGTGGGCCGCGGCGAACTGCAGCCCGAACTGCTCGACCTGTCGCGCATGGCGCACGAGATCATCGCGGAGTTGCAGGCCATCGAGCCGCAGCGCCGCGTGGCCGTGGAGATCGCACCGCACCTCAGCGCGCGCGGCGACCGCGCATTGGTGCGCAGCCTCCTGCAGAACCTGCTCGGCAATGCGTGGAAGTTCACGCGCGAGAAACCCGACGGGCGCATCGAGTTCGGCGTGGAAGCCGACGGGTTTTCGTTCTACGTCAGCGACAACGGCATGGGCTTCGATCCGGCGTACGCGGACAAGTTGTTCCGCCCGTTCCAGCGCCTGCACGACGATGCGAAGTTCGCGGGCGAGGGCATCGGCCTGGCGACGGCCAAGCGCATCGTCGAACGCCATGGCGGCGCGTTGTTCGCCAGTGGCGTGCCGGGCGAGGGCGCGGTGTTCTCGTTCACGCTGGCGCCGCATCCGGACGCGGAGCCGGACCGCAGGCGCACGCCGCGCTGAAATGCGTCAGGCGTTCTTGTTGTGCCGGCGCAGCACGCGCTGCTTCTCGCGGTTCCAGTCGCGTTCCTTGCTGGCCTCGCGCTTGTCGTGCGTCTGCTTGCCCTTCGCCAGCGCGAGCTCGGCCTTCACCTTGCTGCCGCTCCAGTACAGCGCAGTGGGTACCAGCGTGTAGCCGTCGCGCTGCACGCGGCCGACCAGCTGGTCGATCTCGCGGCGATGCAGCAGCAGCTTGCGGGTGCGGTGCGCGTCGGCGATGACGTGCGTGGACGCCATGATGAGCGGGGTGATCTGCGCGCCGAACAGGAAGAGTTCGCCGTCCTTCACGATCGCGTAGCTTTCGCCGATGTTGGCCCGGCCCGCCCGGATCGCCTTGAGTTCCCAGCCCTGCAGCGCCAGGCCCGCTTCGACCTTCTGCTCCAGGTGGTACTCGTGCTTGGCGCGCTTGTTGAGCGCGATGGTCTTCTGGGCCGGCGCCTTGTCCTTCTTCTTCGGCGCGCCCGCGCCGCTGTTTCCCTTATCCTTGGCCGCCTGCTTGTTCATGGCGGGCATTCTCGCCGATGCCGCCCCCGTAAGCGAACCCGCGCCCATGCCCACCATCACACGCAGCGCCCTCGTCGAGCATTCGGCGGCCCGCATGTTCGCGCTCGTGAACGACATCGCCGCGTATCCGCGCCGGTTCGACTGGTGCGAATCGGCGGACATCCTGGAACGCGACGACACCCGCGTGGTCGCGCGGCTGGACCTGGGGCTGGGCTCGCTGCGCACGTGGTTCACGACGGAAAACACCCTGTCGCCGCCGCACCACATCGACATGCAACTCCGGGACGGGCCGTTCAAGCAGTTGCACGGGCGCTGGCAGTTCCATGCGCTCGACGAATCGGCGTGCAAGGTCACGCTGACGCTCGACTTCGAACCGAAGAACAAACTGCTGGGGCCGGCCTTCGCGATCGGCTTCCAGGGGCTGGCCGACCGCATGGTCGACGACTTCGTGCGCGCCGCCGACCGCGGCGCGGAGTGAGCGGCGCGCGCATGCGCATCGACATCGTGCTGGCGTGGCCGCATCGCTGCGAGGCGTGGGCGGTGGACGTGCCCGAAGGGGCGACGCTGGGCGATGCGCTGGTGCAGGCGGGCCTGGACGCGGAGGCGCTGCGGGCGCGGGGCGTGGATGGCCAGGCGATCCACGGCGTGCGCGCGGAAGCCGATGCGGTGTTGCACGCAGGCGACCGCATCGAGTTGCTGCGGCCGCTGGTGGTGGATCCGAAACAGGCGCGGCGGAACCGGGCCGCGCGGTGACGACGCGCGCTTAGTGGCGCGCGCCCTTCTTTTTCTTGTCCTTCGGCAGGTTGCCGAAGCGCGAACGCATGTCCGCCGCCAGGGCCTTGTCCTGTTCGGGGAAATATTCGCCTTCCCACTTCTGCAGCTGGTCGTTGGCGAAGAAGACCGTGAGCGTCTTGACCTCGGTCTTGCCCACGCGGCCGGTGCGCTCGGTGGCGATGTAGTCCCAGCGATCGTGGTGGAAGGGATCGGCGACGGAGGGCGTCCCGAGCAGCGCCATCACCTGGCGCTTGTCCATGCCTTCGGCCAGTTGGTCGACGTTGGACTTCTCGAGGAGGTTGCCCTGGTAGATCGGCTGGCGGTAGAGCATGCCGCAGCCCGCGGTGAGGACGGCGAGGGCGAGGACCATCAAGAGCTTGCGCATGGAACCTGTCGCGGGGGGTCGGAAGGGGGCCGATGATACACTCCGCCGCCATGGAACAGCAGGATCTGCGCAAGCTCGGGCTCAAGGTCACGCATCCGCGGATGCGGATCCTCGAGCTGTTGGAACAGTCCCGCCCGCGCCACATGACGGCCGAGGACATCTACCGGTTGCTGCTGGACCACGGGGACGAAATCGGGCTGGCCACCGTTTACCGGGTGCTCACGCAATTCGAGGCGGCCGGGCTGGTGCTCAAGCACAACTTCGAGGGTGGCCACGCGGTGTACGAGCTGGACCGCGGCGAGCACCACGACCACATGGTCGACATCGAGACCGGCAAGGTCATCGAGTTCCAGAGCGCGGAGATCGAAGACCTGCAACGGCAGATCGCGGCGCAGCACGGGTACGAGATCGAAGAGCACGCGCTGGTGCTCTACGTGCGCAAGAAGCGCTAGCCCACGTCCGCCAGCAACCGCCGCGCCGCGGCGCGCGCTTCCTTGCTCACTTCCACGCCACCCAGCATGCGGGCGAGTTCTTCCTCGCGGTCCTTCGCTTCCAGCTGGCGCACGGCGCTCTGGGTCATGCCGTCGCTGGCGGCCTTGCTGACGCGGTAATGGGCGTTGCCCTGCGCGGCGACCTGCGGCAGGTGGGTCACGCACAACACCTGGCGTTTCGCACCGAGCGCACGCAGCTTCTGGCCGACGATGTCCGCCACCGCGCCGCCGATGCCCGAATCCACCTCGTCGAACACCATCGTGGGCACGGCGTCCAGGCCGAGCGCGGCGACTTCGATCGCGAGCGAGATGCGCGAGAGTTCGCCGCCGGAGGCGACCTTGCGCAACGCGCGCGCGGGCTGGCCGGGATTGGCGGCGACGAGGAATTCGATGCGCTCGGCGCCTTGCGGATCCGGATCGGCCGCGGGGTTGGGTTCGATCGACACCGAGAACGCGCCGCCGCCCATGCCGAGCTCGCCGATCAGCGTGGTCGTGGACGATGCGAGCGACTTCGCCGCCTGCGTGCGGGCTTTCGTCAGCGTGGCGGCGTGCTTCGCCCACGCGAGGCGGGCCGATTCGATTTCGCCATCGAGCGCGCGCACGCGGTCTTCGGCGCCGCGCAGGGATTCGAGCTCCGCGACGAGGGCATCGCGTTGCGCGGCCAGGCCTTCGGGCGCGATGCGGTGCTTGCGCGCCAAGTCGTGCAGGCGCGTGAGCTTGCGGTCCAGGTCGTCGAAGGCGGTGGGGTCGAGGTCCAGGTCGGCGCGGACGCGTTCCAGCAGGGACGCCGCTTCGTCGAGCTGGATCGCGGCGGTGTCGAGCATCGCGTCGATCTCGAGCAGGCGCGGTTCGTGTTCGGCCTGGCGCGCGAGGTCGTTGCGCATCTGCTGCAGCTGGCGCCCGAGGGCCGGACCGTCTTCGCCACCCAGGCGCGCGGCGGCGGCGTCGCAGGCTTCGATCAGGCCGGCGGCGTGCGCATGGCGGCGGTGCGCGGCGACGAGGTCGGCGAACGCCGCGGGCTCCAGCGCATCGCGCTGCAATTCCTGCAGCTGGTGTTCGAGGAAGGCGATGCGATCGCCGGGATCGCCGCGTTGCGAGAGCGCGTCGCGTTCGCGCACCAGCGCCGCCCACGTGCGCGCGGCGGCCTGCACCTGCGCCTGCAACGGCGCGTGCCGGCCGAAGGCATCGAGCAGCGCGAGCTGGCTGCCGCGCGCCATCAACGCCTGGTGTTCGTGCTGGCCGTGGATTTCGACCAGGCGCCCGGCGAGTTCGGCCACCTGGGCGATCGTCGCGGGGCGGCCGTTGATCCACGCCTTCGAACCACCGTCGGCGCGCAGCGTGCGGCGCAACTGGCATGTCGCGCCGGCATCGGTGTCGTCGAGGTCCTGTTCCTGCAGCCAGGCGGCGGCCGCGGGCGCATCGGACAGGTCGAACACCGCGACCAGTTCCGCGCGTTCAGCCCCGTGGCGCACCACGCCGCTGTCGGCGCGCGCCCCGGACAGGAAGCCCAGCGCGTCGACCAGCAGCGACTTGCCCGCGCCGGTTTCGCCGGAAATCACGGTCAGGCCCGCGGCGAAATCGAGTTCGGCCGCGCGGACGACCGCGAAGTCCTTGATGGCGAGATGGGTGAGCATGGGGCGATAGCGTAAAAGATTCGTCGTCGCAGGAACCGAGACTGCGTGCAACGCAATCCGCTTGCGCCCACCTGCCGCGCGCCGTATACCCGCCCCATGGCTTCGCGCACGCAACTCCCCGGCGACCTCGATCCGCGCGCACGGCACCTGCTGCGCACGCTGATCGGGCGCTACATCCACGATGGCGAACCGGTCGGTTCGCAGACGCTGGCCCGCCACGCGGGCCTGGACATCAGCCCGGCGACCATCCGTAACATCCTCGCGGACCTGGAGGAGGGCGGGCTCCTGAGTTCGCCGCACACCTCCGCTGGCCGCATCCCGACCACGCAGGGCTACCGGGTGTTCGTGGATTCGCTGCTGCAGGTGCGTTCGCTGCCCGAAGGGGAGCTCGCGCGCCTGCGCCAGGAGCTGCCGGCCGGGTCGGGCACGCAGGCCCTGCTGGGCAGCGCGTCGGAACTGTTGTCGGCGATGACGCATTTCGTCGGCGTGGTCGGGGTGCCCAAGCGCGAGCAGTTCGCCTTCCGCCACATCGATTTCGTCCCGCTGGATGCGCAGCGCGTGCTGGCGATCCTCGTCTTCGCCGACAACGACGTGCAGAACCGCATCCTGCACACGCGCCGCCCCTACGACGCGGGCGAGCTGGAACGCGCGGCCAACTACCTCAACCAGCACTTCGCCGGACGCCCGCTCGCGGAGATCCGCGCGCGCCTGGTGCAGGAGTTGAACAACGCGCGCAGCGAAATGGAAACGCTGCTGGCGCACACCGTCGAACTGGCCGAACAGGCGCTGGCGCCGGGCGTGGAGGACGACGTGGTGCTGGCCGGCCAGACGCGCCTGATGGGCGTGCAGGACCTGTCCGACCTGGACCGCCTGCGCGACCTGTTCGAAGCCTTCGCCCGCAAGCGCGAGATCCTGCAGCTGCTCGAACGCACCGCGCGCGCCCCGGGCGTGCGCATCTTCATCGGCGAGGAGACCGGCATGGCGCCGCTCGAATCGGTCTCGATGGTCACCGCGCCCTACGTCGCCGGCGGGCGCGTGCTGGGCGTGCTCGGGGTGATCGGCCCCACGCGCATGGCCTACGACCGGGTGATCCCCGTCGTGCAGGCCGCCGCCGACGTCCTCGGGGCCGCCCTGGAGGCGCCGCCGAAGGACTGAACGGGGCCCCGGGCCTTGAAAGCCCCGGCCGGCGACCGCATGCGGGGGGTTCGGGCGGAGGACGCCGCCGAACCACGGACCTTTCCAGATGACCCACGAACACCCGCAGGACAGCGACGCCGCCCTGGAAGGCGAGCTGTCTCCCCAGGACCAGATCGAACAACTCAAGGGCGAAGTCGAGCAATTGCGCGCCGAGGCGCTGCGCGAACGCGCCGACCTCGACAACCAGCGCAAGCGCCTGGCCCGCGACGTGGAGCAGGCGCGCAAGTTCGCCAACGAACGCCTGCTCACCGAGCTGCTCCCGCTGTTCGACAGCATGGAAGCGGGCCTTGCCGCCGCCGCGCAATCCGACCCCCTCCGCGAAGGCCTGGAGCTCACGCTGCGCCAGCTGCACCGCATCGCCGAGACCAACGGCCTCGTCGAAGTGTTCCCGCAGGCCGGCGACAGCTTCGACCCCGAACGCCACCAGGCGATGAGCATGGTCGAGGCCGGCGCGTTGCCGCCCGGCGCGGTCGCGCAGACCTTCCAGAAGGGCTACGTGCTGAACGAGCGACTGCTGCGCCCGGCGCTGGTCGTGGTCGCGAAACACGATTGAACGCAACGACCGAGCCTTGAAGGCGGCCAAGCGGCCCCTACATCACGTGCAGTCCGGCGGGCAGCCCGCCAACCAATTTCGAATAGCGACATCCCCGGAGGGAGCAACACATGGGCAAGATCATCGGCATCGACCTCGGCACCACCAATTCGTGCGTGGCCATCATGGAAGGCGGCAAGGCGCGCGTCATCGAGAACAGCGAAGGCGACCGCACCACCCCGTCGATCGTGGCGTACACCAAGGACGGCGAAGTGCTGGTCGGCGCATCCGCCAAGCGCCAGGCCGTCACCAATCCCAAGAACACCTTCTTCGCCGTCAAGCGCCTCATCGGCCGCAAGTTCCAGGACGCCGAAGTGCAGAAGGACATCGGCCTGGTCCCGTACCAGATCATGGGCCATGACAACGGCGACGCGTGGGTGGCCACGAGCGACGGCAAGAACCTCTCGCCGCAGGAAATCTCCGCGCGCGTGCTGGAGAAGATGAAGAAGACGGCCGAGGCCTACCTCGGCGAGACGGTGACCGAAGCGGTCATCACGGTGCCGGCGTACTTCAACGACAGCCAGCGCCAGGCCACCAAGGACGCCGGCCGCATCGCGGGCCTGGACGTCAAGCGCATCATCAACGAGCCCACCGCGGCCGCGCTGGCCTATGGCATGGACAAGAAGGGCGGCGACCGCAAGATCGCGGTGTACGACCTGGGCGGCGGCACGTTCGACGTGTCGATCATCGAGATCGCGTCCGTGGACGGCGAGATGCAGGTGGAAGTGCTCTCCACCAACGGCGACACGTTCCTGGGCGGCGAAGACTTCGACAAGCGCGTCATCGATTACCTCGTCGAGGAATTCCTCAAGGACCAGGGCATCGACCTGCGCAAGGATCCGCTCGCGCTGCAGCGCCTGAAGGACGCCGCCGAGCGCGCGAAGATCGAGCTGTCCTCCGCGCAGCAGACCGAAGTGAACCTGCCGTACGTCACGGCCGATGCCTCGGGCCCGAAACACCTCAACATCAAGCTCACGCGCGCCAAGCTCGAAGCGCTGGTCGACGACCTCGTCAAGAAGACGATCGAACCGTGCCGCATCGCGCTGAACGACGCCGGCCTGCGCGCGAGCGAAATCAGCGAAGTCATCCTCGTCGGCGGCCAGACCCGCATGCCGAAGGTGCAGCAGGCGGTGGGCGAGTTCTTCGGCAAGGAACCGCGCAAGGACGTCAACCCGGATGAAGCGGTCGCGCTGGGCGCGGCGATCCAGGGCGGCGTGCTGGCCGGCGACGTCAAGGACGTGCTGCTGCTCGACGTGACCCCGCTCAGCCTGGGCATCGAAACCCTCGGCGGCGTGTTCACCAAGATCATCGAGAAGAACACCACCATCCCGACCAAGGCCTCGCAGGTCTTCTCCACGGCGGACGACAACCAGTCCGCGGTGACGGTGCACGTGCTGCAGGGCGAACGCGAACAGGCGCGCTTCAACAAGTCGCTCGCGCGCTTCGACCTGGCCGGCATCGACGCCGCGCCGCGCGGCATGCCGCAGATCGAAGTCTCCTTCGACATCGACGCCAACGGCATCCTGCACGTGCACGCCAAGGACAAGAAGACGGGCAAGGAGCAGAAGGTCGAGATCAAGGCCGGCTCGGGCCTGTCGGAAGACGAGATCAAGCAGATGGTGCAGGACGCCGAAGCCCATCGCGAAGACGACAAGAAGTTCCATGAGCTGGTGACGGCGCGCAACACCGCCGACGCGATGATCCATTCGGTGCGCAATGCGATCACCGAGCACGGCAGCAAGGTGCCGGGCGACGTGATCGGCCGCGTCGAAGGCGCGCTCGCCGACCTCGAGACCGCGATGAAGGGCGACGACAAGGGCCAGATCGACGCGAAGACCCGCGCGCTCGAGGAAGCCGCGCAGTCGCTGGTGGCGGCGGCCTCGGCCGGGCAGGGCGGCGGCGGCGACGCCGGCGGCCCGCAGGGAGGTGCGCCGCGCAACGACGACGTGGTGGACGCTGAGTTCACCGAAGTCAAGGACGACAACAAGTAACGGCCGTCCCGGTCATGCGGAAACGGGGCCCGGGTCTGCGAAAGGCGACATCCGCCGATCCGGTCCCGGGCCCCGCCGTATAAGCTTTCGCACTTTTTCGAAGAACCCGGCTCCATGAGCAAACGCGACTACTACGAAACCCTGGGCGTGGCCCGCGACGCCAGCGACGAAGACCTGAAGAAGGCCTATCGCCGCTGCGCGATGAAGCACCACCCCGATCGCAATCCCGGCGACCACGCTGCGGAAGCCGCGTTCAAGGAATGCAAGGAAGCCTACGAAGTGCTGTCGGACGCGGCCAAGCGCCGCATGTACGACCAGCACGGCCACGCTGCATTCGAACACGGCATGGGCGGCGGTGGGGGTGGTGGCCCGGGCGGTTACGCCGACATGGGCGACATCTTCGGGGACATCTTCGGCAACATCTTCGGCGGCGGGGCCGGCGGGCGCGGTGGCCCGCGGCGCGGCGCCGACATCGGCTACGTGATGGAGCTCGATCTCGAAGAAGCGGTCTCGGGCATCGAGAAGCGCGTCGAAGTCCCCACGCTCGTCTCGTGCCAGCACTGCAACGGGTCGGGATCGGCCGACGGCCAGGTGGAAAACTGCACCACGTGCCACGGCCGCGGCCAGGTGCGCATGCAGCGCGGCATCTTCCAGATGCAGCAGACGTGCCCGCATTGCGCAGGGCGCGGCAAGGTCATCATCAACCCGTGCAAGCCGTGCGTGGGGCAGGGGCGCCTGGAGGAAGAAAAGGTGCTCTCGGTGAAGATCCCCGCGGGCGTCGACAACGGCGACCGCATCCGCTTGTCCGGCGAAGGCGAGGCCGGTCCGCCGGGCACGCCGCCGGGCGACCTGTACGTGGAAGTGCGCGTGCGTCCGCACGACATCTTCGAGCGCGAAGGCGACGACCTGCATTGCGAAGTGCCGGTGCGCATCTCGCAGGCGGCGCTGGGCGATTCGATCCGCGTGCCCACGCTGGGCGGCGACATCGAACTGCGCATCCCCGCCGAAACGCAGAGCGGCAAGGTGTTCCGCCTGCGCGATCGCGGCGTGCGTTCGGTGCGCAGCCGCGCGCCGGGCGACCTGTATTGCAAGGTCGCGGTGGAAACGCCGGTCAACCTCACGCCGGAACAGCGCGAGTTGCTGGAGAAGTTCGAAGCCACCTTCGTCGG
Organism: Noviluteimonas caseinilytica; assembly: GCF_018406605.1. GTDB lineage: Bacteria > Pseudomonadota > Gammaproteobacteria > Xanthomonadales > Xanthomonadaceae > Noviluteimonas > Noviluteimonas caseinilytica. The sequence goes on along the minus strand of NZ_AP024545.1, from coordinate 2,986,252 downwards.
CGAGGGCGCGCGGCGCCATTCGCCGAAAGCCTCGACGTTCCTCGACGGGGTGAAGGGCTTCTGGGACCGAATGATCAGTTGACCCCTCTCCCGAACGGGAGAGGGGCCCAGGCAGTTACTGCCGCACCAGTTCGATCGAAGCGACCATCGGGTTCGCACCCGACACCGGGCGTCCGCCCGGCACGAAAGTCACGTACAACTCGCTCCCCGCGGCCACGCCGTGGGGCTTCTTCGCGATCGTGTTCAACAGCGCGGTGACGTCGAAGCTGAAGAAATTCTCGCCCAACGCTTCATCGAGCTTGCTGCCGCCGCCGTGGTCGTGGAACTCGGCGTCGAAGAAGTTGATCGCGCCGACGTAGTGCGCGTTGTCCACCGGATCGGTGGGGCGCGCGGTGATGTACACGTGGTACAGCACTTCCGGCTGCTTCCAGGTGTGCAGCTTGCGCAGCACGAGCAATGCGCGGCGGTTGTCGGTGTCCAGGCCCAGCACGTCCGTCTTGCGCGTGCCGCTGATGCGCAGCATGCGCACCTTGGTGGGCGTGGCGCCGAGGTCGGCTTCGGTCTGCGCGGCGGCGATGCGCGTGGCGGTCGCGGCCGCGGACTTGGCGGCCAGCGTGGTGGTGGGCGGCGGCGTGGTGGTGGTCACCGGCGGCTTCGGCACGAAGCGGTCATAGTCGTATCCCAGCTGCAATGCGCTGTAGAGATTCTTGACCTGGCGCGAGATGCGCGCGCCGTTGGCGTCGGCCATCGCGAACGACGTGGTGATCCACGGGTAGGCGATCGGATCGGTCGGGTTCTTGTTGCCGTTCTTGTTCCAGCTGGCCCAGATGCGGTCGATGTTGGCGTGGTGCACGCAGAACAACGGATCGTTGCCCGCGTACGGCACCGCGCCCATGCCGCGGCCGTTGCCGACCAGCGTGTGGATGCGGCCGTGGATGCCCGAGTCGATCGCGCGGCAGAAGCCCGTCACCGAGCCGACGGTGTTGTAGGCCGTCTTCGCCATGATGTCGTTGATGTCCATCGCATCGCCCGGCTGGTTCAGCTGGATCGGCTGGCCGGAATTGGCGAGCGTGGTGCGATTGGCGCGATACAGGCAGTCGTACACCGGGTCGTTCGGCAGGCGGAACTGTTCCGGCAGCACGCCGCGGCGCGCGGGATCGGCGGAGCAGTAATCCCAGTAGGGCATCGTGAATTCCGGATGCCCGCTCACCTGGCGCACGATGCGTTCCATCGTCCACACGTAGAAGCGGTGCCACGGCAGGAAGTAGCTGGCGTTCTGCCCGGAGTGCGACTGGCACGTGTTCCAGACTTCCTCGGCCAGCGTGCGCATCGGCGTCGGTGTGTCGCCGAAGATGCGCGTGAGTTCGGCGGCCTTGTTGGTCGCGCCGTTGACGAAGTGCGTGTACCACTGCCACGACCAGCTCAGGGGATTGTCGGGGCCCATGCCCTGCATCGCGCGCACGGCGTTGGCGTAGATCTCGAGCATGCGCGCACCGTCGGCGGTGGCGATGTCGTAGCGGACCGGCGTGGTCGCAGCGAACACGGAGCCCGAAGCGCCAAGCGCGATGGGCGCGGCCGCGAGGCCTTGCAGGAACGTACGGCGGGAAAAGCTGGTCACGACCACTCCTTCATCGCGTTGTGCGAATCAATGGGCCGCACCTTCGGGTGCCCCCGGTGATGGCAGAGTCAATGCGAGTGAACGAGTCGTTCATGCGCCTCCCTGCGCTCCCGTCGCGCGCCCCGCGGGGCGCGCGACACATGCGGTCTTACTGCCGCACGATTTCCACGGTCGCGACCATCGCGCCTGCATCCGCGCGAGCCTTCCCGCCCGGCACGAACGTGACTTGCAGCGCATCGCGGCTGACCGCGCCGCTGCGTTCGTAGCGACGCAGCAGGTCGGTCACATCGAAGCTGAAGAAGTTCTCGCCCAGCGCTGCGTCCAGCTTGCTGCCGCCGCCGTGGTCGTGGAATTCGGCGTCGAAGAAGTTGATCGCGCCCACGTAGTTGTTCTTGTTGAGGCCACCGCCGCGGGACGGCGTGAGGTACACGTGGTACAGCACTTCCGGCTGCTTCCAGGTGTGCAGGTTCTTCAGCACCAGGTAGCTGCGCAGCGGCGAGGTTTCCGCGGCCAGGCCCAGCACGTTGCTGGTGGCGGCCTTGGCGGCGGAGATCGGACGCACGGTCACGTTGGTCGCGGTGGCGCCCAGGTCGGCCATGCCGGTGGACGCGGCGATGCGATCGACGGTGCTGCCCACCACGAGCTTGTGGCCCTTGGTCTTCGGCGTCGTGGTCGTGCCGCTGCCGGACGGCGGCGGCTGCTGCGGCGGGGGCGGCGGGGGCGGCGGCGGGAAGATCAGGTTGTCGTACGAGAACCCGAGCGGCGCGATGTCGAAGAAGTCCTTCAGCTTGCCGCTCACGCGCTGGCCGGTGCGGTCGGCGAAGGTGAACACCTTCGTCGCCCACGAGGCCGTCGCCGGGTTCACGCCACCGAAGTTCGCGTTCCAGCTCGCCCACAGGCGGTCGATGTTGGAGTGGTGCACCCAGAACAACGGATCGCGCGCCGCGTACGGCACCGCGCCCATGCCCTTGGTGTTGCCGACCAGCACGTGGATGCGACCGTGGATGCCCGAGTCGACCGCGCGGCAGAAGCCCTGCACGTCGCCGACGACGCTGTAGTTGGTCGTCGCCATCGTGGACGTGATGTCCATCTGGTCGGTCGGCTGGTTCTTGTCGATGCGTTGTCCGCCGTTCGCCAGCGCCAGGCGCTCGGGGCGATACAGCACGTTGAACACCGGATCGTTCGGCGAGCGGAACTGGATCGGCAGGATGCCGCGCTTGAGGGGATCGCTGGAGGTGTAATCCCAGTAAGGCAGCGAGAAGTCCGCGCGACCGCTGACCTCGCGCACGATCTGTTCGAAGAAGAACGTGAACATGCGGTGCCACGGCAGGAAGTGGTTCGTGTTCTGCCCCGCATGGGACTGGCACGTATTCCACATGTCGTTGGCCAGCGTGCTCTCCGGCGTGACGGTCGTGCCGAAGATGCGGGTGACTTCCGCGGCCTTGGTGGTCGCACCGTTGACGAAGTGCGTGTACCACTGCCACAGCCAGCTGCGCGGATCGTTCTCCGGGCGCGACTGCATCAGGCGGATCGCATTGGCGTAGGTCGCCAGCATGTCCGCGCCCTGCGGCGTGGCGATGTCGTAGCGGACGATGGGCGCCGATTGCGCGAATGCATTGCGTGAAAGCCACAGCGCCAGCGGCATGGCGGCCGCACCCTGGACGAACTTGCGGCGGGAAAGCGAAATCATGGGGAGGGGCTCCTGCAGAACGGCGGAATTTCGTCGAAGCACCGTTCGGCAGCCACGTGCGCGCGATGCGCACCGTCCCCCCGTTCGGTCGTCTTCGAACAGCAGACCGTGAAATGCGTGACAGACCGGTCAACACGGGTCACGGGGCGACCAGTGGAGGACGCCGTGCGAGCAACGGTCGAGCTGTTCGCGTGAAATCTTCGACACATCCATGAATGGCGCGCACGCGTGAAGTCCGTTAGCCTCGCGTCCATGCAAACGAACACACCCCTGCGCGTGTTGCTCCATGGCGCGAATGGCCGCATGGGCCAGGCACTGCTGCGCTTGTCGTCGTCGCGTGAAGACTTGCAGGTCGTCGGTGCGGTGTCGCGCAAGGTCGGGCAGCGCGTCATCGACGGCGTCTCGCAATTCGCCGCCGGCGAACTGGGCGGCACGCCCGACAGCGACGTGGTCATCGACTTCAGCCTGCCGGAAGCCTTCGATGCATTGCTCGCGCATTGCGTCGAACACGGCCGACCGCTGGTCACCGGCACGACGGGCCTGTCCGATGCGCAGCAGGCCGCGCTCGATGCGGCGGCCACGCGCATCCCCGTGTTGTGGGCCACCAACTTCAGCCTCGGCGTGGCCGTGCTCGTGGACATGGTCGAACGCGCGGCGCGTGCACTGCCGGGCTGGGACTGCGACATCGTCGAGCAGCACCACGTGCGCAAGCTCGACGCACCGTCCGGCACCGCGCTCACGCTGGGCGAAGCCGCCACGCGGGGCGGGGCGACGCCGCGGTATGCATCGCTGCGCGCGGGCGACATCGTGGGCGAGCACACCGTGCAGTTCGCCACCCTCGGCGAGCGCATCGAACTGATCCATCGCGCCACCGACCGCGACATCTTCGCCCGCGGCGCGCTGCATGCCGCCGCCTGGCTCGCGCGCCAGCCGGCCGGCCGCTACCGCATCGCCGACGCGCTGGGATAACCCATCGGGGGCAGCAAGCCTCACGCCTCGTGCGGGGCGGGGCGGGGCCGGGCAGGCGATAACGCAAAGAAATCGTTGGTATTTCCGGGCGACGCCCGTACAATTCCGGCTCGCCCGCCCACTGCCAGCCGGACCGGAAAGATCCCGAGTCCGTGCTTTGCTGCAACCTGCGATTTTCGTGCGCCAACGTCGCGCGATCCGGGGTGCAGCCAGGGGGCACTCCCCCATCAAGGCGAAGCCCGTGACCCTACCTGCCATCCTCGCGCTCGAAGACGGAACGATCTTCGAGGGCGTTTCCGTCGGCGCGCCCGGCCTGTCGGTCGGCGAAGTGGTGTTCAACACCGCGATGACCGGCTACCAGGAAATCCTCACGGATCCCTCCTACGCCCGCCAGCTCGTCACGCTGACCTATCCGCACATCGGCAACACCGGTTGCACGCCGCAGGACGACGAAGCCCGCCAGGTGTGGGCCGCGGGCCTCATCGTGCGCGACGTGCCGCGCCGCCCGAGCAACTGGCGCAACCAGCAGGCCTTGCCGGAGTGGATGCGCCAGCGCGGCGTGGTCGCCATCGCTGACATCGACACCCGCAAGCTCACGCGCCTGCTGCGCGACGGCGGCGCGCAGAACGGCGCGCTGCTGGCCGCGGCCTCGGCCGATGACGTGCTGGATGTCGAGAAGGCGCTGGAAGCCGCGCGCAAGTTCCCCGGCCTGAAAGGCATGGACCTGGCGAAGGACGTGACCACGCGCGACGCCTATTCGTGGCGCGAAGGCCAGCTCGACCTCGATTCCAACCTGTTCGCCTCCACGCCGGCGAAATACAAAGTGGTCGCCTACGACTTCGGCGTGAAGCAGAACATCCTGCGCATGCTGGCCGAGCGCGGCTGCGACGTCACGGTGGTGCCGGCGCAAACCCCGGCCGACCAGGTGCTCGCGATGCAGCCGGACGGCGTGTTCCTGTCGAACGGCCCGGGCGATCCGGCGCCGTGCGATTACGCGATCGCCGCCATCCGCACCTTCGTAGACAAGAAAGTCCCGACCTACGGCATCTGCCTCGGCCACCAACTGCTCGGCCTGGCGATCGGCGCGACCACCAGCAAGATGAAGTTCGGCCACCACGGCGCCAACCACCCGGTGATCGACCTCGATACCGGTCGCGTGATGATCACCTCGCAGAACCACGGCTTCGCGGTCGACGAGGCATCGCTGCCGGCGAACGCGCGCGTGACGCACCGGTCGTTGTTCGATGGTTCCAACCAGGGCATCGCACTCACGGATGCACCGGCGTTCTCCTTCCAGGGCCACCCGGAAGCCAGCCCCGGCCCGCACGACGTTGCGCCCTTGTTCGACAAGTTCATCGACGCGATGCGGGACCGGGGACCGGGGACCAGGGACCGGGGAGGAGCGGCGTGACACCGAGCCACTTCCGCGAACTGGATGTCTGGCAGAAGTCCATGGACCTCGCTGCGTCCGTGTACTCGCTGACGTCGGCCTTTCCGCGCGACGAGCGATTCGGGTTGTCGTCCCAGATGCAGCGTTCCGCGGTTTCGATTCCGTCGAATATCGCGGAGGGCAATGCACGCGCAACAACTCGCGATTACGCGCGGTTCGTTTCGCAAGCGTGCGGCTCCGCGGCCGAACTGCAGACGCAGCCATTGCTGTCGAAGGCGCTCGGATTCGCCATCGAACCCGACATCAGCGAAGCCCTGGAGCGCTGCGAAACGGTCAGCAAGATGCTTCGTCGTCTCCATCAGGCGCTGATCGAAAAGCTCGAGCCCCGGTCCCTGGTCCCCGGTCCCCGGTCCCGCTGATGTCCAAGACTTCGCGCAAACTGAAATTGTTCGCCGCCACGTTCCTGGTGCTCGCGGCCTATCCGACGTTCGTGCTCGGCACGGTGTACGCGCACTGGTTCAGCGCGAACCTGCCAGGCGGGCGCAACGGGCCCGCGGATGCGTATCGCCACACGCTGGCCAGCGCGACCGTCGCGTACACGACGTCGCCGCGCCTCGTCGCGCTCGTCACGCACGTGATGGAACGCGACGGCCAGGGCAGCGACATGCGCGCGATGGACGCCCACAACAACCGCATCGGCGCGCAGATCGGCGCGACGGCCCCCAGCTGGAACGAGATGCAGGCGCGCGTGCGCGCCGCCATCGACGCCGGCCAGGTGCAGGCCACCGATGCGAACAAGATCACCTGGCTGCCGCGCGAGCGGTGGCTGGATCGTTTGTACTGAGTCGAGGACGCAATGCCCAAGCGCACAGACATCAAGACCGTCCTGATCATCGGCGCAGGGCCGATCGTCATCGGCCAGGCCTGCGAGTTCGACTACTCCGGCGCACAAGCCTGCAAGGCGCTGCGCGACGAGGGCTATCGCGTCGTGCTGGTCAACTCCAACCCCGCCACGATCATGACCGACCCGGGCATGGCCGATGCGGTCTACATCGAGCCGATCCAGTGGCAGACGGTGGAGAAGATCATCGCGAAGGAGAAACCCGACGCGCTGCTTCCCACGATGGGCGGCCAGACCGCGCTGAACTGCGCGCTCGACCTGGCCGACAACGGCGTGCTGGAGAAATACAACGTCGAGCTGATCGGCGCCTCGCGCGATGCCATCCGCATGGCGGAAGACCGCGAACTGTTCCGCGTGGCGATGGCGGAGATCGGGCTGGACTGCCCGAAGGCCGCGGTCGCGCGCACGTTCGAACAGGCGGTCGAGATCCAGACCACGGTCGGCTATCCCACGATCATCCGCCCCTCGTTCACGCTCGGCGGCACCGGCGGCGGCATCGCCTACAACAAGGAAGAGTTCGAAGAGATCGCCAAGCGCGGTCTGGAACTCTCGCCTGTGCACGAGATCCTCGTCGAGGAATCGGTGCTGGGCTGGAAGGAATTCGAGATGGAAGTGGTCCGCGACACCGCGGACAACTGCATCATCGTCTGCTCGATCGAAAACCTCGATGCGATGGGCGTGCACACCGGCGACTCGATCACCGTCGCGCCGGCGCAGACGCTCACCGACAAGGAATACCAGCGCCTGCGCGATGCCTCGGTCGCGGTGCTGCGCAAGATCGGCGTCGACACGGGCGGTTCGAACGTGCAGTTCGGCATCAACGCGCAGACAGGCCGCGTGGTCGTCATCGAAATGAATCCCCGCGTGTCGCGTTCCTCCGCGCTGGCGTCCAAGGCCACGGGCTTCCCGATCGCCAAGGTCGCGGCCAAGCTCGCGGTGGGCTACACGCTGGATGAACTGCGCAACGAGATCACTGGCGGCAAGACGCCGGCCTCGTTCGAACCGTCGATCGACTACGTGGTCACCAAGATCCCGCGCTTCGCGTTCGAGAAGTTCCCCGCCGCCGATGCGCGCCTGACGACGCAGATGAAGTCGGTGGGCGAGGTGATGGCGATCGGCCGCAGCTTCCAGGAATCGCTGCAGAAGGCATTGCGTGGCCTGGAGACCGGCAAGGTCGGCCTCGACCCGACGGGCCTGGACCTCACCAGCGACGAGGACATGCTCAAGCTGCGCCGCGAACTGAAGGAACCGGGCCCGGAACGCATGTTCCACCTGGGCGATGCGTTCCGCGCCGGCATGTCGGTGGAAGACGTGCACGCGCTGTCGTTCGTCGATCCGTGGTTCCTCGACCAGATCGAGGAACTGGTGGCGATCGAAGGCGAAGTCGCCGCCGCGGGCCTGGGCGCGCTCGACAAGCGCCGCCTGCGCGCGCTCAAGCGCAAGGGCTTCTCCGATGCGCGCATCGCGCAACTCGTGGGCACGAACGAATCGGCCGTGCGCGCGCTGCGCAAGGCGCTCGGCGTGCGCCCCGTTTACAAGCGCGTGGACTCGTGCGCGGCGGAGTTCTCCACCAGCACCGCCTACCTGTACTCCACGTACGAAGACGAGTGCGAAGCGCTGCCGACCAAGCGCGACAAGATCATCGTGCTCGGTGGCGGCCCCAACCGCATCGGGCAGGGCATCGAGTTCGACTACTGCTGCGTGCACGCGGCCCTCGCGCTGCGCGAGGACGGGTACGAGACCATCATGGTCAACTGCAACCCGGAAACTGTGTCCACCGACTACGACACGTCCGACCGCCTGTACTTCGAATCGCTCACGCTCGAAGACGTGCTGGAGATCGTCGAGCTCGAACAGCCCAAGGGCGTGATCGTGCAGTACGGCGGGCAGACGCCGCTCAAGCTCGCGCGTGCGCTGGAAGCCAACGGCGTGCCGGTGATCGGCACCTCGCCGGATTCGATCGACCTGGCCGAAGACCGCGAACGCTTCCAGCAACTCGTCGACAAGCTCGGCCTGCTGCAGCCGCCGAACCGCATCGCGCGAAACCCCGACGAAGCCATCGCGCTCGCGCGCCAGGTGGGCTATCCGCTCGTCGTGCGCCCGAGCTACGTGCTCGGCGGCCGCGCGATGGAGATCGTGTATTCCGACGCCGACCTGTCGCGCTACATCCGCGACGCGGTGAAGGTGTCCAACGATTCGCCGGTGCTGCTGGACCGCTTCCTCGACAACGCGGTGGAAGTGGACGTCGACGTCATCGCCGACCACACCGGCGCCGTGCTGATCGGCGGCGTGATGGAGCACATCGAGGAAGCCGGCGTGCATTCGGGCGACTCCTCGTGCTCGCTGCCGCCGTATTCGCTGTCGGCCGCCACGCAGGACCGCCTGCGCGAGCAGGTGATCGCCCTGGCGCGCGCGCTGAACGTCGTCGGCCTGATGAACACGCAGTTCGCGATCCAGCAGGACGAAGCCGGCAACGACACCATCTTCCTGCTCGAAGTGAACCCGCGCGCCTCGCGCACCGTGCCGTTCGTGTCGAAGGCCACCGGCGTGCCGCTGGCGAAGATCGCCGCGCGCTGCATGGCGGGCAAGACGCTCGCCGAGCAGGGCGCGACGAAGGAAATCGTGCCGGACTACTACTCGGTGAAGGAAGCCATCTTCCCGTTCGCCAAGTTCCAGAACGTCGATCCGATCCTCGGGCCGGAAATGCGTTCGACCGGCGAAGTGATGGGCGTGGGCCGCAGCTTCGGCGCCGCGTTCGCGCGCGCGCAGGAAGCCGGCGGCATCAAGTCGCCGCCGGTGGGCAAGGCGTTCGTCTCCGTGCGCGACCCGGACAAGCAGCGCGTGCTGCCGGTGGCCGAAGACCTGGTGCGCCGCGGCTACAAGGTGGTCGCCACCGGCGGTACGGCCGCCTACCTGCGCGAACACGGCATCGCCTGCGAACAGATCAACAAGGTGATCGAAGGCCGGCCGCACATCGTCGACCTGATCAAGAACGGCGAGATCGTGTATATCGTCAACACCACCGAGGGCAAGCAGGCGATCGCCGACTCGTTCTCGATCCGGCGCGAAGCCCTGCAGCATCGCGTCACGTATTCCACCACCATCGCCGGCGCCCGCGCGCTCCTCAACTCGCTCGACCATCGCGGCCGGGGCGACGTGAACGCGCTGCAGGACCTGCACCAGGAATTGAACCTCGCATGAGCCGTGCACCGTTGACCGTCCAGGGCGCACAGCGCCTGCGCGCGGAGCTGGAAGAACTGAAGTCGGTGAAGCGCCCGGCGGTGATCCACGCGATCGCCGAAGCGCGCGCGCACGGCGATCTCAAGGAAAACGCCGAGTACCACGCCGCGCGCGAGCAGCAGGGCTTCATCGAAGGCCGCATCAAGCAGCTGGAAGCGGAGCTCTCGCACGCGCAGGTGATCGACGTGGCCTCGCTCAACGCCGGCTCGCGCATCGTGTTCGGCGCGACAGTGGAACTGGCCGACGCCGACAGCGGCGAAGAAAAGCGCTACCAGATCGTCGGGGACCTGGAAGCCGACATCAAGCAGGGCCTGATCGCGATTTCCTCGCCGGTGGCGCGTGCGCTGATCGGCAAGCACGAGGGCGACGTGATCACCATCGACGCGCCCGCGGGGCAGCGCGAGTTCGAGATCGTCGCGGTCCGTTACGAGGGCTGAGGCCATGGCCGCGCCCGGGCGCGCGACGTTCCTGCTGCCGGCGCGCATCCGCCTGGCGGGGCAGGGCATGCCGGCATCGCTCGCGATCGCACTGGGGCGGGCCGATCGCGCGGATGGCGAAGCCGGCGAACGCGCGCAGTTGCTGCGGCATTTCGACTTGTTGCCGCGCGGCTGGCCCGTCGCGGCGTTGACGCGTGCATTCGATGCGAGCGATGCGAACACCGGCGCGTGGTTGCGCGCGGATCCCGCGTACGTACAACCCGACCTCTCCGGCGCACGCTTGCTGGCGTGCGGCGATGCGTTGCAGCTCGATGCCGCCGAAGCCGAAGCGTTGCTGCAACCCTTGCGGCCGTTGTTCGGCGACACCGGATTTCCCATCGATGCGCCGCGGCCTGCGCGCTGGTACCTGCGCTTGCCGCGCGAGGCGAAGTTGCCGTCGATGGCCTCGCCCGACGAAGCCCTGGGCGCCGATTTGTTCGATCACCTGCCCGAAGGGCCGGAAGGCCGTCGCTGGCGTGCCTTGCTGAGCGAAGCGCAGGTGGTGCTGCACCAGCATCCGGTGAACGCGCAGCGCGTGGCGCGCGGGAAGCCGCCCGTGAATTCCTTGTGGTTCTGGGGCGGCGGCGTATTGCCGGACCACGTGACGACGCTGCACGCGTCGATCGCTTCCGATGAAGTGACGTTGCGTGCGCTTGCGCAGTTGACGAATTGCGCGGCGACCGACCTGCCTGCGCGATTCGCGGGCGGCCCTGCGCTCTACGACCTGCGCCCGCAGCGCGACCTGCATGCGTTGGCGGACGCGTGGCTGTCGCCCGCCATCGACGCCGTGCGCGCCGGCACGCTCGCGCAACTCGACCTCGACTGCGAGGACGGCACGCGGTTCACGCTGCGCCGCCATCAGCGCTGGCGTTTCTGGCGCAAGCCGCTCGCGGCGATGGACGCATGACGCTCGAACGCCGCATCGTGCGTCGTGCGCCGGTCGACCTGCGCGGCGACTGGCCCGACCACGTGCTGCCGTTGCTGCGCCGCTTGTATGCAGCGCGTGGTGCGGCGAACTGGGACGACGCACAACCGCGCCTGGCGCGCCTGCATGCGCCCGAAACGATGGGCGGGCTCGATGTTGCGACGCAGTTGCTCGCCGATGCGATCGCGCAGGATCGGCACATCGTGGTCGTCGGCGACTTCGATTGCGATGGCGCGACGGCGTGTGCGGTCGGCGTGCGCGGCCTGCGGTTGCTGGGCGCGCAGCGCGTGTCGCACGCGGTGCCGAATCGCGCGGTGCACGGCTACGGGTTGTCGCCGGGCCTCGTCGATGACCTGGCGGCGCTGCAGCCCGACCTGCTGGTGACGGTCGACCACGGCATCGCGTGCCACGCCGGCGTCGCCGCGGCGCGGGCGCGCGGCTGGCAGGTCCTCGTCACCGACCACCACTTGCCGGGCACGACGCTGCCCGATGCGCACGCGATCGTCGATCCGAACCTGCGCGACGACGGCTTCCCGAGCAAGGCGCTCGCGGGCGTCGGCGTGATGTTCTACGTGCTGCTTGCCCTGCGTCGCCGCCTGCGCGAAGGCGGCGCGTTCACCGCGGGCGCGGAGCCGGACCTGTCGGTGCTGCTCGACCTCGTCGCCGTCGGCACCGTCGCCGACCTCGTGCCGCTCGATGCGAACAACCGCGCGCTCGTCGGCGCGGGCATGCGTCGCCTGCGCGCGGGGCAGGGGTGCGCGGGCCTGCAGGCCTTGATCGAAAGCGCCGGCCGCGATGCGCGCACGCTCACCGCGTCCGACATCGGCTACGCGCTCGCGCCGCGCATCAATGCCGCCGGGCGCCTGGAAGACATGGCGCTGGGCATCGAATGCCTGTTGTCCGACGACGCCTCGCACGCGCGCACGCTGGCCGCCACGCTGGGCGAGATCAACGCCGAACGCCGCGGCGTGCAGCAGGACATGACCGACGATGCGGAAGCCGCGCTCGCACGCGTCGTGCTCGACGGCGCGTTGCCACCGGTGGTGTGCCTGTTCGATCCGGCGTGGCATCCGGGCGTCGTGGGGCTCGTCGCCTCGCGCATGAAGGAACGCGTGCATCGTCCGGTGGTGGCGTTCGCGCCCGCGGAACCCGGCAGCGATTCGTTGCGGGGTTCGGCGCGTTCGATCCCCGGGCTGCACATCCGCGATGCGCTGGCCGCGGTGGACACCGCGTTGCCGGGCCTGATCCCGCGCTTCGGCGGGCATGCGATGGCGGCGGGCCTGACGTTGCCGCACGCGGCGCTCGACGCGTTCTCCGAAGCGCTGCGCACGCATGTCGAACGCGTACTCGATCCGGCGGCGCTGCAGGCCGAACTGGTCAGCGACGGCGCGCTCGACGTCGCCGAGTTCGATCGTCGCCATGCCGAAGGCCTGCGCGACGGCGGCCCGTGGGGCCAGGCGTTCCCCGAGCCGATGTTCGATGGCGAATTCGACGTCACCGACTGGCGCGTCGTGGGCCAGCGGCATTTGAAGCTGACGGTGCGCGTGCCCGGCCGCGCGAAGCCCGTCGATGCGATCCATTTCGGCGGCTGGACCGGCACGCCGCCGCCGTCGCGCGTGCACCTGGCGTATCGCTTGTCGGTGGACGATTACCGCGGCGGCGATGCGATCCAGCTGATCGTCGAGCACCGCATCGCGGTCTGACGGAAGCGGAATCTGCCCGAAAGGTCCGGGCCCCAAGAACAATACCGGGGCATTCGCAGAGCTTGCATAGTCCCGCCGCAGACGTTGCGCGGGGACCTTTCCGGTCTGGACAGCGACGATCGCGCTCCCTTCCGCAGGACCGCTTCGTGCCCCCGGTCAACAGCCACGCCTATTGGGATCATCGCTTCCGCACGGACTGGGCGTCGCTCGGTGGCGAAGCGCAATCGCGTTGCTTCGCGCACGTCGCGCTGGAGGCGATGCCGGGGTGGTTCAAGGCATGCATCGCGGGTCGACGGTCGCGCTTGTGCGACTGGGGCTGCGCGGAAGGATCCGGAACACGTGTGCTGGCCGAGGCGTTGGGAGTCGACGCGGTCGGCGTGGATTTCTCGGACGAGGCGATCGCGCGCGCGCAGGCCCGGCATCCGCAGCTGCGGTTCCGCGTCGGCGACATGCGCGCTGCGCCGGGCGCCGAGGGCGCATTCGACGAACCCTGCGATGTCGCCTTTTCGTCCAACACCTTGGCGCACTTCCGCGACCCGTGGGCCGTGTTCGACGCGATCGCCGCGCGCGCCGAGCGCTTCGTCGTGTTGTTGTTGCCGTATCGCGAACGCAAGCTGCATCCCGAGCATTTCGTTGCGTTCGCGCCGAACACGTTGCCCGTCGCGCGCAACGGCTGGATGCTCGCGCACGCCGCGGCCACCGACCTGCGCGATTGGCCGAATGCCGGCGGGGCGGGCGAACAGGTGCTGTGCATCTACGCGCGCCCGGACGCCCTGGCCGACGCCGGCGTCACGCTCGCCCACCTGCGCATGGATACGGCGGACCGGGAAGCGACACGCACCGAGCTCGCGCTGGCCACCACGCAGGTGCGATTCGAAATTGCGCGCGCCCGCGCCTCCGAGGAAGCGCGCGCCTGGACCGCCGACCAGCTGACCGATCGCGAACTCCAGCTGGCCGCGCTCGGCGAAGCCCATCGCCTCGTGTTCGGGCGATTGCCGGCGCTCGAACAGGATGCCGCGGTCCTGGCCCGCATCCGCGCGTCCCGCCTCTGGCGCTGGAGCGCGCCTGTCCGACGGTGGTTGCGCTGAGGTAACGTTCCGCCTGCCGAACCCCATTGCCGCGACGGGAGCGTTGCAAGGGGCACCACGGTCCAGGGGAACCCAAAATGCAGCGTTTGTCCGTCGCGATCGCCGCCTGCGCGATCACGTTGTGCGTGACTACCGTCGACGCGCAGCGTCGCCATTCGCTTCCGCCGCAGGACGTCACCGCGCCGCCGCTCGTGCGGATCACGGGGGAGGTCGCCGCCAGGTTGCAGCCCATCCGCCTGCATTCGGCCGCGGTGCACGTCGATGTCGCCGGGCGCCTGGCGCGCACCACGATCGAACTCGAACTCCTCAACCCCAACGCGCGGCAGCTCGAAGGGTCGCTCGAATTCCCGCTGCAGCCGGGCCAGCAGATCGCGGCGTTCGCGCTCGACATCGGTGGCCAGATGCGCGAGGCCGTGCCGGTGCCGAAGGACCAGGGCCGCCAGGTGTTCGAGAGCGTCGAGCGCCGCCGCGTGGACCCGGGCCTGCTGGAACAGACCGCCGGCAACCAGTTCCGCCTGCGCGTGTATCCGATCCCCGCCAATGGCACGCGCCGCGTGCGGCTGGCGATCGACGAGGTGCTGCGTCGCGAAGGTGGAATGGGGCGGCTCGATATCCCGGTGCAGTTGCTCGCGGGGGCGGAGGCCTTCGCGTTGCGCGTGTCGGCGCGTGGGTTGCGTGCGGCGCCGGAGACCACCGGCACGTTCGATGGCTTGCGCTTCGCGCGCGCGGGCGATGGGTGGGACGCGCAGGTGCAGCGCGCGGCCTTCCGCGCCGCGACGCCGATCGGCCTGCGCTTTCCGATCGCCGATGCGCCCGCCGCGTACGCGACCACGACGGCCACGGGCGAACGCTACGTCCTCGCGGAAGTCCCGCTGCATCCCGCCGCACCCGCGCCGCGCACGATGCCGCATGCGGTCGGCCTGCTGTGGGATGCGTCGGCCTCGGCGCGCAAGCGCGATCGCGCCGCGGAATTCGCGCTGCTCGACCGCTACTTCGCGCGCATGGGCGAGGGCAGGGTGGTGCTGCGCTTCCTGCGCGACGTCGGCGAAGACGGCGGCCGCTTCGACATACACGGTGGCGACTGGTCCGCGTTGCGAAACGCGCTGGATCGCGCCGTGCTGGATGGTGCGAGCGATCTCGGCGATTGGTCCGCCGATCCCGCGATCGAGGAATACCTGCTCGTCAGCGATGGCCTGCGCACGTACGGCACCAAGGAACTGCCGCGCCTGTCGCCCACGCAACGCCTGTATGCGATCGATACCGCCGGCGCCGCCTCCGACACCGTGCGGCTCGGCAAGCTTGCGCAACAGCGCAACGGGCGCCTCGTCGCATGGCAGGGCACGCAGGGGCTCGAGGCCGCGACGCATGCGTTGCTCGACGAAGGCGTGCGCATCGTCGGCCTCGCGCCGCACGGCGTGACCGATCTCGAAGTGCCGTCGCGCTTCGTCGAGGACGGCGTGCTGCGCGTCGCGGGCCGCGTCACCGATCCCGACGCCTACGTCGATTTCACCCTCTCCGACAACGGCGTGCGCAAGACCGTGCGCGCGGCGATGCCCGCCAGCGATGCCACGCATCCGCAAGTCGGCGGCGTGTGGGCGGGGTGGAAGATCGCGGGGTTGTCCGTCGATCCGGAGGCGAATCGCGCGGAGATCGCGCGCATCGGGCAGCAGTTCGGCGTGGTGACGCCGGGCACGTCGCTGATCGTGCTCGATGCCGTCGAGGATTACGTGCGTTACGACATTGCGCCGCCGCCGGCCTTGCGCGAGGAGGTTGCGCGGCTGCAGGCGCAGCAGCGCGAGGAACGCGCACAGACCCGCAGCGAACGCCTGGACCAGGTGGCGTCGGAATTCGACGCACGCATCGCGTGGTGGAAGACGAAGTTCCCGAAGAAGGAAACGCGCCGCGACGCGGGATGCCCCGAGTGCGACGTTGCAGCGCCCGCCGCAGCGCCTCCTCCCGCTCCCGCGCCTGTCGCTGCGAACGCGCCGGAGGTCTCCGCAGTGGAGTCCACGACGATCCTCACCGCCGAGCAGGCGCAGGCGCTGGAAGTGCGACGCGACGCGGCGCGTGTGGATGCACGCGAGGCTGCGGACGCGGCGGCCGCGGCATCGGACCGCGACGCAGCGGCGGCCTCGCAGCGCAGTGCCGCGCCGCCGCAAGGCCTGCTGGCCCCGGGCGTCGAGCGGAAAGCCAACCCCGCCGCCACCATCACCCTCCAACCCTGGCAGCCCGATTCCCCGTACGCCCGCCGCCTGCGCGCCGCGCAACCCGATGCGCTCTACGCCCTCTACCTCGACGAACGCGACAGCCACGCCGACAGCACCGCCTTCTACCTCGACGTCGCCGACCTGCTGCTCGAGAAGGGGCGGCGCGCCGAAGCCCTGCGCGTGCTCTCCAACCTCGCCGAACTGCGCCTGGAGAACCGCCACGTCCTGCGCGTGCTCGGGTATCGCCTGATGCAGGCGAAGGATTACGGGCGCGCCGTCGAGGTGTTCCGCACCGTGCTCGCCCTGGCCGACGAGGAACCGCAAAGCCACCGCGACCTGGGCCTGGCCCTGGCGGCGACGGGCCAGCGGCAGGAAGCGATCACGCACCTGTACGACGTGGTCGCGCGCACGTGGGATTCGCGCTTCTCCGAGGTGGAACTGGTCGCGCTCAACGAGCTCAACGCGATCGCGGCCACGAGCCCCGGGCCGCTCGACCTGGCCTTCGTCGATCGCCGCCTGCGCCGCAACCTGCCGCTGGACCTGCGGGTCGCGCTGTCCTGGGACAGCGACAACAGCGACATGGACCTGTGGGTCACCGATCCGGACGGCGAGAAGTGCTACTACGCCCACACGCTGACGCGGCAGGGCGGGCTGATCTCGGACGATTTCACCGGCGGCTACGGCCCCGAGGAATTCGTGCTGCGCAACGCCAGGCCCGGCCGCTACAAGGTGGAAGCGCACTATTTCGGCGACCGCCAGCAGATCGTCACCGGCGCCACCACGCTCACGCTGTCCCTGAGCACGGGCTGGGGCACGAAGGCCCAGCGCGACCAGCGGGTCACGCTGCGGCTGGACGGCAAGGACGACACGGTGTTCGTCGGCGAATTCGACGTGAAATGAGCCTGCCACGCGGCCGGGGCCCGCGCCCCGGCTGCTATCATTCGCGGCCTCGCAACACGCAGCAAACGCCACCCATGATCGAACTCAATCCCGTCCGCCAGCGCATCGCCGACCTCTCCGGTCGGCTGCATGCGCTGAGGGGGTATCTTTGACTACGACGCCAAGCGCGAGCGCCTGGAAGAAGTCAACCGCGAACTCGAAAGCCCCGACATCTGGAACGACTCGCAGCGCGCGCAGGCCCTGGGCCGCGAACGCTCGCTGCTAGACAAGACCGTCAACGGCATCCGCGACCTCACCGAAGGTCTGGACGGCGCGAGCGAACTGCTCGAACTGGTCGAGCTCGAAGACGACCAGGACACCGCCAACGCCATCGCCGCCGACGTCGAGCGTTACGCGAAGCACGTCGAACAGCTGGAATTCCAGCGCATGTTCTCCGGCCAGATGGATTCGCATTCGGCCTTCGTCGACATCCAGGCCGGCGCCGGCGGCACCGAGGCGCAGGACTGGGCCGAGATCCTGCTGCGCATGTACCTGCGCTGGGCCGAATCGCGCGGCTGGAAGACCGAACTGCTGGAAGTCTCCGGCGGCGAAGTGGCGGGCATCAAGTCGGCCACGTTCCGCGTGGAAGGCGACTACGCCTACGGCTGGCTGAAGACGGAAACCGGCGTGCATCGCCTGGTGCGCAAGTCGCCGTTCGATTCCGACAACCGCCGGCATACCTCGTTCACGTCGCTGTTCGTCTCGCCGGAAGTCGACGACGAAATCGACATCGACATCAACCCCGCGGACCTGAAGACCGACGTGTACCGGTCGTCCGGCGCCGGCGGCCAGCACGTCAACAAGACCGAATCGGCGGTGCGCATCACGCACGTGCCGTCCGGCATCGTGGTGGCGTGCCAGACCGAACGCAGCCAGCACGCCAACCGCGACCGTGCGATGAAGATGCTGGCCGCGAAGTTGTACGAACTGGAAGTGCAGAAGCGCAACGCCGTGCGCGACGCGGTGGAAGCCACCAAGTCCGACATCGGCTGGGGCAGCCAGATCCGCAACTACGTGCTGGACCAGAGCCGCATCAAGGACCTGCGCACGGGCATCGAGCGCAGCGATACGCAGAAGGTGCTCGACGGCGACCTCGATGAATTCATCGAAGCCAGCCTCAAGTCCGGCCTGGAGGCCGGTTCCAAGCGCAGCGACGCGGCATGAACGACGAGCGAAGAATGACCGACACCCCGCAAGACATCCCGCCGCACGACGAGAACCGCCTGATCGCCGAGCGCCGCGCCAAGCTCGCCGCGCTGCGTGCGAAGGGCAACGCGTTCCCGAACGACTTCCGCCGCGCCGACTACGCCGGCGATGTGCAGTCGACGTACGCCAACGCCGAAACCTGGACCGCCGAGGCGCTCGCGGAGAAACCGCACCGCGTCGTGCTGGCGGGCCGCGTGCTGCTCAAGCGCGACATGGGCAAGTCGGGCTTCGCGCAGGTGCAGGACGAATCGGGCCGCATCCAGTTGTGGCTGAAGCAGGACGTGCTGGGCGTCGACGCGTACGCCACGTTCAAGGACCTCGACCTCGGCGACATCGTCGCGGTGGAAGGCGAGCTCACGCGCACGCGCACCGGCGAGTTGTCTGTGCGCGCCGAGACGCTGCGGTTGCTGACCAAGGCGCTGCGCCCGCTGCCGGACAAGTTCCATGGCATGGCCGACGTCGAGCAGCGCTATCGCCAGCGTTACGTCGACCTCATCGTCTCGCCCGAATCGCGCGAAGTCTTCGTCAAGCGCTCGCAGGTGATCGCCGCGATCCGCCGCTGGCTGGATGCGCGCCGCTTCCTGGAAGTGGAGACGCCGATGATGCATTACATCGTCGGTGGCGCCACGGCCAAGCCGTTCACCACGCACCACAACGCGCTGGATCTCGATCTGTTCCTGCGCGTGGCGCCGGAGCTGTACCTCAAGCGCCTGGTCGTCGGCGGCTTCGAGCGCGTGTACGAGATCAACCGCAACTTCCGCAACGAAGGCGTCAGCACGCGGCACAACCCGGAGTTCACGATGCTCGAGTTGTACGAGGCCTACGCCACGTACGACGAGATCATGGACCTCACCGAAGACATGATCCGCAACGCCGCGCAGGAAGCCATCGGCACCACCGCGCTGACGTGGGAAGGCAACGCGATCGACCTGGGCCCGCGCTTCCGTCGCTGGCGCCTGGAAGAAGCGGTGCGCGAACTCAACCCGCACATCACGGTCGCCGACTGCCGCGACCGCGCCGCGCTCGTGCGCCATTGCGAAGCGCTGCGCATCCCGGTCAAGGCCAACGATGGCTGGGGCAAGCTGCTGCTCGAAATCTTCGAGAAGACGGTGGAAGCCGGGCTCACGCAGCCCACGTTCATCACGCACTACCCGGTGGAAGTCTCGCCGCTCGCGCGCGAGTCCGACACCGAGCCGGGCATCACCGACCGCTTCGAACTGTTCGTCGGTGGCAAGGAACTGGCGAACGGTTTCTCCGAGCTCAACGATCCGGAAGACCAGGCCGCGCGGTTCCGCGCGCAAGTCGAGGCGAAGGAAGGCGGCGACGACGAAGCGATGCATTTCGACGCCGACTACATCCGCGCGCTCGAAGTGGGCCTGCCGCCCACCGGCGGGCTGGGCGTCGGCATCGATCGCCTCGTCATGCTGCTGACGGATTCGGCGTCGATCCGCGACGTGCTGCTGTTCCCGTACATGCGGCCCGAAGCGCACGGCGGCTGATCGATCGCCGCCGCGCGTGTGAAGGCCGGATCAAGCCGTCGTTGCCGTTGTTCCAGGGCATGACGCCCCCGGCGCAGTCCGACATCCGACGCTCGCGCGTGGCGCTCCCGGGGGAAGCCATCCTCCGGGGTCCCGCGGGCGACTGGCACGCGCCACTCGAAGACCTCTCGGTGACGGGGCTCTCCATGCCCCGTCCGGCGGGCCATGGCCTTGCGCTGGGGCAGGCGGTGGAAGTCGAACTGGTCGCCGGACCGCCGGGCGTGGCGCTGCAACTGCAGTTGCTGGCCCGCGTGGCCCGGTCCGACGCGCGCGGGGTGGGGCTGCACTTCGCCCCGATGCCCGACCGCCTGGAGATGGCCTTGCAGCGCCTGCTGACCCGGTTCGGCACCGTCCGGGACGGCGGAGACGACGACGAGGAGGCGTGTTGAGCGCGCCCCAACGTGAAAGCCAGCGGAATCGCTGCGGACGCCATCCCGGTTCGCAAGCAGAAACAGTGCTCCCGCTCGACACGGCGGGGTATGCTCCGGGCCAACGCCGGGGAGGGATTCCAGGGGGCGCCATCTCATGCGGGTGAATGAAGTGAACGTGGTCATCGTCGACGACCAGACATCGGCGCGAACGATGCTGCGGCACATCCTCGAGGACATCGGTCCCGAGCTGGCCGTGCACGACTTCGGCGACCCGAACGCCGCCCTGGCCTGGTGCGAGAGCAACCGCCCGGACCTGCTGCTGCTCGATTACCGCATGCCGGGCATGGACGGGCTGGAGTTCGCCCGCCGCTTCCGCCGCCCGCCGGTGCACCGCGACGTGCCGATCGTGCTGGTCACGGTGGTGGGCGACGAGCCCGTCCGCCAGGCCGCGCTCGAGGCCGGCGTCATCGATTTCCTGGTCAAGCCGGTGCGCCCGCGCGAACTGCGTGCGCGCTGCCGCAACCTGCTGCACCTGCGCCAGCAGGCCGAGACCGTCAAGCAACGCGCGCTCTCGCTCGAACAGCGATTGCTGTCGAGCATGAACGAAGTCGAGGAACGCGAACGCGAGACGCTGTCGCGCCTGGCGCGCGCGATCGAATACCGCGACATCGGCACCAGCGCCTACCTCGAGCGCATGGCGCACGTCGCCGGCCTGATCGCCGAAGGCCTCGGGCTCACCGAAGACGAAGCGCGCCTGATCGAACTCGCCGCGCCCCTGCACGACATGGGCAAGATCGCGATCCCCGATGCGATCCTGCTCAAGCCGGGTCCGCTCACGGAGCAGGAGACGACGATCATGCGTCGCCATCCGCGCATCGGGCACGAGCTGCTCAGCGGCAGCCAGAGCCGTTTCATCCAGACCGGCGCCACGGTCGCGCTGCGCCACCACGAGCGCTACGACGGCAGCGGCTATCCCGACGGCCTGGTGGGCGAAGCGATCCCGCTGGAGGCGCGCATCGTTGCCGTGGCCGACGTGTTCGACGCGCTGATCTCGCCGCGCCCGTACAAGGACGCCTGGACCATCGACGCGGCACTGGCCTACCTCTACGCGCAACGCGGTCGCCTGTTCGACCCGCGTTGCGTGGAAGCGCTGATGCGCTCGCGCGATCGCCTGGACGACATCTGCCAGCGCTTCTCCACCACCAGTTCGCGGCCCGCACTGGAAGCCTGATGCAGGCGCTGACCGCCCTCCGGCAGCGATTGACCAACCGGCCCGACAGCGAGCACGGACAGGCCCTCGTACGCCTGGCGGTGTTGTCGGTGGTGCTCGCGTACCTGATGGTGCGCGGCCCGGATCCGACGAGCCCGATCGCCGAATACCACGACGTGCTGATCATGGTCGCCACCGGGTTCGCGGTGGGGCTGGGCATCGTGGTGTCGATCCTCGTGCGGCCGGGCGTGTCGCACGTGCGCCGCGCGATCGGCATGGTGTCCGACTACGGCCTGATGGGCCTGGCGATGATCCGCATGGGCGAACCGCTCGCGTGGGTCTACGTCATCCTGATGTGGGTCACCGTCGGCAACGGCCTGCGCTTCGGCAACCGGTACCTGTACCTCGCGGTGCTTGGCGCCACCACCAGCTTCGGCGCCACGCTGGTCTTCAACGATTACTGGCACGCCAACCGCACGCTGGGCCTGGGTTTGCTGCTCGGCCTGGTCGCAGTGCCGCTGTACCTGTCGGGCCTGCTGCGCGCGTTGACGCGCGCCACCGAGGAAGCGCGCCGCGCCAACGAAGCCAAGAGCACGTTCCTGGCGAACATGAGCCACGAGTTCCGCACGCCGCTCAACGGCCTGGCGGGCATGTCGGAACTGCTCGCCACCACGCGCCTGGACAGCGAACAGCGCGAATGCCTCAACACGATCCAGGCCTCCACGCGCTCGCTGCTGTCGCTGGTCGAGGACGTGCTGGACATCTCGGCGATCGAGGCGGGCAAGCTCAAGCTGCACACGGTCGAGTTCTCGCTGCACGAACTGCTCGGCAACATCGGCGCGATCCTGCAGCCCACCGCGCGCAACAAGCGCATCGACTACATCCTCAAGGTCGCGCCCGACGTGCCCGAACGCCTGGTCGGCGACGCCGGCCACGTGCGTCAGGTGCTGATCAACCTGGCGGGCAACGCGATCAAGTTCACCGACGAAGGCTCGGTGAAGCTCGACGTCGCGCTCGCGCACGCCGAAGACCACAAGGTGCGCCTGCGCTTCACCGTGATCGATACCGGCATCGGCATCCCGGCCGCGGCGCGCGCGCGGTTGTTCGAAGCCTTCGAGCAGGCCGACGCCAGCCTGTCGCGCCGTTACGGCGGCACGGGCCTGGGCACCACGATCGCCAAGGGCCTGACCGAAGCGATGGGCGGCAGCATCGGCTTCGAGAGCTCGGAAATGCGGGGCAGCCGCTTCTGGGTGGAACTGCCGTTCGACCTCGTGCCGTTCGTGGCGCAACCGGTCGGCGTGCCGCGCGAAGCCGAAGCACCGTCGCCGGCGCCGGTGTCCTACGGCAACGAGACGGGCGCCAACGTCATCGCGTTCGGCGATCCGTTCCTGCGCCACCGCGCGCGCGTGCGCACGCTGGACTTGCTGATCGCCGACGACCACGCCGCCAACCGCATGGTGCTGCAGCGCCTGCTGCAGAAGGCGGGGCACCGCGTGGTGAGCGTGGACGATGGCGAACAGGTGCTCGACGCGCTGGCCGCCAACAGCTTCGATGCGGCGATCGTCGACCTGCACATGCCCGGCGTCAGCGGCCTGGACCTGCTGCGCGAATTGCGCGTCATGGAAGCCGGCGGCGGCAAGCGCACGCCGGTGATCGTGCTCACCGCCGACGTCACGCCCGAAGCGATCCAGCAATGCGCGCAGGCCGGTGCCCGCGCGTTCCTGCCCAAGCCCATCGTGGCGGCGCGCCTGCTCGATACCCTGGCCGAGGTGGCCACGAGCGGGCAGGCCTCGTCCACCACGGCCGCGAACGCACGCGTGGAATTGCCGATGGGCGAGGACGACTTCGATCCGGGCGTGCTCGAGGAACTCGGATCGCTCGGCATGGGTGAATCGTTCGTGCGCGAATTCATCCAGCAATGCCTGCGGGACGCCGAGGCGTGCCTGGCGTCGCTGGAGAAATCCGGCGAAGCCGGCGAATGGGCGCAGGTCCGCGACCACGCGCACGCGCTGAAGGGCGTGTCGAGCAACCTGGGCCTGGTGCGGCTGGCCGCGGCCAGCAGCGAATGGATGCGGCTGCCGGAATGGCAGCTCACGCGGGAATGGCGCGCGCGGTTCGCGGTGTTGCGCGAACGCATGGCGCAGGGGCGCGCAGCGCTGGACGCGCGCGGACACAAAGCCGCGCGCGACAACGAAAACGGCTGACGCCTGCATTACGCAGGCGGGTCTTTCCTACAGCAGTTCCACATCGATCCCGACTGACGTTACGCGGCCACTTCCGCCCCGGAGCGACGTTCCTGCGCGCGGACGATGCGGTCCATGGTCTTGAGCGAGCGATCGCCCAGCGCCAGCGCCGTATCCACCCACACTTCGGTGATGCCCATCAGCTCGTCGTAGCCCACCGGCTGCGCGATCGCGCGGCACTGGTTGAGCGCCAGGTGCGCATGCGGCGAACGCTGCTGGTTGCGGATGAGGTCCTGCACCGCGGAGGCGCCTTCGCCCTTCGGCACGAGGATGTCGACCACGCCCATCTTGTGCAGTTCGTCGGAGGAATAGATCTCGCCGCTGAGGATCATCTTTTCGGCCAGTTGCGGCGACACGCGCTTGCAGAGGAACGAATAGGCGCCCATGCCCGGGAACAGACCGAACAGCACTTCCGGCAGGCCCATGCCCACGCCTTGCTCGGCCACGATGGTGTGGCAGGACAGCGCGAGTTCCATGCCGCCGCCGAGCGCGTCGCCCTGGACCAGCGCGATGGTGCGGACGTCGCCGCCCAGGCCCGTGTGGAAGTGGTGCACGCCGTCGATGCACTTGCGTGCGTAACCGAGCAGCTGTTCGCGGTTGTTGTCGCGGATGAGGCGGGCAAACAGTTCGAGGTCGCCGCCGAGGTTGAACGCGGGGGCGTCCGAGGCGAGCACGACATGGCGCATGACGCCCGGGCGGCGCTGGTTCTTGGTCAGCGTGATGCTGTTCAGGAAGCGCCACATTTCGTCCATGAGTTCCGTACGGAAACAAGGACGAATGCCGGTGCCGGCGTCTGCGTGCATGTACAGCCAATGACTGGCGCCGCTCGGTTCGGATTCCACACGCATGGTGGGAAAGCGGGAGCTGCGCTGCAGCTTCTCGATGTTGCTCATGGTCGTTCCCCTTGGGAACCCGTCCGCGAACAGGGGTGGGCAGCGGGCGGGCAATAGCCCACGTGGGGGATGCTACACCCCGGCTGGCGCGAGGACCGAGTGAAAATGCAAGCGTTTACAGTCACGGGGCGACGAGCGGTCACCCCATGATTCGGTCACTGGAAACCGATGCAAGAATCAGGCCGCGGGCGTGGGTCCGCGCAGTTCGCGACGCAGGATCTTGCCCACGTTGGTCTTCGGCAGCTCGGTGCGGAACTCCACGTACTTCGGCTGCTTGTAGCCGGTGAGGTTTTCCTTGGCGTGCGCCTTGACCTCTTCGGCGGTGAGGTTGGGGTCCTTGCGGACGATGACCACCTTGACCGCCTCGCCGGACTTCTCGTCCGGCACGCCGACCGCGCCGACTTCCAGGACCCCGGGAAGCATCGCGATCACGTCTTCCACTTCGTTGGGATAAACATTGAAGCCGGACACCAGGATCATGTCCTTCTTCCGGTCCACGATGTAGAAGAAACCCTTCTCGTCCATCTTCGCCATGTCGCCGGTGTGCAGCCAGCCTTCGGCGTCCATGACGTTGGCCGTTTCGTCCGGCCGCTGCCAGTAGCCCTTCATGACCTGCGGGCCCTTGATGCACAGCTCGCCGACTTCGCCCTGGGCGACGCGGTTGCCGGATTCGTCCTTCAGGCACGCATCGGTGGACGGGACGGGCAGGCCGATCGAGCCGTTGTACTCGGCCAGGTCCATCGGGTTGATGCACGCGGCGGGCGAGGTTTCGGTCAGGCCGTAGGCCTCGACCAGGGTGACGCCGGTGATCTTCTTCCAGCGCTCGGCCACCGCGCGCTGCACGGCCATGCCGCCGCCGAGGGTGAGGTGCAGGCGCGAGAAGTCGATCGAGTCGAAGCCCGGCGTGTTGAGCAACCCGTTGAACAGCGTGTTGACGCCGGTGATGGCGGTGAAGGGGACTTTCTTGAGTTCCTTCACGAACGCGGGCATGTCGCGCGGATTGGTGATCAGGTAATTGAGGCCGCCGAACTTCATGAAGACCAGGCCGTTCGCCGTCAACGCGAAGATGTGGTACAGCGGCAACGCGGTGATGATCAATTCTTCGCCATAGCGCACGTTGGTGCCGATCCACGCCGCGGCCTGCTGCATGTTGGCCACGAGGTTGCGGTGCGTGAGCATCGCGCCCTTCGCAACGCCGGTGGTGCCGCCGGTGTACTGCAGGAAGGCGAGGTCTTCGGCATCGATGGCCACCTGCGGCAGCGGATGCATCTGGCCGAGGGTGAGCGCATCGCGGAAGCGGATGGCGCCCGGCAGCGAATAGTCCGGCACCATCTTCTTGACGTGGCGCAGCACGAAATTGACCAGCGGGCCCTTCGGGAAACCGAGCATGTCGCCCAGGCCCGTGGTGACCACCTGGCGCACCTGCGTTTCCGCAAGCACTTCCTGGACGACGGCGCCGAAGTTGTCGAGCACGACCAGCACGCTGGCGCCGGAGTCTTCAAGCTGGTGCTTGAGCTCGCGTGCCGTGTACATCGGATTGGTGTTGACGACGGTGAGGCCCGCGCGCAGCACGCCGAAGGTGGCGATGGGGTACTGCAGGCAGTTGGGCATCATGATCGCGACGCGATCGCCCTTCTTGAGCTTGAGCTCGCCCAGCAGGTAGGCGGCGAACTGCTGGCTGAGGCGATCGATCTCGGCGTAGGTGATCACCTTGCCGAGGTTGGCGAACGCGGGCCGGTCGCGGAATTTCTCCAGCGAGGACTGCAGCACGGAGACGATCGACGGGAATTCGTCGACATCGATCTCCGCGGGCACGCCCTGCGGATAACTGGACAGCCACGGACGTTCAACCTGCATGCTGCGATCTCCCCGGGATCTACTGCTGACGGTGCCGGAAGGCGCAGGAAAATCCGCTGCCGTACGGTCGCGGCCGATTGGAGCATAGGCACTACAGGCTGGCAAGGCGCTGGATTAGCCTTGCCGGCAGCCTCCGGGAGATTGCGATGCCAGCTGTCCTGCGCACCTTGTTGATCGCATTGTCGCTCGCCGTCGCCATCGCGGGGTGCAAGCGCGATGCCCCGGAAGTCGCATTGCGGCGCGACATCGCAACGATGCAGTCGGCGATCGAAGCGCGCGATGCCGGCGCGCTGGCCGACGGGCTCGCGGACGATTTCATCGGACCCGACGGGATGGATCGCACGCAGGCCAAGCGGTTCGCGCAGGTGATCTTCCTGCGCAACCGCACGGTGGGCGCGACGTTCGGCCCAATGGACATCGCGATGCAAGGGGAGGGCGCCACGGTGAAGTTCACCGCGGCGGTGACCGGCGGCGCGGGCGGCCTGCTGCCCGATTCGGGCCAGGTGTTCGATGTCACCACCGGCTGGCGCAGGGTGGGCGGCGACTGGAAGCTGGTGAGCGCGGAGTGGGCGCCGAAGTCCTGAAACGAAAAAGGCGGCCGGAGCCGCCTTTCCCGATCTTGCGTGCGTTGGCTTACGCCGCTTTCTTGGACGCCAGCTGGCGCAGCACGTAATGCAGGATGCCGCCGTTGCGGAAGTACTCGACTTCCTTCGGCGTCAGCAGCAGCACGCGCACGTCGAAGCGCTTCTCGCCATCGGGGCCGCGCGCGACGACGGTGGCGGTGCGCGCCTTGCCGTCGTCCAGGCCGGTGATGTCGAACGTCTCGGCGCCGGTGAGGCCCAGCGACTTCGCGTTCTGGCCGTCCATGAACTGCAACGGCAGCACGCCCATGCCGACCAGGTTGGAGCGGTGGATGCGCTCGAAGCTTTCGGCCACCACGGCCTTGACGCCCAGCAGGTTGGTGCCCTTGGCCGCCCAGTCGCGCGACGAACCGGTGCCGTATTCCTTGCCCGCGAACACCACCAGCGGCACGCCGTCGGCCTTGTACTTCATCGCCGCGTCGTAGATGGCGAGCTTTTCGCCTTCCGCGCCGCGCTTGTCGAAGTACAGCGTGTTGCCGCCTTCTTCGCCGCCGAACATCAGGTTCTTGATGCGGATGTTGGCGAAGGTGCCGCGCACCATGACGTCGTCGTTGCCGCGGCGCGAACCGTAGCTGTTGAAGTCCGCCGGCTGCACGCCGCGTTCCTGCAGGAAGCGGCCCGCCGGCGAATCCTTCTTGATGTTGCCGGCCGGCGAGATGTGGTCGGTGGTGATCGAATCACCGAACAGGCCGAGCACGCGCGCGCCGTGGATGTCGGCGATGTGGCCGACTTCCATCGTCATGCCGTCGAAGTACGGCGGATTCTTGATGTAGGTCGACTTTGCGTCCCACGCGTACGCCGCGCCATCGGGCGAAGCGATCTGGTTCCAGCGCGAATCGCCCTTGAACACGTCGGCGTAGTTCTGCGCGAACAGTTCCGGGCCCACGGTGGCGGCGATGGTGTCGCCGATTTCCTTGTTGGTCGGCCACAGGTCGCGCAGGAAGACGTCCTTGCCGTCCGGCGTGCGGCCGAGCGGTTCCTTCGTCATGTCGATGTCCACCGTGCCGGCGAGCGCGTAGGCGACCACCAGCGGCGGGGAGGCGAGGTAGTTCATCTTCACTTCGGGATGCACGCGGCCTTCGAAGTTCCGGTTGCCCGACAACACCGAACCGACGACCAGTTCGTTCTCCGCGATGCCGCGCGAGACTTCGTCCGGCAGCGGGCCGGAGTTGCCGATGCACGTGGTGCAGCCATAGCCGACGACGAAGAAGCCGAGCTTCTCCAGGTCTGCCAGCACGCCGGCCTTCTTGAGGTAATCGGTGACCACCAGCGAACCCGGGCCGAGCGAAGTCTTCACCCACGGCTTGACCTTCAGGCCCAGCTTCACCGCGTTGCGCGCGAGCAGGCCCGCACCCAGCATCACCGCCGGGTTGGACGTGTTGGTGCACGAGGTGATCGCGGCGATGACCACGGAGCCGTCGGTAAGTTCGCAATCCTGGTCCTGGATGCGGATCTTCGACTTCGGGCTGGCGGCGAGGTGTTCGGCCTGCGGCTGGTCGCCGCCCTCGGCGTCCATGCGCACGAGTTCGTTCTTCTTCGCGCCGCGCGTGGCGGTGAGGCCTTCGAGGTTGGCGTGGAAGTTGTCCTTCACCTTCTCGAGCAGCACGCGGTCCTGCGGACGCTTCGGGCCGGCGAGCGAGGGCTTGACGTCGCCGAGGTCCAGCTCGAGCGTGGCCGAGTACGTGGCGTGCGGCGTGGCCGCGTCGTGCCACATGCCCTGCGCCTTCGCGTAAGCCTCGACGAGCGCGATCTGTTCTTCGCTGCGGCCCGACAGGCGCATGTAGGTGAGCGCTTCGTTGTCGATCGGGAAGATGCCGCACGTCGCGCCGTATTCCGGCGCCATGTTGGCGATCGTCGCGCGGTCGGCGAGCGGCAGGTGCTGCAGGCCGTCGCCGTAGAACTCGACGAACTTGCCGACCACGCCGAGCGCGCGGAGCATCTGCGTCACGGTGAGCACGAGGTCGGTGGCGGTGGTGCCTTCCGGCAGCTTGCCCGTCAGCTTGAAGCCGACGACCTGCGGGATGAGCATCGAGGACGGCTGGCCGAGCATCGCCGCCTCCGCTTCGATGCCGCCGACGCCCCAGCCCAGCACGCCGATGCCGTTGATCATCGTGGTGTGCGAGTCGGTGCCGAACACGGTGTCCGGGAACGCCTGCAGTTCGGTCGTGCCGTCGATGTTGGTGACTTCGCGTTCCACCACCACGCGCGCCAGGTTCTCGAGGTTCACCTGGTGCACGATGCCGGTGTTGGGCGGCACCACCTTGAAGTTGCGCAGCGCCTTCTGGCCCCAGCGCAGGAAGCTGTAACGCTCCAGGTTGCGCTCGAATTCGATCTTGCCGTTGAGTTCCAGCGCATCGGCGCGGCCGAACACGTCGACCTGCACCGAGTGGTCGATGACCAGTTCCGACGGGATCAGCGGGTTGATGCGGTTGGCGTCGCCGCCGAGCTTGGTGACGGCGTCGCGCATCGCGGCCAGGTCGACCACGCACGGCACGCCGGTGAAGTCCTGCAGCACCACGCGCGCGGGCATGAATGCGATTTCGGTTTCGTCGTCGCCCTTGGCGTCCCACGTCGCGACCGCTTCGATGTGTTCGGCGGTGACGGTCACGCCGTCTTCGTGGCGCAGCAGATTCTCGAGGAGGATCTTCATCGAGTAGGGCAGCTTCGACAGGTCGAAGCGCGGCGACAGGCGCGGCAGGCTGTAATACGTCAGCGACTTGCCGTTGACGTCGAGTTGGGCGCGGGTGGCGAAGGAGTCGGCCATGCGTGGGGCTCCGTGGGGCGTGCGAGTGGGGGCGGCCTGCGATCCGCGGGAAAACCACGGAAAGGGCGTCGCTGAGCCCGCGAATTATGCCGGATCGAACCGTCGGTTCCCAAATTTGGGTTTACGCGCGGTCCCCGCGCGCCCCGGTTCAGAGTCGCAGGTGCGATTGCACCGCGCCCACCAGCGCGCGCCGGCGGAGCAGGAAATCCCACAGGCTGCCGCCCATTTGCCGCCACAGCACCGCCGAGCGCAGCGCCGCGAGCAGCACGGCGCGGATTTCCGAAACGATGGCCGCCTGGCCGAGGTAATGCGGGTTGCCCTGGACCATCACGCGCGGACGCAGGTGACTGACGGTATCGGCGTACAGGGTGCCGAGCGAGGCCAGCACGTCGGGATGGGTGCTGCCGAGGCGCTCGGCGGTGGGCGCGAGCGCGAGCAGGCCTTCCTGCACTTTCGTCGCGGTGGCGCCTTCGCGCACGAAGCGGCGTTCCAGCTGCATCACCGACAGCGCCAGGCGCGGCAGCAACGCATCCTTCGCATCGCCTTCGTTGGCGAAATAGTCGAACAGCAACTGCATCCCGGGCGCGACGGCGTGCGCGTTGCCGTAGATCTCCAGCGGCGAGGTGGCGTCGATGCGGAACACGCTGTCGAGCGCCGTCTGCAGCACGGCGCTGTCGGCCTGGCCGGTTTCGGCGATCTGGCGCACCTGGCGCAACGCCTGCACGAGGCCGGCGAGGGCGATGGCGCGATCGTCGAGCGGATTGGCGGCTGGGCTCATGCGGCGTGGAACTCCCGGGGGAAGGAAGGATCGAGGGGGGCGTCGGTGCGCAGGATGATCGCACCCCCGAGGCACGCATCCCCGTCGTACAGCACGAGCGATTGTCCCGGCGTGACAGCGCGCTGCGGCCGATCGAACGCGACGGCCACCGATCCGTCGCTTTCCACCGTCACCGTGCAGGGCTCTTCGCGCTGGCGATAGCGCGTCTGCGCGGTGCAGGTGAAGCGCGTGGCGGGCGGGGCGCCGGCGATCCAGTGCGCGGGCTCGGACCACAGGCGATCGGATTGCAGGAAACGACTGTCGCTGCCCTGGTCGACGACCAATACATTCGTGGCGACGTCCTTGCCCACCACGTACCACGGCGCCGCCGCGCGCCCGCGCACGCCGCCGATGTGCAGGCCTTCGCGCTGTCCGAGGGTGAAGAAGAACACGCCGGGATGTTCGCCGACCACGGCACCGGAGGGATCCCGGATTTCGCCCGGCGTGGCGGGGAGGTAGCGCGCGAGGAATTCGCGAAAGTCCCGTTCGCCGATGAAGCAGATGCCGGTGGAGTCCTTCTTCGCGTGCGTCGGCAGGTTGGCCTCGCGCGCGATGCGGCGCACGGCGTCCTTCTCCAGTTCGCCCAGCGGGAACACCGTCTGCGACAACTGCGCCTGCCCGAGCTGGTGCAGGAAGTAACTCTGGTCCTTGTTGCGATCCACGGCGCGCAGCAACTGCGCGCGGCCGCCCTGGATCGCCACGCGCGCGTAGTGCCCGGTGGCGATGCGCTCGGCGCCCAGCGCATGCGCGGCGTCGAGGAAATGCTTGAACTTGATCTCGCGGTTGCACAGCACGTCGGGGTTCGGCGTGCGGCCCGCGGCGTATTCGGCGAGGAAGTGCGAGAACACGCCGTCCCAGTATTCGCCCGAGAAATCGCGGAAGTGGATCGGCAGGCCCAGGCGTCCGCACACCGCGACCGCATCGCGGCGATCGTCATCGGCCCGGCAGTCGCCGCTGCCGTCGTCGGCCCAGTTCTGCATGAACAAGCCCGCGATCGGTTCGCCCGCGTCGCGCAGCAACAGCGCGGCGACCGACGAATCGACGCCGCCGGACATGCCGACGATGGTGCGGACCTGGGTCATGCGCAGTGCGGCCGAACGCTCACGCCAGCTGCTGGACCATCGACAGCGGATGGCGGCGGCCGGCGAGGTGGTCGGCGACCGCGCGCCACACCAGCGGGCTGCGATGGCGGTCGCGGGCGGCGTCGAGTTCGGCGGGCGTCATCCACAGCGCGCGTTCGATGCCGGTGTCGAGCTTGCGGTCGGGATCGTGGCGTTCGGGTTCGGCGGAGAACGCGAAGCGCAGGTAGTGGCGGCCGGTCTCGGCCTTCCACTGGTACGCACCGACGAACCCGGTGAGGCGCACGTCCCAACCGGTTTCCTCGCGCGTTTCGCGCAGCGCGGCCTCGACCAGGCTTTCATCCGGTTCCAGGTGCCCGGCGGGCTGGTTGAGCACGAGCTGGCCGTTGACGCGTTCCTCGACGACCAGCAGGCGCCCGTCGCGGACCACGATCGTGGCCACGGTGACGTCGGGTTGCCAGAAGCGGCCCTCGCGGTAGCTCACTCAGAAGTCGTCCTTGCCGGGGGTGAGTTCGTTTTCCATCGCATCGGCGGTGTCGGCCGCGGCTTCGATGGTTTCACGCAATTCTGCGGCGGGGGCGTCGGCGTCGATCTTCACGACGAACACCGCCACGTCGCCTTCGGCCGCCCAGGCGCCGATCTTGTTGGCCATGGTGGCGTCGAGCAGGCGATTGGCGACGTCCATCGGGACCTGCCCGTCGGCCTCGGCCTTGTAGGCCGGCGACCAGATCTCGCGGATGCGGCGCTTGCCGAAGGTTTCCACCGGCGCGCGGAGGAACACCACCTGCGTCCGCTTGTCCTCCATCTCGAACACCATCTTGTAGTCGCCTTCCTCGTCCACCTGGTACGACATGCCGGCCGCGTCCAGCTGCGCCGTGACCTTCAGGTCCGGCTTGGGCGGGTCCTTGGCCACGGCAGGGCCGGCGGACAACGCCAGGCCCAGGCCACAAGTGAGGATGCAGGCGTGCAAGGTCAACGGCTTGGCATGGCGCATGTGGATGGGTCCCCTGTGTGTTCGGGCATTGTGGCGACACGGCTGCCGGTCGTCCACGACGCTTCCCTATAATCCCGTCCATGGCCCGCAAGCACGAACACGAACGCGACCACGGCGCGATGGTCGAGACCAGCAAGCCGGAAACCGCGCGTCCGCCCCTGTATTCCGTCCTCCTCCTCAACGACGACTACACGCCGATGGACTTCGTCGTGGACGTCCTGATGCGGTTTTTCGCCATGAACCTCGAAAAGGCGACCCAGGTGATGCTGCACGTCCACACCCGCGGGCGCGGCGTCTGCGGCGTGTTCACGCGCGACGTCGCAGAGTCGAAGGTGGCACAGGTCAACGAATACGCACGGGTCAACCAACACCCCTTGCTGTGCACCATGGAAAAGGCGTAAACGGCGTATGTGAGTCGCGGTATTGAAGGGCTGGAAATGGTCGGTTGCACCCCCATCTCGGGGAACAGTCACCAACGGCCAAGTCTTCGGAGGCCAACGCACCATGTTCAGCAAGGATCTCGAGCAGACCATCGGCCAGTGTTACAAGCGGGCACGCGAAGCGCGTCATGAGTTCATGACCGTCGAGCACCTGCTCCTCGCGCTGCTCGACAACCCCTCCGCCGAGGCCGTCCTCAAGGCCATCGGCGCGGATTTCCCCCGCCTGCGCCACGAACTCGACAAGGCCATCGAAACCTCGGTGGCGCGCCTTGCCGACGACGACGGCCGCGACACGCAACCCACGCTGGGCTTCCAGCGCGTGCTGCAGCGCGCCGTCTACCACGTGCAGTCCTCCGGCAAGAAGGAAGTCACCGGCGCCAACGTGCTGGTCGCCATCTACGGCGAGAAGGATTCGCACGCCGTCTATTTCCTGAACCAGCAGGACGTCACGCGCCTGGACGTCGTCAACTACCTGTCGCACGGCATCACGCGCCAGGGCGAAGGCGAGGAATCGCCGCAGCAGGACGAGGCCAAGCAGGGCGAGGAAAGCGAACACAAGGGCGACGCGCTCGCCGAGTTCGCGTCCAACCTCAACGACCTCGCGCTCGCCGGCAAGATCGATCCGCTCGTCGGCCGCAGCGACGAAGTGGAACGCACCATCCAGGTGCTGTGCCGCCGCCGCAAGAACAACCCGCTCTACGTCGGCGAAGCCGGCGTGGGCAAGACGGCGCTCGCCGAGGGCCTGGCCAAGCGCATCGTCGAAGGCAACGTGCCGGAAGTGCTGGCCGATGCCGTCATCTACGCGCTGGACCTCGGCGCGCTGGTCGCGGGCACCAAGTACCGCGGCGATTTCGAGAAGCGCCTGAAGGCGGTGCTCGCGCAGCTGAAGAAGCACCCGGGCGCGATCCTCTTCATCGACGAAATCCACACGATCATCGGCGCGGGCTCCGCGTCCGGCGGCACGATGGACGCGTCCAACCTGATCAAGCCGGTGCTCGCCTCGGGCGAACTGCGCTGCATCGGGTCCACCACGTTCCAGGAATACCGCGGCATCTTCGAGAAGGACCGCGCGCTCGCGCGGCGCTTCCAGAAGATCGACATCGTCGAGCCGACGGTGGGCGAGACCTTCGAGATCCTGCAGGGCCTCAAGCCGCGCTACGAATCGCACCACGGCGTCACCTACGCCGACGAAGCGCTGCAGGCCGCGGTGGACCTGTCGGTCAAGCACATCGGCGACCGCCTGCTGCCCGACAAGGCCATCGACGTCATCGACGAAGCCGGCGCGCGCCAGCGGTTGCTGCCGGCCGCCGTGCGCAAGTCGCTGATCGATGTCGAAGAGATCGAAACGATCGTGGCCAAGATGGCGCGCATCCCGGCCAAGCAGGTCAGCGCGTCGGACAAGGACGTGCTGAAGAACCTCGACCGCAACTTGAAGATGGTGATCTTCGGGCAGGACCCGGCGATCGACACCCTGGTCTCGGCCATCAAGCTCGCGCGCTCGGGCCTCGGAAATCCCGACAAGCCGATCGGCAACTTCCTGTTCGCCGGCCCTACCGGCGTGGGCAAGACCGAAGTCACGCGGCAGCTCGCGCTGCAGTTGGGCATCGAGCTCGTCCGCTTCGACATGTCCGAATACATGGAGCCGCATTCGGTCAGTCGCCTGATCGGCGCGCCCCCGGGTTACGTCGGTTTCGACCAGGGCGGCCTGCTGACGGAGAAGATCGTCAAGACGCCGCACTGCGTGCTGCTGCTCGACGAAGTCGAGAAGGCGCATCCGGACATCTTCAACATCCTGTTGCAGGTCATGGACCGCGGCACGCTCACCGACACCAACGGGCGCGAAGCCAACTTCAAGAACGTGATCGTGGTGATGACCACCAACGCCGGTGCGGCACAGGCCGCGCGTCGCACGATCGGCTTCACCCGCCAGGACCACAGCACGGATGCGATGGAAGCGATCCGCCGCGGCTTCAGCCCGGAATTCCGCAACCGCCTCGATGCGGTGGTGCAGTTCCAGGCGCTGGGCTTCGACCACATCCTGCGCGTGGTGGACAAGTTCCTGATCGAGCTCGAAGTGCAGCTGCACGACAAGAACGTCTCGCTGTCGGCCACGCCGGCCGCGCGCGACTGGCTGGCGCAGCACGGCTTCGACCCGCTGATGGGCGCACGCCCGATGGCCCGCGTGATCCAGGACAAGATCAAGCGGCCGCTGGCGGACGAACTGCTGTTCGGCAAGCTGGTGGGCGGCGGCCGGGTCAACATCGACGTGCGCGATGGCGAGTTGTACGTCGAGGCCTCGCCGGAGCCGGAAAAGCTGCTGCCGGTGACGGTGTAAGCGCGCAGCGATACTCGTAAACGAAAAAGGCGGCCAGTGGCCGCCTTTTTTTTCAATCACTTAGCGCACATTACTTCATGCGATACGTGATGCGCCCCTTGGTCAGGTCGTAGGGCGTCATTTCGACCTTGACCTTGTCGCCGGTGAGGATGCGGATGTAGTTCTTCCGCATGCGCCCGGAGATGTGGGCGATGATCTCGTGGCCGTTCTCGAGCTTCACCCGGAACATGGTGTTCGGAAGGGTTTCGGTGACCGTCCCTTCGAACTCGATGACATCGTCTTTGGCCATTTGTTTCCTGGATGAGAGCGCGGGGCGGCGATGGGCCGCCCGCAAAGTCGCGCATTCTGGCACGCCGGGGGAGGGCGGGGAAAGCGGGCGGCCGCCCCGGGGTTCAGACCCGCGGGTCAGCGGGCGAGGTCGGCGGCGGGCAGGGTGCCGAAGCGATCGGTCCATGCGCCCGGGGATTCCGGGGCCTGCACCAGGGCCTGCACGCGGTCGAGGAAGGCCTGCCGCGGCAGCGATTGCGCGCCCAATGTCGGCAGGTGGTCGTTCTCCACCTGCGCGTCGATCAGCGGGTATCCCCACGCATGCAGGGCGCGGGCGAGGGCGGCCAGCGCGACTTTCGATCCGCCCGATTCGGCGCTGAACATGCTTTCGCCGAACACCATCGCGCCGATCGCCACGCCGTAGATGCCCCCCACCAGCCGGTCGCCGTCGAGCACTTCGACGCTGTGCGCATGCCCCAGGCGATGCAATTCCCCGTAGGCGCGACGCATCGCCGGCGTGATCCACGTACCGCGCTGGCCGGGGCGCGGGATGCGGGCGCAGGCGTCGACGACGTCGTCGAAACGCGTATCCGCGCGCACGCGCCACGTCGAATGGCGCAACGTGCGCCGGAAGCGCGACGACAACCGCACGCGATCGGTGTGGAACACCATGCGCGGATCCGGCGACCACCACAGGATCGGTTGCCCCGCGGAATACCACGGGAAAATCCCGTGCCGGTACGCATCGAGCAAGCGCCCGGGCGACAGGTCGCCGCCGATCGCGAGCAAGCCGTTGGGATCTTCGAGCGCGTGGTCCGCGGGCGGGAAGGGGATGCCCGGGCCGAGCATCACCGGGGCGTGCGCACTCATGCGCCGGTGCCCGCGCGAAACGGCGAATGCGCGTCGAGTGCCGCCTGGTATCCGCGCACCGACGCCGCTTCCTCCGCGCACCACGGGCGGATCGCCGCGGCGAAATCCGGATCGGCGATCCAGTGCCGGCTGTGCACCAGCGTCGGCAGGAAACCGCGCGCGAGCTTGTGTTCGCCCTGCGCACCGGGCTCGAAGCGCGTGAGGCCTTCGCGCAGGCAGTAGTCGATGCCCTGGTAGTAGCAGGTTTCGAAATGCACGCCGGGCAGCAGTTCGTTCGCGCCCCAGTAGCGCCCGTACAGCGTGTCGCCACCCCGCAGGCAGAGGGCACCGGCGATCGCTTCGCCGTCGCGTTCGCCGAGCACCAGCACGAGCGCGCGCGGCATGGTGCGCGCGAGATGGCGCAGGAACTCGAGCGTCAGCGCCGGCGTGTTGCCGTATTCGTGGAAGGTCTGCAGGTAGAAGCCGTGCATCGCCGCGAGGTCGGCCTCGCTCGCTTCGTCGCCGTGCACCACGCGGAATCCGACGCCGTGCCGCGCCAGCTTCGCGCGTTCCTGGCGGATGTTCTTGCGGTGCTTGTGGTCCATCGCGCCGAGGTAATCATCGAACGTGCGCCAGCCGCCGAAGTTGCGCCAGTGGTACTGCACGTCGATGCGCGGGATCCATGTGTCGTCGAACGCCGCGGCTTCGTCGTCGCGATGGAAGTTCACGTGCGCGGACGACCAGCCGGCGTCGCGCGTGAACCCGACGATCGCCGAGACCAGCGCCGCGCGTGCCGCATCATCGCGCGCCAGCAGGCGCGGCCCGGTCACCGGCGTGTACGGCACCGCGCCCAGCCATTTCGGGAAGTAGTGCAATCCGTGCCGCGCGTAGGCCTGTGCCCAGGCATGGTCGAACACGAATTCGCCGTGCGAGTTGCGCTTGCGGTAACCGGGCGCGGCGGCGATGAGGGCGTCGCCTTCGAACACCCCCACGTGGCATGGCGTCCAACCGTAGGTCGGACGCAGGCATCCGGTGTCTTCCAGCCCGGCGAGGAACGCATGCGAAACGAACGGATTGCCGCCATCGTGCAGCGCATCCCACTGCGCCGCGGGGACGGATCCAAGCGCGCCGAAGATGCGCGCTTGCGCCATCAACTTTCCTTGTCGAGGAACTTCTCGGCATCCAGCGCGGCCATGCACCCGAAGCCCGCCGACGTCACCGCCTGGCGATACACCTGGTCGGCCACGTCGCCCGCGGCGAACACGCCCGGCACCGACGTCTGCGTCGCCATGCCCGACAGGCCCGAACGGATCTCGAGGTAGCCGTTGTTCATCGCCAGCTGGCCTTCGAACAACGAGGTGTTGGGCGTGTGGCCGATCGCGACGAACAGGCCGTGGATGTCGAGCACCTGCGAGGTGCCGTCCTGCGTGGACTTCACCTTCAGGCCGGTCACGCCCGCATCGTTGCCGACGACTTCCTCGACCACGTGGTGCCACACCGGCACGATCTTGCCGGACTGGATCTTCGCGAACAGCTTGTCCTGCATGATCTTCTCGGCGCGCAGCGTGTCGCGGCGATGCACGATGTAGACCTTGCGCGCGATGTTGGACAGGTACAGCGCTTCCTCGACCGCGGTGTTGCCGCCGCCGACCACCGCCACGTCCATGTCCTTGAAGAAGAACCCGTCGCACGTCGCGCACGCCGAGACGCCGCGCCCGAGGTAGTGCTGTTCCGATTCCAGCCCCAGGTACTTCGCGGTGGCGCCGGTGGAGATGATCAGCGCATCGGCGGTGTATTCGCCGGCGTCGCCCTTCAGGCGGAACGGCCGCTGCGACAGGTCGGCCGTGTGGATGTGGTCGAAGATGACTTCGGCTTCGAAGCGCTCGGCGTGCGCCTGCATGCGCTCCATCAGCGCCGGGCCCATCAGGCCGTGCGCATCGCCGGGCCAGTTGTCGACCTCGGTGGTCGTCATCAGCTGGCCGCCCTGCTGCAGGCCGGTGATCACCACCGGGTGGAGGTTGCCGCGCGCGGCATAGACGGCGGCGGTCCAGCCGGCGGGGCCGGAACCGAGGATGAGCAGGCGGCAGTGCTTGGAAGTGGTCATGCAGTGGGGGTCCAAAGTAAGATTCGCGGCCGGCGTGGCACGCCGTCCCATGCGTTCAAGCGCAACAGGATGGCGGCGGGCCCGCTTCGACACAAGGCGTCCAACCGCCCCATGGCGCAACGCGCCGTCCCCCACCCAAGACAATCGAGAATCACGATGCGCATCGGCGTACCCAAGGAAACCAAGACCCTCGAAGGCCGCGTGGCACTCGTGCCGGCCGCCGCGGGCGACCTCGTCAAGCGTGGCCACGAAGTGTGGCTGGAGCAGGGCGCGGGCCTGAAGAGCGGCTTCAAGGACGAGCAGTACACGCAGCTGGGCGTCAAGATCGCCCCGGATGCGAAGTCGCTCTACGAAAAGGGCGAACTCATCGTGAAGGTCAAGGAGCCGATCGAAGGCGACCTGGCCCTGCTGCGCAAGGACCACCTGCTGTTCTGCTACCTGCACCTGGCGGCCGAGCCCGCGCTGACCAAGCGCCTGCTGGACATCGGCCTGACGTCGGTCGCCTTCGAAACCGTCGAGCTGCCCAACGGCGACCTGCCGCTGCTGGCGCCGATGTCGGTGATCGCCGGCAAGATCGCGGTGCAGGTCGGCACGCACCTGCTGCACCAGCCCGAAGGCGGCAAGGGCAAGCTGCTCGGCGGCCTGCCGTCGACGGAGCGCGGCAAGGTCGTGGTGTTCGGCGGCGGCAAGGCCGGGCGCGCGTCGGCGGAACTCGCCGCGGCGGGCGGTTCGAACGTGGTCGTGTTCGAAATGCGCCAGGACCGCATGGAAGAAATGATGCAGCTGGGCAACAACGTGACCACGCTGTACCCGTACGCCGACGTCGTCGCGCGCGAAGTGGCCTCGGCCGACCTCGTCGTCGGCGCGGTGCTCGTCACCGGCGCCCGCGCGCCGCACGTGCTGACCCGCGAGATGCTCAAGGGCATGCAGGACGGCAGCGTGGTGGTGGACATCTCGATCGACCAGGGCGGCTGCTTCGAAACCTCGCGTCCGACCACCTGGAAGGAACCGACCTACGTGGAAGAGGGCGTCACCCACTTCTGCGTCACCAACATGCCGGGCGCCGTGCCGCAGACCAGCTCGCAGGCGATCTGCGCGGCCATCCTGCCGTGGGTAAACAAGCTTGCCTCGGGCAACTGGCGCGACAACCAGGCCCTGGTCCGCGGCATCAATACCGAAGCCGGCAAGATCGTGCATCCGGCGCTGCAGGACATGAAACTTTGACGTAGGATCAAGGCCCTAGGGGATTTCCTTAAGGCAGGATCGTACGGTGGCAGCAGCACGTCCCGACACGGAACGCGCGACCCAACGCAGGACGAAGCGTGCAGCCGCACCTTCGTCCGGCGGGGGCACGCGTCGGCAGAAGCTCTGGCGCGACCTGGCCCTCATCGCCATCGCGCCCCTGCTGCTGTACCTGCTCGCCAGCCTGGTCACGTATTCGCCGGAAGATCCGGGCTGGTCGCATTCGGGCAGCGTCACGGCGCCCTTGCACAACTTCGGCGGCATCGTCGGCGCGTGGATCGCCGACGTCATGTTGTACCTCTGCGGTTTCGTCGCCTTCCTGCTTCCGCTGATGCTGGGACTCATCGCGTGGATCGCGTTGTTCGGCATGGACAGCGACGGCGATGGCGAAGCCGACCTCGGGCCTGCGTTGCGGCTCGTCGGCATCGTGGGATTCCTCGTTTCGGCGGCGGGCTTCCTGCACCTGCGCCTTGGCGGTGCGCCGGATTTCTCGGCGGGCAGCGGCGGCATCCTGGGACAACTCGTCGGGCGTTCGCTGTTCCATGCGTTCGGGCCCGTCGGCGCCAATCTCTTCCTCGTCGCGTTGCTGCTGATTTCCACCACGCTCGCCACCGGCCTCTCGTGGCTCACGGTGATGGACAAGCTCGGGCAGTGGGTGCTCGCGCTGGGGCCGTTGTTCCGCCGCAGTTCGCAGCAGGCCGCCGAATGGCAGCAGGCGCGTGCGTTCCGCGAAGAGCGCGAAGAAACGCGCAAGATCGAAACCGAACTGCGTGCGAAACGCGCACCGGTCAAGATCGAACCGCCGCCGGCGCCCGTCGTGGAGAAGAGCGACCGCGCCAAGCGCGAACAGCAGATCCCGCTGTTCCATGTCGGCGACGGCACCGGCATTCCGCCGCTCGCCTTGCTCGACGATCCCAAGCCGCAGCCGAAGGGCTACAGCGAGGAAACGCTCGAGACGATCTCGCGCCAGATCGAATTCAAGCTCAAGGATTTCCGCATCGATGCGCAGGTGGTCGGTGCGTATCCGGGCCCGGTGATCACGCGCTTCGAACTGGAGCCCGCACCGGGCGTCAAGGTCAGCCAGATTTCCTCGCTCGACAAGGACATCGCGCGCGGCCTGTCGGTGAAGTCGGTGCGCGTGGTCGACGTGATCCCCGGCAAGTCCGTCGTCGGCCTGGAAACGCCGAACACCTCGCGCGAGATGATCTACCTCAGCGAGCTGCTGCGTTCGAAGGAATACGACAAGTCGCCCAGCCCGCTCACGCTGGCGCTCGGCAAGGACATCGCCGGCCGTCCCACCGTCGCCGACCTGCAGCGCATGCCGCACTTGCTGGTGGCGGGTACCACGGGCTCGGGTAAATCCGTCGCGGTCAACGCGATGGTGTTGTCGCTGCTGTACAAGGCGTCCGCGAAGGACGTCCGCATGTTGATGATCGATCCGAAGATGCTCGAGTTGTCCGTGTACCAGGGCATCCCGCATCTCCTCGCGCCGGTCGTCACCGACATGAAGGAAGCGGCCAACGGCCTGCGCTGGTGCGTGGCCGAAATGGAACGCCGCTACAAGGTCATGTCCGCCGTCGGCGTGCGCAACCTGGCCGGCTTCAACAAGAAAGTGAAGGACGCCATCGACGCGGGCCAGCCGCTGATGGATCCGCTGTTCAAGCCGAACCCCGAACTCGGCGAAGCGCCGCGTCCGCTGGAACCGCTGCCCTTCATCGTCGTGTTCATCGACGAATTCGCCGACATGATGATGATCGTCGGCAAGAAGGTCGAAGAACTCATCGCGCGCCTGGCGCAGAAAGCGCGCGCGGCAGGCATCCATCTCATCCTCGCCACGCAGCGTCCGTCGGTGGATGTCATCACCGGCCTGATCAAGGCCAACATCCCCACGCGCATCGCGTTCCAGGTGTCGAGCAAGATCGACTCGCGCACCATCCTCGACCAGTCGGGCGCGGAAACACTGCTCGGCCACGGCGACATGCTGTACCTCCCGCCGGGCACCGCGATGCCCGAGCGCGTGCACGGCGCGTTCGTGTCGGACGAGGAAGTGCATCGCGTCGTCGAACACCTCAAGCAGGTCGGCGGCCGCCCCGATTACATCGAAGGCGTGCTCGACGAAGTGCAAACGATGGGCGATGGCGTCGTCGTCGGCGCGACCGGCCTGCCGGAATCCGGCGGCGGGGGCGGGGACGAGTCCGATCCGCTGTACGACGAAGCGGTGCGCATCGTCACCGAGACGCGCCGCGCCTCGATCTCCGGCGTGCAACGCCGCCTGAAGATCGGCTACAACCGCGCCGCGCGCCTGATCGAAGCGATGGAAGCCGCGGGCGTGGTCACGCCGCCGGAGCACAACGGCGACCGCAGCGTGCTGGCACCGCCACCGCCGAAGTGACGCGGCGCGTGGAGAGCGCATTCAGCCCGGGCCGGGCACACTCGCGCCCGGTCCAATCCTCCAGGAATCCCCCATGCGCAAGCTGATC
The DNA here is from genome assembly GCF_018406605.1 of Noviluteimonas caseinilytica. GTDB lineage: Bacteria > Pseudomonadota > Gammaproteobacteria > Xanthomonadales > Xanthomonadaceae > Noviluteimonas > Noviluteimonas caseinilytica. The sequence continues at coordinate 2,943,776 of NZ_AP024545.1, read as the reverse complement.
GCCTTCGGCCTCGCCGCGACGCTGTCGTTCACCGCCGCCGCCGGCGGGCGCGATGACCTCAATGCCTTCGCAAAGGGCCTCAAGGGCCTGGACGGCACGTTCACGCAGCAGGTCTTCGACGCCAACGGCAAGAAGAAGGAAGCCTCGAGCGGCCGCGTCGCGATGTCGGCGCCGCGCCTGTTCCGCTGGGA